>DBMH01000095.1:0-39492 GCA_002297645.1 Rhodanobacteraceae bacterium UBA703 | reverse complement strand
TGCGTGCCGCGGGCTACGCCGTCGTCGCGTTCGACCAGCCCGGTCACGGCCGCAGCGCGCCGGGTCGTGGCTACCTGGTCGACTTCGCCGCGCACATCGCCGCGGCGATCGAGCGTTTCGGGCCGGCCGCCGCCGTGGTCGGACATTCCTTCGGCGCGGCGGCGGCCGCACTGGCGATGTCCGAAGGAGCGCGTATCGGCCGCGCGGTGCTGATCGCGCCGCCGGCCGACGTCGTCGCGGCGACGCATCGCTTCACGCGCGCGCTGTGGATGTCGCCGTCGATCGCGCGGCGCATGTGCGTCCTCGTCGAGTCGGAAATCGGACGCGATCTGGAATCGTTCCAGATCCAGCGGCGCGCGCCCGCGTTGGCGCCGCCGGCATTGGTCGTGCACGACCTCGACGACCGCGAGGTGCCGTGGGAAGAGGGCGAGCGCTATGCGCGCTACTGGCCCGGCGCCCGGTTGCTCAACACCAGCGGGCTGGGCCACCAGCGCATCCTCGCCGATGCCGGCGTGATCGAGGCCGCGCTGCGCTTCCTCGGCGGCGCCGAGGTCGGCCAACGCGTGGTGTCGACGTTCGCGTTGCCGTTCGGCGTCGCCTGAACGGCCGCGCCGATTCGGGGCGCACAGGCGAGTTTCGAAACGTCCCTGCTTGTCCTCTGTGCGGCCGGTGGAGATCGGGCGCCCTCGATCTTCAACGGCCGCGAAGCCGATGGACTCCCGTGTGCGCGGGAATGTCGGCCTCCCGCCAGGCGCCGCGGCGAGGCAAGAAGGGCGCCGATGCGAAGGCCACGCGGCAAGCGACGCTTGGCCGCGTAGAATAGGCGTTTCGTTCCAGCAAGCCGGATCGCGCGCCCATGAGTACACCCGCCACGCACGTCGCCCCCGAAAGCGCAATCGAGCAGAAGCCGCTGCGGTTCGTCACCGCCGCCAGCCTGTTCGACGGCCACGACGCCGCCATCAACATCATGCGGCGCCTGATCCAGGCGCAGGGCGCGGAGGTGATCCACCTCGGCCACAACCGCTCGGTCGAGGACGTCGTGCGCGCCGCGTTGCAGGAAGACGCCGACGCGATCGCGCTGTCGAGCTATCAGGGCGGCCACGTCGAGTACTTCAAGTACATGGTCGACATGCTCGAGGAGCGCGGCGCCGGCCACATCCGCGTGTTCGGCGGCGGCGGCGGCACGATCACGCCGGAGGAAATCCGCGAACTCGAAGCCTACGGCGTCGAGCGCATCTACCACCCGAACGACGGCATGAAGATGGGTCTGGTGGAAATGATCGAAGACGTGGTCGCGCGTGCGGCGCGCAACCGGGATTTGGGATTGGAGGTTCGGGATTCGAGAAAGGCCGCGCAAGCCGCCTTCGTCGACATCGGAGACGAGATTGCCGTCGGGCACATGTTGAGTGCGATCGAGAACGGGGAATTCAGCGAGTCGGAACTCGCGAAGTTGCGCAAGCAGTGGGCCGCTGGTTCTTCCGAATCCCGAATCCCGAATCTCCAATCCCACGGGCGCGGTGCGCCCGTCGTCGGCATCACGGGTACTGGCGGTGCCGGCAAGTCGTCCGTCGTCGACGAGATGCTGCTGCGTTTCCTGCACGCGTTCCCGCAGATGCGCATCGCTGTGCTCGCCGTCGACCCGACCCGCCGCCGTTCCGGCGGCGCGCTGCTCGGCGACCGCATCCGCATGAATTCGCTGCGCAGCCATCGCGTGTTCATGCGCTCGATGGCGACGCGTCGCCAGCACGCGGCGACCAGCATCGTGCTCAAGGACTGCGTCGCGTTCCTGAAGGGGCAGGGCTACGATCTCGTCATCGTCGAGACCGCCGGCATCGGCCAGAGCGACTCGGAGATCGTCGACCTCGTCGATTTCCCGATGTACGTGATGACCAGCGACTACGGCGCGGCCAGCCAGCTCGAGAAGATCGACATGCTCGACTTCGCCGAGCTCGTGGTGCTGAACAAGTTCGACAAGCGTGGCGCCGAGGACGCGCTGCGCGACGTGCGCAAGCAGTGGAAACGCAACCGCGTCGCGTTCCAGACCAAGGACGAGGACGTCCCGGTCTATCCGACCATCGCCAGCCAGTTCAACGATCCGGGCGTGACCTGGATGTTCACGAACCTGTGCCGCCTGCTGCGCGACAAGCTCTCGCTCGCCGCCACCGCGCACGTCGACTGGCAGCCGCAACTCGATACGTCTCTGAAGGAGCCACGCGCGACGGTGCTGATTCCGGGCAGCCGCGTGCGCTACCTCGCCGAGATCGCCGAGCAGGGAAGGGCGATCAACGCGCGGATCGAGTCGCAGGCGGAGATTGCCGATCGGGCGCAGGCGTATTGGCAGTCGTTGCGCGATCTCGAAGATCCGAGACTCCCAAAGGCATTGGACCTTTACGACACGGATGCGCTGCTGTCCCTTCTCCCGCTTGCGGGAGAAGNNCTCCCGCAAGCGGGAGAGGGAGAAAAGCCGGTGGACCGCAGCCTCCTCACCCTGCGCCAGCGCTACAACGACGCCATCCAGTCGCTCGACTCCGATGCCCTGCGCCTGCTGCGCGAATGGCCGGCGCGCCTGAAGTCGATCACCGACGAGGTCGGCGAATACGAAGTCCGCGGCAAGGCGATCCGCGTCGAGAACTACCGCGAATCGCTCTCGCACCAGAAGATCCCGAAGATCGCCGCGCCGACCTACAAGAGCTGGGGCGAATTGCTGGTCTTCCTGCAGAAGGAAAACCTGCCCGGCTACTACCCCTACACCGGCGGCGTCTACCCGTATCGCCGCACCGGCGAGGACCCGATCCGCATGTTCGCCGGCGAGGGCACGCCGGAGCGCACTAACCGCCGCTTCCATTACTTGAGCCAGGGCCTGCCCGCCGCGCGCCTGTCGACCGCGTTCGACTCGGTCACGCTCTACGGCGAGGACCCGGCTCCGCGCCCGGACATCTACGGCAAGATCGGCAACTCCGGCGTCAACATCCCGACGCTGGACGACATGAAGAAGCTGTACTCGGGGTTTGATCTCTGCGCGCCGACGACGTCGGTGTCGATGACGATCAACGGCCCCGCGCCGATCATCCTCGCGATGTTCATGAACACCGCGATCGACCAGCAGGTGGAGAAGTACCTGAAGGAAGATCCCGCGCGCTGGACGGAAGCCGAGAAGAAGATCGTCAAATTGTTCGAAGGCCGCGAGCGTCCGCGCTACCACGGCGATCTGCCGGCGACCAACAACGGCCTCGGCCTCGGCCTGCTCGGCGTTACCGGCAACCAGATCGTCGACGCCGACACCTACGAGAAGATCAAGGTGACCACGCTCTCCACCGTGCGCGGCACCGTGCAGGCCGACATCCTCAAGGAAGACCAGGCGCAGAACACCTGCATCTTCAGCACCGAATTCGCGCTGCGCATGATGGGCGACATCCAGCAGTATTTCGTCGACCGCAAGGTGCGCAACTTCTACTCGGTGTCGATCTCCGGCTACCACATCGCCGAAGCCGGCGCGAACCCGATCAGCCAGCTCGCCTTCACGCTGTCCAACGGCCTCACGATCGTCGAGTACTACCTGGCACGCGGCATGAAGATCGACGACTTCGCGCCGAACCTGTCGTTCTTCTTCTCCAACGGCATGGACCCGGAATACACCGTCATCGGCCGCGTCGCCCGCCGCATCTGGGCGCGCGCCATGCGCGAGCGCTACGGCGCCAACGAGCGCAGCCAGATGATGAAGTACCACATCCAGACCTCCGGCCGCTCCCTACACGCGCAGGAAATCCAGTTCAACGACATCCGCACGACCTTGCAGGCGCTGTACGCGCTGTTCGACAACTGCAATTCGCTGCACACGAACGCCTACGACGAAGCCATCACCACGCCGACCGAGGAAAGCGTGCGCCGCGCCGTCGCGATCCAGATGATCATCAACAAGGAGCTCGGCCTCAACTTCAACGAAAATCCCTGGCAGGGCAGCTTCATCGTCGACAAGCTCACCGACATCGTCGAGGAAGCCGTCTACAAGGAATTCGAGGCGATCAGCGAGCGCGGCGGCGTCCTCGGCGCGATGGACACCATGTACCAGCGCGGCAAGATTCAGGAAGAAAGCCTCTACTACGAACACAAGAAGCACGACGGCAGCCTGCCGCTGATCGGCGTCAACACCTTCCTGCCGAAGGAGCACGGCGGCGAAGTGGCCACCGAGATCGAGCTGATCCGCTCGACCGAGGAGGAGAAGGCGCAGCAGATCGAGAACGTGCGTGCGTATCAGAACAACCGCAACCGGCTTGCGCCAGCGGGGGAGACGTCACGCGAGCACGGCACCGACGTCGACGACGCTGATACTGCTACGCATGACGGGCATGGGCTGCGCTATCTGCAGGATACGGCGCGCAACCGCCAGAACGTGTTCGCGGCGTTGATGGAGGCGGTGAAGACGCATTCGCTGGGGCAGATTAGTCATGCGTTGTATGACGTGGGTGGGGAGTACCGCAGGAACATGTAGCCATGCCGATCATCTCGACGTTCTTCGGCTCATCGTGCGCATGTACTTCGACGACCGTGCGCCTCCGCACATCCACGTGCTGTCTCGGTTCACAGCGGCGCGATCATGGAAGCGCTGCGCAAGGTCTACCACGCCGATGCGCTGGTGAAGGAGCTGGAAGCGACGCACAAGTGCTGATCGGCTTTGCGAGGGAGAGATCCTCCCTCGCCATCCGGCGCACGACGTAGTACGACCGCGGCGGTGCGCCGGATGGCGAGGCCGGCCGAATCTGCCGCCAGAGCATCGAATCGGACGTTGTTGCGCTGCTCGATGGGTTCAGCCTTCATCTGCGCCGCCCTCGATGACACATGACGCGCCGTTCTCCGGCCCGAACCTTTCCATGACGCGGCGTGACGATCGATCGCCGGCATATCTACAATGATCGCGAACCTTCCGAAGTGCGGAGCGCGGTCGATGCGGCAGAGCGAAGATGTCACCTTGCTGATCCATGCTTGGCAAGGCGGCGAGCCGAACGCATTGGACAAGCTGCTGCCTCTGGTCTACGCCGACCTGCGCGCGATGGCCGCACGCCTGCTGGCCGGAGAATCTGCAACGACCTTGCATCCGACCGAGCTTCTGCACGATACTTTGCTGAAAGTGCTGCGCGTGGATGCGCTGCAGATTGTCGATCGCCAACATTTCTTCAACGCATTCGCGCGCCTGATGCGTCACCTGATCGTCGATCGCGTACGCGAGGCCAAGGCCGAGAAGCGTGGCGGCGACTTGGAACGCGTCGACTTGATCGAGCTGGTCAATCTGCCGCTGCCGCACGACATCGACATCGAGAAGCTGCATTCTGCGATCGACGATCTCGAGGTGGTCGAGCCGCGCCTGGCACATATCGTCGAACTGCGCTATTTCGTCGGCCTGACGATGCAGGACATCGCCAAGGCACTCGAGGTCGACAAACGCACGGTCTATCGCGGTTGGGCGGTCGCGCGCGCCTGGTTGCAGACGCAAGTGGCGCCGTGACCGCTGATCCACCGGATCGCGACCGCAGCCGCGCGGAGCTGGACTGGCTGAATCGGCTGTTCGACCTGCCGGCTTCGGAACGCGAGGCGCAATTGGCCGACCTCACCGTCCGGGATGCCGGCATGGCCAATGCGATCCGCCGATTGCTGTCGTCGGCAGATGCGATGGAAAGCAGCGAGGCCACATCCGACGATACGGACGATGCGGAGCACATCGTTCCGGGTACATTGATCGGTGGCCGCTTTCGGGTCCTGCGCGCGCTTGGCAGCGGTGGCATGGGCGAGGTGTTCCTCGCGCAACGCACCGACGAGATCGAGCACTGTGTCGCGATCAAGGTCCTCCATGACGGCGGTCGAGCCATGGCGCGCGCGCGCGCGCGGCGCGAGCAGCAGATCCTCGCCAAACTGTCGCATCCGAACATCGCTGGCCTCATCGACGCGGGCGTCGCTGAAGACAAGCGACCCTGGTTCGCGATGGATTACGTCGATGGCGAACGCCTGCTGCCATGGTGTGACCATCGTCGTTCGAGCATCGCCGACCGGGTCAGGCGGTTCGTCTCGATCTGCGGCGCCGTGCAATTCGCGCACAAGAACCTGATCCTGCATCGCGACCTCAAGCCGTCCAACATCCTCGTCAACAACGAGGGGGTGCCCAAACTGCTCGACTTCGGCATCGCCAAGGTCATGGACGTGAACCAGACGGACGAGACGCGCACATTGGCAATGACGCCGGCTTACGCCGCGCCGGAACAGTTGCGCGGCGAGCCGACGACGACCGCCAGTGACATCTACCAGCTTGGCAGCGTGCTCTACGAGCTGGTCAGCGGCGTATCGGTGCAGGAGGCGCGCAACGCGGCCATGCGCAACGCGGACACGATCACCGAGCTGCCTTGGCCGCATCAGGCGCTCGCGATGCGCCTCGTCGGCGACCGCGTCGCGACGGAACAAATGACGCACGAGCGAAGCGTGTCACCGGACCGGCTCGTGCGGTTGCTCAAAGGCGATCTCGGTCGCATCGTGGCCAAAGCCACCGCGCAGCGCCCTGCGGATCGTTATGATACTGCGCAAGCCTTGGCAGACGATCTGGAACGCTGGCTCGCGGGTTTGCCGGTGCATGCACATCGGCAGTCGCTGGGTTATTCGATCGGCAAACTGCTGCGTCGGCATGCCTGGGCCGCGGCAGCGATCATCGCGCTCAGCATCGGCTTGATCGCCGCGACGATCGTCGCCTTCAACAAGGCGATCTCGGAACGGCAGCAGCGCGAACAGGCTGATGCCCAACGCCGCGAAGCCGAGCAGCAACGCGACCTCGCGCGCAGTCAGCGAGAACGATCCGAGGCGATGGCTGGATTCCTGCGCAACGTGTTCCAGCAGGCCGACCCGGACGTTTCCGGCGGCGACGACGTTCGCGCGCCGGAGCTACTTGCGCGCGCGCAGGCAGAGCTCGATCGGCGCGCCGATGTTGACGACCTGACGCGCGCCGGACTCCTCACCGAATTGGCCAGTGCGTTTTCCAACCTCGGCCAGCCTCAGGTCGCGTTGGCGCCGGCCGAACGCGCGATCGAATTGCTCGAACCGCAGCGCGAGCAGCACACGACTGAATACCTCGACAGCCTCGCCGTATTGCTCTTGGTCGACAATTTCCTGGGACGTTACCAGGACGCGTTCGATCGCATCGGCAAGGCGCTGCCCCTCGCGCAGCGTGAGGGCGCCGGCGAAAAGAAAACGAGTACATATGCCACTTTGTTGACGCGGCGCAGTTCCATTCTGTCCAATCTCGGCCGGGCCGCCGAGGCGGAAGCCGATGCCCGCGAGGTTCTGGCCATCAGCGAAGACAACAGCGAGAACGCGCTCGAAGCGCTCAACTTGCTCGCCATCACTCAGAACCTGCAGTCGCACTACACCGATGCGGAAACGACGTTGCGACGGATCATCGACCTGGATGGACGCGATCCGCCCGTCGTGAAATCCCGTGTTCTGTCGGCGAAGCTCAACCTCGCCGTGAGCCTGCGCGGCAGCGGCCGCGTTCGCGAGGCCATCGCGCTGCTGGAACCGGTCACGGCGCAGACCGAAGCTGCGTTCGGAGCGTCCCACCTTGCCACTCTCATGGGCAAGATGCTGTTGCTGCAATGCCATCTGGCTGCCGGCGATCCGTTGCGCGCGCGCGTGGTGTTTGAGCAACTGCAAGCCGCCTCCAAGGTCGCTGATAGGCAGTTCGCACGCGCGCAGGGTTTCGTGACCACCGGCATGCTGAACTACGAACTCGCCGTGGGCCGTTTCGGCCAAGCCGCGAAGCTGGCGCGAAATTTTCTCAAAGCGACGCCTGGGAAAACGCGAGTCGATTCACGACGGCACGCCGACATCTGGCGTCTGCTTGGCGAAGCCCAACTGCAACTCGGGCAGCCCGAACAGGCTCGGCGCACGTTCGAGGCCGTGATGGACGAAACGAAGTCAGGGGAAATCGTTCGGCGTGCCACGCTCGAAGATGGCATTGGCCGTACGCGCATCGCTGGAGGCGAGCCATCCGCCGCGGTCGAGCCGCTGCATCGTGCCGCGGAAGCCTTCCGCGGCATCCAGGGCGCGGACAAGCCGGCCGTGCTGCGCAGCGAGATCCACGAGCTTTGGGCGCGCGCGCTGGCGACGCGGGAAGCGCGGTTTCTCCACCGTTTGCAGGAAAAGCGTGCCGCGCTCGTCGCCGCGCTCGGTGGCGAGGACAAGCTGCAAGTCTGGCAGTTCGATCGCATGCTCGACGCCCTTTGCCGCCGGCTCGGCCGTCCGGGCATCGAAGCCGGGCGCCGCACGCGCGCCGAAGCCGGACTGCGCCGCATCGCCGGGACCGCGAAACCGGCCGTCTACGTCGGCATCAGCGAGTTCTGATCGGTTTCCGCCACCGGGTGCGGCGAAATGGCTTGCACAACAAACATCCGGGCGACTTGCGAAGTTGCACGGCGATGCTCCGAGCGTGGCTGCCAAGGGGGGGCGACAAAAAAGTTGGACACCGATGTCACGTTTCGATGTGTCCGTTCCGCTCTACTGTTTGAGGGGCCATGAATCCACGCGCATCGTCCGATGTGGGTCGGGGAGCTTCCTTGATCGAGCCACCTTTGAGAGAGTGATCATGAACATCCGCACCTCCCATTCTCCCGCCCGGCGTAGTTTTGCCGTTATCTGCTTCATCGTCGTCCTCTCCATGGCCGCCTTCGGGACGGCAAGCGCCGCCTCCCCAGTTGCGTCGGACGCGACCCACGCGGCTCTGGTCCGATTCGCCGCGGGGCTTTCGCCAGCACAGCGCGCGGCGCTGGCGAGCAGCCCGCTGGGCGCGCTGCTGCGGACACAGGGCCTGCAGCAGGCGCAATTCGATGCCGCTTCGCACGCACTGTGGACGCCTTTTTTTGCGAGTGCGGTCACGCCGAACGAGGGTCGCGGCATCGTGCCGCGCGCGAATGACGGCGGTGCATTGTGGAAGCAAACGCAGGTACTGAGCGGCGAGGTCTACGACGGCGTGATTCCTATTGGAGCCACGCCTACGGGAAATACACACGTTCAGTTCAATTATTTCGAATACCTTGCTTCATCCGACGACACGCTCGTCGCTTACGGAATACTTGAACCTTCAAGCCCGTTTTATCCCGTTTCGGAGAACGAGCTGCCATTTGGCCCGGGCAAACTCCACTTCTACGAAAAAAGCAATGCGAAATGGCAGCGCGTGCAGGATCTGGACGTTCCGGCGGACGTCGCCTCCGTCGTCCAGTCAGGTGACAACTTCAGCTTCGGTCTTTCCGGGAGGGCCATTTCCGGCGACACCTTGATGATCGGCGCGCCCAGCCTCGACGCGGTTTACGTCTATCAGCGCGCGAATGGCACCTGGCAGCAGACCCAGGTGTTGAGCAACGGCATCGGGGCAGGCAATGGAGCAAATTTCGGCGCGAGCATCGCGCTGCAAGGAAACCATGCGCTGATCGCCGACTATACGGAAAACGGCTGGAGCGGCGCTGTCTACGCCTATACGCGCGTCAATGGCGTCTGGACGCAAACGCAGCGGATCGTGCTCGACGGTGAGCCGTCTTTCGCAGTGTTCGGGGCCGGCCTCGCGCTGGACGGCTCGACCGCGCTCATCACCGCTGGCATGTTGACCACCGTTGATGGCGCGCTCAGTCTCAACCCGATTGTCTACATCCACGCGCTCGATGGATCAAGCGGTCAGTGGGCGAGTGGGCAGGGTTTGCAAAGCTGCGGCGTCACCGCCGATGGATATGTTCACCAGTTCGGCATTTCGGGGATGGCATTGGCTGGCGACGTGGCGGTGATCGGCGACACGAACGGCTCCCTGGAGACGCCCGACAACACCCAATCAGCGGGTATCGCTTGCGTCTTCTCACGCCAGAACGGCACTTGGGCCAACACACAGGCACTCGCGCCGGACGATGGCGTGCCCGGTGCCATGTACGGATGGGGTGTCGCGCTGCAAGGCAATCTTCTGGCGATCAACTCGTATCACGCCGACGTCAATAGCTCACGGGATGGCGGGTCGCTCTATCTCTACGTTCCCGGCACTTCAGGTTGGAGCTTGGCCGATCAAGTCCTTGGAGTGATGCACGAGCAGCTCGATGGAGCAGTCACCATTGGAAAAGATGACGCACTCATTCAGCTCTACACACAATATTTTGCGATTGACGGCAACACGGTGTTGGGTTTCCAGATGCGTACCGGCACGGACGACGGTGGTATCGGCGTCTTCGGCATTCCGGCGCAGGCGAGCGCTGCACCGGCGGCGCTGGCGCTGTCGCTCGCGGTCGGCACGCACAGCACCACAACGCTGCATCTGGGCAATGCCAGTGCCGGCCACGCGCTCGGCTTCGAGCTGGGCGACGGCGGCACGCTGACACAGGTCAGCGAAGACATCCCGGTGCCCGGCATGGGCATTGGCTTCCCGCAATGCCGCTACGGCGCACCAGTGGGTGGTGGTGACTGGCCAGGCCCCGCCTGTGTCGAAGTGATCGGCACCAGATCCGCGAGCTGGTATCGACGCTTCTACTTCGGCGAATATCCGCACATCGGCGCCAGCGCGACCATCGACGCGGTCACCGTCGGCATCGAGAGCGCACCGGCGGGCATTCCGGTTCACGTCAAGCTGTACACCAAGCCGCACGATGACGATGCGGTCGATACGCTCGACACCTATCAGCTCGTGCCGATCGGCGAAGGCAGTGCGGTCGCCGATGGCTCGCCGCACAGTTTGCTGCGCATCCCGGTTTCAGCGACGGTAACGGATACCGCGCACCTGGATCTGGTCGTCGAGGAACACGTCGATGATTTCCTCGGCATGCCCGCGTTTGTGCCAGGCGCGATTGCTTCTCCGCAGACGCACAGGGCCTTCATGACCTACTCGAACAATGGCGGCGGATTGGACTATGGCGTGCCGGGCTTCGACGATAGTCAATCGACTGCGTTTGGCTCGCACACCCTGATTTCGCCCCATGTGGATCCGGTCGTTTCCGGCATCAATTGCGCGACGCCGGGCGGCACGCCGTGGCTGTCCGCGACGCCTGGCACCGGTCTTATTGAGGCTGGCGGCGCGCAGGACATCGCCGTGAGCGTGGATGCTTCGTCTCTGGCGCCGGGCCACTACTCGACCGCACTGTGCTTCGCCACCAAGAGCCCACTGCCGTCTTTCCTGCGCATTCCGGTCGAGCTGACCGTCACCAATGGCAGCGATTCGATCTTCCAGAACGGTTTCGACAGCACCCAGCCCTGAACCCCCTGTGTCCTCTCACGGGCGAGCTTTGCTCGCCCCAGGCCACTCACGCCTAGTCGAAACATGCTTTCCATGGAGTGCCGCATGTCAAGTCTTACCCTTTCCCGCACCGCGCTGGCCATCGCGCTGGCCTTGGCGTTTGCGCCTGCAGTCGCCGCTGATGCGGTTAGCGTGGCCGCCACGGCTCCTTCGCTCGATGCACTCGATGCTGCGCGTGGCGATCCAGCGCGGCTGATCCTGCGTTCAGGCATCTTCGACCCGACGTGGCAGTCTCTCGACGCCGCCGCCATCGGCGCGGCGCCAGATGGACCTACCCGCTATGCGATCGTCCAGCTCCAGCCCGGACAGACGCCAGATGCGCGGGCGCTTGCCGCGCGTGGCATCGAGGTGCTCGGCTACGTGCCCAACCGTGCCTGGACCGTGCGGCTCGGCGGCGATGGGTTGGCTGCGGTGACGGGCGATCCGGTGGTGCGCTGGGCTGGGCTGTTGCGGCCGTCGATGAAGCTCGATCCGACCCTTTGGACTGCAGCGCGGAGGAACTCCGACGCGCTGCAAACCGATGGCAGCTACGAGATTTTCATCGAAGGCTTCCGTGGCGTCTCCTCGGGCATGATCGAGGCAGCGCTGCGCAAGAACGTGCCCAGCATCGAGATTCCGATGCGCAGCTTGCGCAGCGCTGCCACGCCTTATGTTCGTGTGCGCGTGCCCGCCGCAGCGCTGGACGCGCTCATCTCCGCCGCGACGGCAATCGAGGGGGTCGCTTTCGTCTCGCCATGGCGTCCCCTGCGCACGGTCAATGCCGCCAGCATCGGCGCGGTGCAGGGCAACATCACCGGCGACTGTTCCGGCAACGGTCCGATTTGCGGTCCGACGCCGATGTTCGACCATGGCCTGGTCGGCAGCGGGCAGATCATCGGTATCGCCGATAGCGGCACCACTCCCAACGCCGGCTGGTTCACGACGCTCGACAAGGGCGATGGGCCGCACACGGAGATCACGTTCTCGGACAATCCGCCGCCGACGCCGCCGAGCATTGGCACGCTGCACCCAAACAACAAGATCATCGCCTATTGGCTGCAACCCGGCGGTCCTACCGATTACGACTATGCCTCCGCCGTTCATCACGGTACGCACACCAGTGGAACGCTGGTCGGCGATGCGGCCGGAACCTTCGGCGCATCGACGTTCCTGCCCTCGACGCCGTATCTGTCCAACCATGACGCCGCCGATGGCATGGCGCCGAACGCGCAATTGCTGATGCAGGACATCGGCCCGGACGACCCGAATGGGGTCATTGCGGCTGACCTCGAAGGCACGCTGGAACAGGCTTGGGCCGGCGGCGCACGCATCCACAGCGACAGTTGGGGTGGAGCAACCTCGGGCCAGTATGGCGCCTTCGACGCCGGTGTCGACCGCGTCACGCGCGAACATGAGGACCTGCTCGTCGTGGTCGCGGCCGGCAACAATGCGAGCGGTATCATGAATACCTTCTCGCCGGGCAACGCCAAGAATGCACTGACCGTCGCCGCGCTCGGACACGGTGGCAGCCTCGAGCAGGCTTCCTTCTCGAACAAGGGGCCGACCGCCGATGGCCGCCTCAAGCCGGACATCGCAGCGCCCGGCACCGAGACGATCTCCGCCTCCACCGACAGCAGTTCCGTTACGGCAACGATCGCCGCACCGCAGATCGTCGCCATGAGCGGCACGTCGATGGCGACGCCTGTCGTCGCCGGCAATGCCGCGCTCGCGCGCGAATATTTTGTCGACGGCTTCTATCCGCGCGGCTTTGCCAATACCGCCGACACGGCCGATCGCGTGTTTGCCGACGGCTTTGACGGCGCGTCGGTGCCATTGCCGTCCGGCGGCGAGGTGCTGGATGCGCTCAATCCCGGTGGCGCGATGCTCAAGTCAATATTGCTCAACGGCACTCAACCGACGACGAGCCCAGCGGCGTTCCCGAACATCGGCACCGGCTGGGGTCGCGCGTGGCTGGATGGCAATCTGTGGTTCCGGCAGACGATGGCCGGCGGCGACGACAGCCGCCGCCTGCGCCTGTTCGAGCGCACCAACGCGGCAGGACTGTTGACCGGCGAATCGAACGAATACCGCATCGATCAGGTCTCGGCCGGACTCGAGTTCCGCGCGACACTGACCTGGTTCGATCCGCCCGCATCCGCCGGCGCGGCCTCGACGCTGGTCAACAATCTCGATCTCGAAGTCGTGGCACCGGATGGAAAGCTCTACCTCGGCAACCATTTCAGCGGCGGCGTTTCCTACTCCGGTGGGACGGCCGACGACAAGGACACCGTCGAGCAGGTGCGTTTCACCGCGCCCCTCGCCGGAGCTTATGTGATCCGCGTGAAGGCGGCCGACGTGCCCGGCACGGGAGAGCCTGAAACGCATCGCCAAGGTTATGCCCTGGCCGTATCCGGCGGCTTCGGCCTGCCCGATCGACCCGCGCTACCGGCACCTTTGGCGCCGTTCGTCGCGAGCAACGGCAACGCGGGAATCGGCATCGGTGCGACAGCTTCTGGAAACGATGCGCAGGGCTATCAGTTGTATCGCGCCGACGGCACCTGCGCGGCAGCCAAGCGCGGCGATTTTCATCTCGTAGCGGGCGCGCAGATCCTGCCCGTGGTCGACGACCACAGCCAAGGCGGATATGCCTACGCCTATCGCCTGCGCGGTGTTCGCGGCGATGTCGAAGGCGAAGTCTCGACCTGCGTCGACGCGACGTCGCAAGCAGCTTGCACCCGTGCACCCGATTTCGATCGCGGTTCGGTGACCACGGCAGGCGCGCATGCCAGTTGCAGCGTCGATCTTTCCTGGGCTGCCGCCACTTCGAATTGCCCGACGCAGCCTGCAATGACGTACCAGATCGAGCGTGACACCGATCCGTACTTCGGAAATCCGCAGACGATCGCAGCAGCGGTGACCTCGTCAAGCTACATCGACACGCAGGTCACGAATGGCGTCTCCTACTACTACCGCGTGACGGCGCACGACGGTGCCGGCAACGCGAGCCCGCAGTCGATTCCAGCCATTGCAACGCCAAGCGGCGCGGACGGCGTCGATCCAGGCAACTATCTTGATGACGTCGATACACACAGCTACGCGATCCTGCAGGCGCCGTGGCAAGTCACTGACATGACCGCGTCCAATGGAATCTACAGCTATCGAGTCGGCGCTGACCAATCAGCCTATCCGGACGTGACCTGTGCCAGCCTGAGCACGCCGCCGCTTACGCTCACCGCGAACGCGGCCTTGAGTCTGCAGGCGCGATACGACCTTGAATATCAGTACGACGGCGTCGTGCAGGAGATTTCGACCGATGGCGGTGCGAGCTGGACCGACCTGCCACCTGATGGCGGCTATCCCAGCAGCTTCGCGCTCACGATGAACCCGCCGATCAACGCTTGCGGCTATCCGGCGAGTCAGGGCGCCTTCAGCGGCGTTTCGACCGCCGCATCGAATGCAGATCCCGGCAACGGTTCGGCGACGGCCGTGTTCAAGCCGTTCACGACGAGTCTCGCCAATTACGTCGGTCAGACCGTGCACATCCGCTGGCGGTTCTCGTCCGACGCGAATACGAATTTCTCGGGATTCTTTATGGATCAGGTGAGGATTTCGGGCGCGCCGGGCAATGGCGACTATCAGTGCCATTGAGCGTCGTCGCGGCGGTGCCGAGTGCAGGAGTGGGTTGCTCCAATTGAACCAGGCGCCGCATCGTGAATCCGATGCGAGATTGGTTTTCTCCGGGCGCGATTCGCGGCGTGTCGATCGAGATCGATCCGCCGCGAATCGATCGCCGCCTGAAGCCTGCTTGCATCGCCGGGGATGTGACCATCGTAGTGGCTTACCACCGCGATTGATCGGCTAAAACGCCTGTCTTTTTCGCGGAGCCGACATGAGCCCCCACGC
The DNA here is from genome assembly GCA_002297645.1 of Rhodanobacteraceae bacterium UBA703. Classification (GTDB taxonomy): domain Bacteria; phylum Pseudomonadota; class Gammaproteobacteria; order Xanthomonadales; family Rhodanobacteraceae; genus Dokdonella_A. The sequence continues at coordinate 24,317 of DBMH01000095.1, read as the reverse complement.
ATCCGCCGGCGCGCCGGCTTCTCAGGGCGCGCGTTTCCGCGCCGCCGTAGCCTCTGAACAGCCGCTGCAGGTGATGGGCGCGATCACCGCCTATGCGGGGCTGATGTCCAAGCGCGTCGGCTACAAGGCGCTGTATCTCTCCGGCGGCGGCGTCGCGGCGAACTCGTTCGGCGTGCCGGATCTCGGCATCAGCACGATGGAAGACGTGCTGATCGACGCGCGGCGCATCGTCGACGCGACGCAGATGCCGCTGCTGGTCGACGTCGACACCGGCTGGGGCGGCGCGTTCAACATCGCGCGCACAATCCGCTCCTTCATCAACGTCGGCGTCGCCGCCGTGCACATGGAGGACCAGGTCGGGCAGAAGCGCTGCGGCCATCGACCGGGCAAGGAAGTGGTGTCGAAGGAGGAGATGGTCGATCGCGTCAAGGCGGCGGTCGACGCGCGTACCGATCCCGGCTTCGTCATCATGGCGCGCACCGACGCGGCCGCGGTCGAGGGCATCGACTCGGCGATCGAGCGTGCGATCGCCTACGTCGAGGCCGGCGCGGACATGATCTTCCCCGAGGCGATGAAGACGCTCGAGGACTAGCGAAAATTCAAGGCCGCGGTGAAGGTGCCGATCCTCGCCAACCTGACCGAGTTCGGCTCGACGCCGTTCTTCACGCTGGAAGAACTGAAGTCGGCGAACGTTGACATCGCGCTGTACTGCTGCGGCGCCTATCGCGCGATGAACAAGGCCGCGCTGAACTTCTACGAGACGACGCGCCGCGACGGCACGCAGAAGGCCGCGGTGCCGACCGTGCAGACGCGCGAGGAGCTGTACGACTTCCTCGGCTACCACGAGTACGAGCGCAAGCTCGACACGCTGTTCGCCGGCGGCAAGCGCGAGTAGCGGATTGCGATTCCGACGCCGTGCGGATTGCGACGATCCCGTGGCGCGCTCTTTTGCGTATCTGTGGCTCCTTATTCCAGGAGCCTTCCATGGCATCGTCCCTCCGCGGCCTCGTCGCGGCATTCGCGTTTTCGTCGGCCTTGTGCTGCCCCGCATCCGTGGCCTTCGCCACGTCCGATGGCGATCTCGATACGCGCTTCGATCACGACACCGTTCCGGCGGTGAATGGCGGTATTGGCCGCGGCTCGCTGAGCGTCGACTTCGACAATCTCGTCGGCGCGCCGAGCTTCGATGTCGCACGCGGCATCGCGAAGCTGCCGGACGGCAAATATCTCGTCGCGGTGCTGGTCGATCCGGGCACGAACGGCAAGGTCGGCTTGGTACGAATCAATCCGGACGGCACGCGCGACACCGGCTTCGGATCGCCCGGCAGCCTCGGCCGCATCCTGCGTGGGGACGGGGGCACCGGCGCCACGGGCGGCGTGCTGTCGGTGGCCGGACCGATCGTGCGAGGCGACCGCGCCTACTACGCCTACACCATTGAAGCGGACTACGGCGGCGGTGTAATGACCCAGCGGTTTCTGCTCAGGTCACGCCGCTAATTTGAACGCCTCGTCCGGCGTCTTCATTCCCAACAGCCAAACCGGGGTCAGAGCCAAACCGGGGTCCAGCCAAACCGGGGTCAGCCAAACCGGGGTCAGCCAAACCGGGGTCAGAGTAGACTTTCCTGACCCTTGATGCCTTCTGGCGGCTCCGATGTCTTGCACGGCCGCCCGATCTTGCGCGCCCCCACTGTCCGGTCGTTGTGCCTCGATGGCGCGGCGAAAACGGTCGGGGCCGTAGAGATGTTGACGCTGCAGATGCGCGCGGATGGCGTCGGTTTCATCAGGGTCGATTTCATCCATGACGAATCTGCGATAGCGGGCCAGGCGCTGCTGTACGTCCACGGCAAGTTCGCGATAGATGGCGTGCGAACGGATCAGCGGATCGTGCTCGCCAAACGCGTTGTGTCGATGGCTTGACCACGGGTAGTCGCGCGGGTCCGCCACCATCGCGGCGCGTAGCGGGTTGAGTTCGATGTAGCGATGGCACTGCAGCAGATGCGCGTCGCTGGCGACCAGGCAGGCCTTGAAACGCCCTTCCCACAATGTGCCTGTGCGGTGGTACGACCGATTCACATGGCGCACGTAGCGCCGGCCGAGCGCTTGCATCATGCGACTTATGCAACCGAAGTCCGCAGGCGTTACGAGCAGGTGGACATGGTTGGTCATCAGCACGTAGGCATGGATCGCGCAACCTTCGCGCTGTGCGATTTCGTTGAGATCGCGCAGGTAACGCCGATAGTCGTCCGCCGTGAAGAAGCACGGCTGGCGGTCGTTGCCGCGCTGGACGATGTGCTGTGCGATGCCGGGAAGATCGAGTCGGGGTGGGCGGGGCATGCGGATATCCAGCGTCGAATGCGGGGATCGTCACGCACCGGGGTGCGACCGGCCATCGCAACTTGCCTGCTTTCGGCGTAAGACTTTTCGGAAAGTCGACTCTGACCCCGATTGGCGCAGACCACGGATAGTCGCGCGGGTCCGCCACCATCGAGGCGCGTAGCGGGTTGAGTTCGATGTAGCGATGGCACTGGAGCAGATGCGCGTCGCTGGCGACCAGGCAGGCCTTGAAACGCCCTTCCCACAATGTGCCGGTGCGGTGGTACGACCGATTCACATGGCGCACGTAGCGCCGGCCGAGCGCTTGCATCATGCGACTTATGCAACCGAAGTCCGCAGGCGTCACCAGCAGGTGGACATGGTTGGTCATCAGCACGTAGGCATGGATCGCGCCACCTTCGCGCTGTGCGATTTCGTTGAGATCGCGCAGGTAACGACGATAGTCGTCCGCCGTGAAGAAGCACGGCTGGCGGTCGTTGCCGCGCTGGACGATGTGTTGTGCGATGCCGGGAAGATCGAGTCGGGGTGGGCGGGGCATGCGGATATCCAGCGTCGAATGCCGGGATCGTCACGCACCGGGGCGCGACTGGCCATCGCGACTTGCCCGCTTTCGGCGTAAGACTTTTCGGAAAGTCGACTCTGACCCCTATTGATGGCCTACCGATACGCCCCCGGTCCGCTCCAGACCATGTCGCCCCGCTGGTAGACCCGCTGTACATCGATGACCTCGCGCGCGTCGCCGATGGTCTTGAGTTCCGGTGAATCCATTTCGACCATGCGACACGGACCGGAGCTGCGTCGCAGCATTGTCTCCAGCGGGCAGACCATGAGCCGCCGCGTGCCGGGCAACGGAAGAAAGAGTTCGGTCATGCCTTGATCGCGCCAAGCGCGCAAACGGGTTTCGTTGGCCAGGTCGTAGTACACCTGGAAGCCATCCACGCCCATATTGGGTCCGACGGGGGGCGCATCGTTGCTCTGCCCGCGGTTGCCTCGGAGCTTGGCAGCCAACGCCGCGTTCGCGCGGGCGGCGTCATCCGGGCGCGCACGCATGGGGAAGCCGACTTCTGCGGTGTCGCGCCGGGTGTCGGGCGGCTCGGGGGGCAGGGCGGGTGGTGTGGTCGAGGTGTCGGAGGTGCCGGCGGCTTCCGGCGGCGTGGGAAGGGCGGCCTGCACGACTGGCGTGGCGGGTGGACGCTTGATCGCGCGCGGTGCCTCGGGCGGCTTGACGGGCGGGCGAACCGCCAACGCGGGATCGTGCAGCGGCGGGTGCGTCTCGTCGAGAAGCGTCACCTCCATTCGGCTGCCGCCCGCGCTGCCCTGCGGCGTGGTCGGGGTCATCGGAGAAGGTGGCTGCGTGACCAGCAGCACGAGCAGGGTATGCACCAACGCCGTAACCAGCGCGGCCGTCCAGCGGTGCACGCGCCCGGTCCAATCCGGAGTCCCTTTGCCCGCCTGGCGCGACGTACGGTTCATGCCGCCGGCGAGGGATGGACGTGGCGGACCTTCATGAGGCTTCTGCAGGGCGCGGCTTCGGGGGCGGGCATCGTAGCGTGGATGAAACCGGATCGGGCTCGATTTTCGCGGCGCCCGCAGCCACGCCGTGGGCCGGATGGACTTCCTTCGCTGAGGTAAAACCGAGGTCCAACATGGGGTCACACTTCCGGCACGTCAGCGGACGGCGCGGCGTTCCTTGGTCGGTCGACAGAGACCGCGAAAGGCCGACCCCGGGTTCACAGGCGGATGTTTCCCGCGCAGCCCGTGACTGGCAGTCCCCGAAACTAGAGCCCGTCATCCAGCCCCGGCGCCAGCACTTCGCGCGCGCCGTTGTGCCCCATCGACGACACCAACCCTGCCGCTTCCATGCTTTCGACCAGCCGGGCCGCGCGGTTGTAGCCGATGCGCAGTTGGCGCTGGACCGAGGAGATCGAGGCGCGGCGGCTGCGCAGGACGAAGGCGACGGCTTCGTCGTAGAGCGGGTCGAGTTCGGCGTCGACAGGCTCTTCGCCGAACAGGTCGACGGTATCTCCCGGTGCGCCGGCGAGGATGTCGGCGCGGTAGTCGGGCTCGCCGTACTGCTTGAGATGGGCGACGACGCGGTGCACGTCGTCGTCGGAGACGAAGGCGCCGTGGACGCGTTGCGGGTAGCCGGTGCCGGGCGGCAGGAACAGCATGTCGCCGGCGCCGAGCAAGGACTCGGCGCCCATCTGGTCGAGGATAGTGCGCGAGTCGATCTTCGAGGAGACCTGGAACGCGACGCGGGTGGGGATGTTCGCCTTGATCAGGCCGGTGATGACGTCGACCGACGGGCGCTGGGTGGCGAGGATCAGGTGGATGCCGGCGGCGCGGGCTTTCTGCGCGAGGCGGGCGATCAGTTCCTCGATCTTCTTGCCGGCGACCATCATCAGGTCGGCAAGCTCGTCGATGATCACGACGATCATCGGCAAGGTATCGAGCGGTTCGGGGGCCGCGCCCGATTCGGTCACCGGCTTGTACAGCGGTTTTCCGGCCGCGCGGGCCTCGCGGACCTTCTCGTTGTAGCCGGCGAGGTTGCGCACGCGCAGTCCCGACATCACGCGGTAGCGCTCCTCCATCTCGGCCACGCACCAGTTGAGCGCGTTGGCGGCGAGCTTCATGTCGGTGACGACCGGCGCGAGCAGATGCGGGATGCCTTCGTAGATCGACAGCTCCAGCATCTTCGGGTCGATCATGATCATCCGCACCGCGTCGGGCGTGGCGCGGTAGAGCATCGACAGGATCATCGCGTTGACGGCGACCGACTTGCCCGAACCCGTGGTGCCGGCGACCAGCATGTGCGGCGCGCGCGCGAGGTCGATCACCACCGGCTCGCCGGTGATGTCCTTGCCCATCGCCAGCGCCAGCGGCGAGTCGTGATCGCGGAACGCGTCGGACTGGAAGATGTCGATCAGGCCGATCATCTGCCGCTGTTCGTTCGGCAGCTCCAGGCCCATGCAGGTCTTGCCGGGAATCGTCTCGACCACGCGGATCGACGTGCGCCCCAGCCCGCGCGCCAGATCCTTCATCAAGGCGACGATCTGGTTGCCGCGCACGCCGACGGCCGGCTCCACTTCATAGCGCGTGATCACCGGGCCGGCCGAGGCGCCGACCACGGTCACCGGCACCTTGAATTCGCGCAGGCGCTGCTCGATCAGCAGGCCGGTTTCCTCCAGCGACTCGGCCGATGCCGCGTCGAGGAGGCCAGATTGGGTCAGCAGCAGACCCAGCGGCGGCAAGTCGAAGGCACGCGGCGGTCGGACGACGGGTTCAAGCAGATCCGCTTCAGGCACGTCCACGACCCGGCTCGGCGGCAGCAATGCCGCGCGCAACACCGGCACGTCATCGGGAACGCAATCGTCGTTCGAGGCAAGTCCCCGTGCGGGGGGAGCCGTGTTGCTGGTCGCAAGGCCGATCGAAGTCGCGCGTAGCGCTACGGGCTCTTCCACTGGAGCCGCCTCCACGGCAGGCGCCTCCACGGCAGGCGCCTCCACGACAGCCGCCTCCACGACAGGGAGAGTTTCCGGAACGGGCTCGCTCGGCGCTGGGCTGGCCGCCACGATCGGTGCGAAGCGCGGCAAGGGTTCGGCTGCCAACGGCGATTCCGTCTGTGCTGCCGGCGACCGATGCCCAGACGGGCGCGGCATGATCTGTTCGGCTTCCACCGCAGGCTCGACACCGGCCATCGCGCCGCGGCTCATGGCACGCACGATGCTGGCCGTCGAGTTGTGTGGCGCACGAACGCGGCTCCTCGCGGACTGACCGGTTGCACCCGCCTGCGGCGTCGCCGAAAGGCGAGGCGATCGCCATGATGCAATCGTCACGCGCCTGGCCGGCGCCGGTGGTGGCTCCACGGGAGGCGGGTTGGTAGACACGGCGGTTTGTGTGGCGCGCAGGGCGGCCGCCCGCGCCCGATCCGTATTGACCCGTCGTGCCTGCGCAGCGGGGCGACCGACGCGGCGGGTAGTGCGCCCACGTCCATGCCGCGTGCGCTGCCAGCGGAAAAAAGTCCAAGCACCGGCCATTAGGACCAGTACGAAAAAAAGAAACGTTGGCATGCGGCGGGGGGAGTCTTCAAGACAAAAGCAGGTCGCCATGCTAACGCATACGCCGAAACCGGGGTCCGAAACCGGTGTCGGAGCGCACGGTCCATGACCCATCGGCCTCCACACCACTCGCGTGTTGCTGGTAGTGAGAGACTCTGATCCTCGTTTGAAGGAGCCCGCCCTTTGAAGTCCGAACGAACACGTCCCCGCGCGCTGGCAGCGCTCGTCTTCGCGACGCTTCTGCCGTGTAGCGCCTGCTTCGCCGCCACCACCGAAACTCCCTCGTGCCGAGCCCTCGCGGCCCGCGCCGATCCAGTCGCGACGATCGAGACGACGCTGGACGGCGTGCCGGCGCTCCTTCGCGTGCCGAAGACGATCACCCAGCCGCCTATCGTCCTCTGGCACGGCTTCGGTCCGCCGGCGAGCGAGCAGGCACTGATGGCGACGTTGCCGCTGGACGACGTGCCGGCGGTCAAGGTCTATCTGGGACTGCCGCTGTTCGGCAAGCGTGCCGAGGCGGGCGGGGTGGGGGCGCTGAAGCGCCGGCAGGCGAATGACTTCGCTTCCCAGATCTTCGCGCCCGTCGTCGTCGGCGCAGCGGAGGAGTTGCCGGCCGCCTTGAAAGCCTTGCGCGCGATGGGCTGCCTGGCGCGCGATGAAAAGATCAATCTGTTCGGTTTCTCGGGCGGCGGTGCGGCGGTCCTGCTGGCGCTGGCCGAACATGAGGTTCCGGTCGACCGCGCGGTCGTCCTGAATGCTTCGACCGGTCTCAGCGCGTCGATCGCTGCGTTCGAAAAGGCGACCGGGAAGCCGTATGCGTGGAACGATGCCGCGCGCGAACTCGCGCGCCGAACCGATGCCGTGGGCCGCGCCGGCGAGATCGCCGCCGGGCATCCGCCCGTCGCGCTGCTCATCGTGCAAGGCACGGCAGACGCGACGCTGACGCCGCAGCTCGCCACCGATCTGCATGCCGCGCTGAAGCCGAAGTACGCGGCGCGCGACGCGCAGCGGTTGCAGCTGATCCTGGCGGACGACATGTCCCACAACGTGACCGACGCCGGCAGCCTCGGCGAATTGAGAAAGTGGGCGGGAGACTGGTTCAACCGCTGACAGATGCTGGAGAAGCTGGGGTCGAAATGGATCTTCCCGGCCCATTCCGGTCCCGCTCGTGACTGGGTACGATCCCGGCCACCATCACGAATCAACAGCGGGGAAGAACATCATGCGTCCGATCGTCCTGGCAATGCTTGGCCTTGCGGCGACCTGTGCCTGTCCGGCGTGGGCGCTGGACATCAACGGCAACACGATCGGCATGCCGATCGACCAGGTGGCCAAGTCCTACGGCAAGCGTTGGACCTGCGACACGGCGACCGACGCGCGGGCGGGTGACAAGCTCTGCCGGAAAAGCGCAGCCCTGGACGAGTACCCGCGCCTGCTGAATGAATATTTCGGCCGCAGCCACGTCGCCATCATCTATCGCTTCCACGACGATCGGCTGGTGCAGATCCGCGTTTCGGGAATCACGAAGGACCGGTTCGACGGCGTCCTCGAGACGCTGACGAAGGCGTACGGCGAACCCAAGCGCGAAACGGCCAGCGCGCAGGATGCGGAGGGGAAATCGCCCGAGCGCACCACCGCGCGCTGGGAGAGCGACGGCGCCGTCCTCGATCTCTCCAGCAACACGCCGAAGCCATCTCAGGTGAGCCTGTCGCTCTACGACGCGGCGTACTGGAAGACGGACAGCGCAGCGCCCAAGGCCGACGGCGGCTGATGCCGCAGCCGGTGGCCTCGCGGAGGAAGCTCGCGAGGCCCGAACAAGCAAACTCCCTCTCTTCTCCTCTCCCTCTCCCGCTTGCGGGAGAGGGCCGGGGTGAGGGCAAACGGAGCACAGCGCCGCAGTTTTCGCCTTCAAAGTCGCGCGAACTCCAACCTTCGACGGAATGCGACGCGCTCGAAGCGCAGCACAAGCGACTCCCGCCGATAGCCAGCCCCGAGTTGCAGCGCAACTTGAACGACCGCCACTTTTGTTGCTTACTTCTCAAATCGACGCTTCAGGGGGCGGAGATTCGGGATGGATTCCTCGGCTGGATGCCGGTGTCTGGAAGCACTGAGCACTCGTTTTCTTCGTTTCTCGCTGATCGGCGCCGTCGCCGTCTGCGCCGTTGCCTGCCAACGCCAGGCCGCCGACACCGCGGCTGAAAAGCCTCGCCCGCAACAGGCCGGGCAACCCATTAATCCCTACGCCACGGCCGGCCATATCGCCGGCGCCCGCGCGGCGCTGCTCGCCGGCAATCAGCAAGCCGCCCAGCGGCATGTCGAGGCGATGGCGCGCGATCTCTCGCGCTCGGCACGCCTGCGCGACACCCGTCGTCCCATCAATCACGAAGCCGCGCGCGCCGCCGTGCGCCCGATGCCGGGCGTGCGCTCGGCGATCTGGCTCGACGCCGACAACTTGACCGTGATGGTCGACGGCCAGCAATACCGCGACATGGACATGATCGACCGCATCTGCGTGGCGCTGGAGCCGCTCGGCGACACCTTGGGCGTGGTCGTGAATCTGCAGGATGCGAAGGCGAGGAATGGCGACGAGGCGGCGACGTTGTCGCGCAATTGTCAGTTGCCGGAAGGACAGAGGGCGTTTATGCAGGCGAAGCGGCAGGTGGATGTGGTGGCGCCGGAGGTGAGGGAGCAGTTCAAGAAGACGCAGCGAAGGCGGGAGTAGTGAAGAAATGAACCTGATCCCGTTTCCGGAAACATGTAGAGAAGATTGGCTCAGCGTTCTAAATTGTCCATGACAATCTACTTATCAGCTTAGGATAGAAGATGAAGCAAGTTCTATTGATTCATATTTCCGACCTTCATATTGCAACTTTGAATTCTCCAGCGGTTACTAGGTTAGGTCAGTTAGCTGGCGCCATCGGTTCTCTCCGCTCATTGGCTGACGATATTCTTCTTCTTATTAGCGGAGATATTGCTTATCACGGATATGAATCCGAATATGAGATAGCATTTGATGTTCTTACAGGGCTCGATAAGCGCCTTCGTGAAGAATGGAACTTCGACGATATAAAAATACTGATATGTCCAGGTAACCATGACTGTAATTTTAGTCGAGTAAGTGACGGCGTTCGGGACGCGCTTCTCGATGGCCTGGAGACGGACTTAATTAATCAAATCCAGATCATTCAAAGCCTTGCGGTGACGCAGGAGGAATTCAATAATTTCTCGGACGCAATTTCACATCCAGTAAAAAAAATAAATCCAGTTCTAAGTATCGCTGACGTTCAGTGTGGCGGAAGAAATTTTAATATCGAGATAGTGAATACGGCTTGGTCATCGAGAATAAAGGAAAAGCCTGGCTCACTCCGTATGCCAGCAGAAACTATTCCTTCTGTTGATCTTGACGCTAATGTATCAATTGCTTTGCTGCATCACCCATTAAATTGGTATACCCCACAAGACGGCAAAGACCTTTCCGACTGGCTGGACGTTCATTCGGATATTGCAATGTGGGGGCACGAGCACAGAGCGGATGATTTCGCCATTCGTCGGAAAAGGTTTGGGTCAACAGTTTTTCATATGCTGGCGATGCCAATTGATGATGACACGGTGCAATGCGGCTTTCGCGCAATTGTCATACATCCAGATGACAGAATGGATGTTCATCCATTCGAATGGAAAGGGGCTCGATTTGAAAAAATTTATCACTACACCGAGCAACTTCCAAAAAACCCCGCTCGCGAGCTTGGACAAGTTAGATTTACGAGAGAGTTCAAGCTCTTTTTGCAGGATCCAGGTGCAAAATTCAAGCACCCACGAGTCGATAGGTCCCTGTCGTTGGCTGACATTTTCGTGGAGCCCGGATTCAAGGTATTTAATGGTGGTCTAGAAAATGTAGAGAAAATTGACTTTTCGGTTCCTCTTGCGGACGTATGTAATGACATAAAGACGCTGAGTGACGTGGCGATATATGCGCCAGAGCAGGCGGGGAAAACGACATTTGCAAAATACATAATCGAGGATGCTCGTCATCAGGGCATCACTGCATTGTATTTTGATGTAGGAAAGCTGAGGAGTGCAAATCGTGGAGATGTAACTGGTTGGATTAAGTCGGCTATTAGATTCCAGTACGAAAGTGATTGCCACTCACTGATAGAGCAGTTAGAACCAAAGAAAATTATCGTTGTCGTTGATAACGTGCATCAGCTTCCTGGTAGCTCGTCTGCTGTTAAAGATATAATCGATAGAATAAAGATACTTGGTTCGAAGATTGTCTACTTCACAGCGCAGAACCCAGCCATCACATTGCTCGCGGCCAATCAAAGTTCGGGAGAGGAGGTTAGGCTCTGGAGTGACGCGAAGTGGTACGAGTTGTTGCCTCTTAATAACGTAAGGCGCGCCGCCCTTATTCGTAGATGGTCCGCTCTTGGCCGGGATGAGCTTGCTGATAGAGAACGGATTGAGGTGGAGGTAAGACAAGCTAAGATTCAGCTAGATCGAGTCTTGGGTAAGAATTTTATGCCTAAATATCCATTCTTTTTGCTTGCGTTGTTGCAGCAAATGGAGAATTCTAAGGACACGAATTCGGTTATAAATAACGCGTCCCAGGGGCATATATTTCAGGCGTTGATTACTGCGGCGCTGGAATCTAGTGTGAAATCTCATGAGATTGGAATTATTCAGGATTTCTTGTCAAGAGTGGCTTTTGAGATCTGGAGTGCGTCGGCGACAGATATTAGTATAAACGGGTTCGCTAGGCTCATTAGTGATTTTAAAAGAGAGGCGCTTGTCGCAATTTTGCACCCACAATTGCTCGATGAGCTTATCCAGGCGGGAATACTCCTAAGAATAAGTGATCTTATTTCTTTTAGGTATAACTACTTTTATTATTTTTTTCTGGCTCGCTGGCTATCGGCTCATCGTGAGTCGCCAGAGGCAAATAAGTTTCTAGATCAATTTGTTGAGAACATTCATACAGAGATGTCGGTGAATGTTGTTATGTTTGTTACTCATTTTGGCCACGAGGATTGGGTTTTAGGCAATTTGATGCCATTGGCTAACGAGCTTTTTCGAGGTGTGCCTGAGTGTAATCTCGCAAGTCATGCAGTCCTTGCAGCAAAATATTCCGAGGAAAGCAATCATATTGTGCTTATATCGGGGGACGCAGAAGTCGTTAGTAATCATCATCATGAACAGGAAGATAGCGTTGGTCATGGTGACGGTCCTGAGAGTATGGAGGATGCCTTCCAGTTCAATACGGCTATTCGAACGATTCAGGCTCTTGGTCAAGTTCTTCGAAGTCGAGCTGGAGCTATTAGTGGCGAAGATAAGATAAAAATTGCTAAAGCGACGACTTCTTTGGCGAGAAGATTAATGTCTAGATTGTATGATGTGGCGGAGCAATCAGCCGAGTCACTTGTTGAGAATGTCTCAGAATTATTTGAGACTGAGGTGAAGGTGGATAGTAAGGAGGCTGAAAACTTTATTAATAAATTAATCTCAGCAATAATTGGAGGCATCGCTAAATCTATAGTTGCTCGTGCCTCTGAGGTAATGGCGGCACCAGATCTTCTTCCGCTGATCGAGCGACTTGAGGAAATTCATGCTAAGGATGAGGTTTTGGATAATCAGATTGTTTTTCTAGTGGCGAGAGTTATTGCGGAGAAAGATTATCCACGTGAAAGAGTGGAGGGTATGTTGAAGAGAATTCGCGAGGCTGATATTTTAACTCATGCCGCTCTTGCGCATTCAGTGGTGCGTAGTTTTTATCTGAATCCTCCTCCGCGCGCGGTACGTGATTCGGCCTGTGCAAAACTGGGGATAAAGATAGAAAAGATTCCTCATCTGCTTAGAGGTGATCAAGGTGGCAAGGTGGCGGGCACGAATCGTAAGTTTCCCAGTTAATTTTTACATTCAATATATGCCCGTATAAATTTATGGCATATTCATCTGATTCTGAGTAGTGATGTTGGTTATGTTGGCGGATAATCACTTGACGCGGCTAGTGACTCTTGGCATGCTCTTTTCGTTGCGTTAAGTCCCGCAGCCGGATTTGACAGTCCGAAATCACAAGGCGCATCAGCGCCCATCGATCGATGACCGGCGCTTTTTTTTTTCCGGTCGTCGAGGTGGGGTGCCATGTCCTCCTTATGGCGGGCGGTGTGCGGAGGCCGAAAGGCCTGCCGGTTCCTTGTGGCCGGTCTGTCAACCGTGCATCGTCCGTCACCTTGATTGACAGCTCGGTGGCGGATTCCTCATCTCACAAGGAGTCCGACATGTCCCGTTCCAGAAGAACCTCTTCCCGCTCCGTCGCTCTCGTTGCGTCGCCCAGGCGCTCCACGCGCTCACTTCCCGCCACTGAGATTGCGCCCAAAGTCGTTCCTTTGAAGCCAGCAGCTGGCGCCGACGATTCGCCTCCGCCACGTAAGCGCTTTCGCACCCCTTCCCGCTGCACGATGGGCCACCTGTACTACGAGGAGTCCCACGGGAGTCAGCGCGTCGGACGCACCGTGCCGCGCCTGCGCCTCGGCGGTCGCTGGCTGGAGCAGTTCGGGTTCTCGGTGGGGGACGACCTGCAAGTGACCGCTGGCCAGGGTTTCTTGCTGATCAGCCGTCGGAAGGGTAGGGACTGATCGCTTGCCGCCTGCACTGTTGAACAGGGCGGCCACAGGGCCGCTCTGTTAATGGATGCCCGCGTTCGCGGGCATGACGGCGCGAGAAAAACCGAAAGAAAAAAAGGGGGGGCAACCTGACCCCGTTCCCCCCCTTAGCCCTTGCGCTTCAGAAAGAGCACATCGAACGCCGGCGCCCACGTCTTGCCGCCATCCTTGGACATGACCGCGTACTCGCGAACGCCCTTGTCCTGGGCTTTCCAGGTGATGCGCTGGAGGACCGTCGTGCCGTTCTGCATATGGGCCTCGCCTTCCAGGGTCAGGGCGCCGTCCTTGAAGTTGCCGACCAGCACCATGATCGAGCCGCGATTGGTCACCCAGGTCTGTTGCCAGTGCTTGCGCACGGGGTCGTAGCTCAGGATGCTGTCGCCGATGAGTCCATCGGTCTGCTCGTAGAGTTCGCGCAGCGCGCAGCCCTGGGCGATGGGTTCGACGCGTGCGCGCGCGATGGACGGGCCGTTCGGGGCATCGCTCTCGAAGGTATCCCAGTCGCCGATCCAGAAGTCCAATTGGTGATACTCGGGGACGTTGGCGCAACTGGGAGGTGCCGGCGTCGGCATAGCCGGTGCGGGAGGCGCGGCGACGGCCTGGTTGAGGGTGCCCAGCAATACCGCTACGAGAAATCCCTTGAACATGATCGACCCCTGTTGGATGGACGCCTGAAGGCATGTGCGCCCGATGGAGTGGCGTGCGCAGCAACATCCATCGATGCTATCGCCGGCGCGATCACCCGGCTCGCCGTTTTCGGCCATCATCACCCCAGGGACGGAGTCAGGTTCACGGGCTGAACTCGACCAGGATGAAGGCAGGAGCGCCCGCAAGGCGTCGAGTTCCTACCTCGGCGATTGCGCGGAAGCGGTAGGCACATTCGCGCCGTTCTTCGTGCGAATGCATGCGCGATGGATACGGAATCCTTCAGCGCGTTGCCCGGCGATCCATCGCCGCGGCATCGTCCAGCCAATTCGCGCCTTTGTTCTTCAGGAAGAACGCATACACGACCAGCGACACCGCGATCACCGCCGTGGCGTACATCGCGAACAGCCTCACCTGGTCCGTGCGCAGCGCGGCCTGGTACAGCAGCGGCGCAGTGCCGCCGAACGCGGAATTGGCCAGCGCGTAGCCAAGCCCGACGCCGAGCGCGCGCACGTGGGTGGGGAACAGCTCGGCCTTCACCACGGCGTTGATCGAGGTGTAGCCGGTCAGGATCACGAAGGCGAGGGCGAGCATCGCAAACGCGGGCAGCCAATCGCTCTGCTGCGGCAGCGAAAGCACCAGGAAGCCGGTGTAGAGCACGCCGCCGATGCCGAAGAACACCAGCAGGGTCTTGCGGCCGACGAGGTCCGACAGCCAGCCGCCGATCGGTTGCAGCAGCATCAGCACGGTCAGGGCGATCAGGTTGATGACGACGCCGGTCATCGCGTCGTCGCCGGCGAAGCGGCTCTGGATCATTTTCGGACCGACCACCGAATAGGTGTAGAACGCGACGGTGCCGCCGGCGGTGATCAGGAAGCACAGCAGCAGCGGACGCCATTGATGCACGAACAGCTCATGCAGCGAGCCCGAGGCGCGCGCCTGGCCGCGGCGGGCGGCCTGGATGGAATCGGCGCCGAGCGATTCGTCCATCGTCCGCCGCATCCAGAACACCACGATCGCCGCGACGCCGCCGATGGCGAACGCGACGCGCCAGCCCCAGTGCGAGATCTGCGCGGCGTCGAAGCCTTGCAGCATCGCCAGCAGCGTGAGCTGCGCCAGCACGTGGCCGCCGACCAGTGTGACGTAGTGGAACGAGGACAGAAAACCGCGCCGACCGGGCATCGCCGCTTCGGAGAGATATGTGGCGCTGGCGCCGTACTCGCCGCCGGTGGCGAAGCCCTGGACCAGGCGCGCCAGCAGCAGGATCAGCGGCGCGGCCAGGCCGATGCTGGCTTCGGTCGGCGTGATCGCGATGGCGAACGAGCAGCCGGCCATGATGGTGACCGACACCGTCAGCGACAGGCGGCGGCCATAGCGATCGGCGAAGCGGCCGAAGAACCACGCGCCGATCGGCCGCATCAGGAAGGTCATGGCGAAGATCGCCCAGATGAACAAGGTGGCGTTCTTGTCCTCGGGCGAGAAGAACTGCGATTCGAAGTAGCCGGCGAACACCGAATAGACGTAGACGTCGTACCACTCGACCAGGTTGCCCGCCGAGCCCTTGAGCGTGTTGGAGACCGAGCGGCGTAGGCGGGTGCTTGCGTCGGCTTCGGTTTCGGCGGTCGTCGTGGGCGGTGCGGATGCGGTCATGCGGCAGGCCGGCGGCTGAGGAAGTGGGGCAGACGCAATGGGCGAAGCGGAAATCGTGCGGACGAGAAAGTCGTCGATGTGGTCGCTTGTGTTCAGGCGGCCGCAGCGATAGTCCGAGCCAGAGTGTACTTCCGCGCGTCGGCGTGGATGAGCATCGTAGCGAAAGCGGGGAACCGCCTTGATTCTTCTCTCCGAAGATCGAGAGCAAGATGGATGATCAGCCCTTCGGCTGTTGAAAAGTGCCTCGCGCGTTCGCGGGAATGACGGCGTTCAAGGCTTTTTTGCAGTTGCCGATACGGACGAATTCTTTCATGGCCATCGCCACCTCCTCCGACACAGAACCCATCCTCCGCATCGGCTGCGCCGGATGGTCCTTGCCCGTACTGCCGGAGCACCTCCGCGAGAAGGCGCGCAGCCAACTGCAACGTTACGCCGACCAGTTCGACACGGTGGAAATCAACTCTTCGTTCTATCGCTTACATCGCCCGGCGACCTACGCGCGCTGGGCGCAGTCGGTTCCGGAACATTTCCGCTTCTCGGCCAAGCTGCCGCGCGCGATCAGCCATCAGCGCCGTCTGAAGGATTGCGCCGCGGAGCTGGAGGCTTTCCTGGCCGGCGTGACCGAACTCGGCGAGAAGCTCGGCGTGCTGCTCGTGCAACTGCCGCCGACCTTGGCGTTCGATATGCCGGTGGCCGAGCGCTTCTTCGCGGACCTGCGCGAACGCCACGCGGGCGCGGTGGCGTGCGAGCCGCGCCATGTCTCGTGGTTCGCGCTCGAGGCGGAGCGCCTGCTGCGCGCGTACTCGATTGCCCGCGCCGGCGCCGATCCGGCGCGCGTGCCTCGCGCCGCGGTTCCGGGCGGCGACCACCGTATCGAGTACGTTCGCCTGCACGGCTCGCCGCACATGTACTACGACGCCTACGACGATGCTGCGTTGCGACGCGTGGCGCGCCGCCTGTCGCGCAGGACGACAGTCACGCGCGAACGCTGGTGCCTCTTCGACAACACCGCGCGCGGCGCCGCGCAGGTGGATGCCGTGAGGCTGCGGCGTCTGCTCGGCTTTGAGCATTGAGCTTCGCTCGGCGGCCGCTTGCGCATCGAAAACCCGCCCGGATGCCGCCGGCGATGGAGCGGAGTACGATGCCGGCCCAAGGGGCGATTCCGCACTGCGGTGGGCTGAATCGGGGGAGCATCATGCGTCGTTCGTTCGTCGTTCTGTCCGTGGCCACGGCGTTCGCGTGCGCATCCGTCGCGCACGCGGGGACGCCCGACGCGATCTTCGCCGACGGTTTCGAGTTCCGCGATTTCCCTGCCCAACCGATCATCGACGCCGGTGCGCCCTCGGATTCGCCGACGCTGTTCGGCGCGGCCGGTGCGCCGACCGGCGGGCCGTGCTTGGCAGAACCGCAGATCGGCACGCTGTTTCCCGACAACTGGCTGCGTCCGCGCTTCACCTGGATTCCGACCGGCAGCGAGAACCTGTTCGAGCTGCGACTCACCGCGCAGAACCAGGGCAACGCGCTGGTCGTGTACACCACCGCTTCGTCGTGGACGATGCCCGCCGCGATCTGGGCCGGCTTGTCGCAGCACACGGTCGATGCGCCGATCACGGTGACCGTGCGCGGCGCGACCTATGCGTCCGGAAGCCTGACCAGCGGGCCGGAACTCGGTTCGAGCGGCGCCGTGCGGATAGCGCCGGTGTCCGCGCCGGGCGCGATCGTGTACTGGACGAGCGCAGGCGGCGTATTGCGCGGCTTTCGCATCGGCGATGAGAGCCTGAAGAATGTCCTTGCTCCGTCCGACGCGGGCGCCGGCTGCATCGGCTGCCACACGGCGACGCCTGACGGTGCCTGGGTCGGCTTCTCGGCGGGCGAGGGCGGCGGCGCTGGCCTCGGCCTCTTGTCCGCCGACGGCCAGCACCTCACGCCTTCGTTCATCAGCAGCAGCGCGCAGTTGCTGATGGCGCGCCAGGATCAGGACGCGCCGTCCTTCTCGCCGTTGCACTGGACCGGCGGCGACCGCGTCGCGCTGACGATGTACCAGAACCAGATCGTCTGGACCGACCTCGAAGCCGCCTCGGCGGCGCAGGGCGATGGATGGGGCGTTCTCGCGCGCGGCGGCGAGAGCACGAACGCGGCGTCGGCCTCGTTCGCGCACACCAGCGACGACATCGTGTACGTCTCCACGCCCGACCCGGTCTCCACGGGCGTGACGGTGACCAACGGCGACATCCACGTCATGCCGTACAACGACCGCGCGGGCGGCACGCCGGTCGCGGTCGCGGCGAGCGGCGACAACGAGTACTACCCGGCGTTCTCGCCCGACGATCGTTACATCGCCTTCAACCGCGCTCCGTCCGGCGCGACCAGCTACAACAACGCGCAGGCCGAGGTGTACGTCGTGCCCGCGACCGGCGGTCAGCCGGTGCGCATCGCTGCCAACGACCCTGCGTCGTGCAGCGGCCACGGCAGTCCGGGCATTACCAACAGCTGGCCGCGATGGTCGCCCGCGGCGGGCGACGCCGGCGGCCGGCGCTACTACTGGCTGACGTTCTCCTCGACGCGCGCCGGCAGCGTGCCGCAGATCTACGTCGCGCCGGTCGTCGACGACGGCACCACGCTGATCACCTATCCCGCGCTGTATCCGTGGAACCAGGCCGCCGGCGACGCCAGCCACACGCCGGCGTGGGGCAACTTCGCGATTCCGTTCTGAGCGACCGGGTTCGATGCCGATCGAGAATCTTCCCGGCGCCCTGCGCGTCGTCGCCTGAACCCGGCGCGATCGAGCGCGCGGATCGTTCAGACGCGGCTGCTTCGCGCGTTGCTAGGTTGGGCGAAAAGCCGCGGAGTAGCCGATGCACAACGAGCAAGCCATCCAGGTCGCGATCGCCGAGGTCGCCGCGCTGATCGACGGCACCGACGTCGTCATGTTCACCACGCGCAACGGCGAGGGCCGGCTGGTGAGCCGGCCGTTGGCGATGCGCACGATTCCGTTCGACGGCAATGCGTGGTTTCTCACCGCGCTCGACAGCCGCAAGGTCGGCGAGCTGAAGGCCGATCCGCGCGTCAATCTCGCCTACGTCAACGCCAGCAAAGGAACGTACGTGTCGATCGACGGCCGCGCGCGCGTGTCGGTCGATCGCGCGCGGATCGCGGCACTGTGGTCCGACTCGATCGACGGCCTGTTCTTTCCCGCCGGCAAGGACGATCCCCATCTCGCCGCGCTGTGCGTCGAGGCCGACACGGCCGAGGCCTGGACGTCGGCTTCGACGGCGGTCGGCCGTGCGTTCGACTTCGTCAAGGCGACGCTGACCGGTGATTCCGCCGCGCTGGGCTCGCAGAAGCATTTCGATCTGCATACGGGCCTGCGGACGACGAGCAGCCGTTGAGCAGTGCCACGCGCGGTCCTTTGCCCATCGTGCGGAAGCGACGTTCGCGGGCGCAGGCCGGCGCCGTACTTTCCTGCTCAGCCGTGCGACGGCTTCCACCCCGCTGCCGGCATGGTGTTGACCATCCACGGCACGCCGAACCGATCGACCAGCGAACCGTAACCGGGCGACCAGAAGGTCTCCGCGAACGGCATGATCGGGCGGCCGCCTTCGGACAGCTGCTCGAACCAGCGCTTGGCTTCGGCGATGTCGTCGGTGTGCAGGGTGACGTCGAAGCCGTTCTTGGGCTTTTCGATGTTGGGCGCCCAGGCCACGTCCATGTCCGCGCCCATCAGCGCTTGGTCGCCGACGTCGAGCCAGCAGTGCATGAGCCAGTTCTTGTATTTCTCGTCGGTGATCGGCATTCCCGGCGGGCCATCGCCGTAGGGATAGGCGGCGGTGATCTTGCCGCCGAGCACCTTGGCATAGAACTCGAACGCTTCGCGGCATTGCCCCTGGAAGCTCAGGCTGGTCACGATCTTCATGGGTCACCCGTTGGTCGGTTGCGGGAGATCCGATACCTACCATACCGATCGTTAAGCGGGCGTCGGTCGGCTCAGCTGCTGTTGTTGCCGCCCTGGACCCGCTGCACGCGCTGGCGGTACGCGCGCACGTTGTCGCCGCGGATGCGCGTTTCGCGCGTGCCGATCACTTCGTCGACCCTGCGATCCGAGCCGGTCACCGGTTTGGCCTCGATTTTCGTCTCGTGCTCGAAGTCGTGCGACTTGTCGGTGTTGCGGTAGTACCGGTACAGGGCCCAGTACAGTGCGGTGGCGCCGGCCGGGCCGAGCGCGAGCAGCCAGAGTCCGTTGTCGTCGCTCATGACGAGTTCCCGATGATCCAGAGGGCGATGCCCTCGAGGAAGGTGCCGACGGTGAGCGCGGTCATGAGCAGCTTCCACTGCTGGACGGGCACGCTGCCCATCGTCTCGCCGGTGCGGCCGTTCACCGCGATGTAGTGCAGCAGGCCGCCGTTGCGGCCCGGCTGGTGGTACGAGTACAGCCAGACCGGCAGGTACATCGACACCCAGCGCGTGCCGCGCACGTCGAGGCGTTCCTGTTCCCAGCGCACGCCGCGATCGTAGCGGCCCGTCGAGGCCTCGACCTGGGCGCGGGCGATCGACAGCAACTGGTCCTCCAGGCGCGGGCGCAGTTGCTCCACGTCCTGGTTGCGCTTCTCCGACGTAAAGCCCGACAGGTAGGACGCGTTCCACTTCACCGCGTTCTTGGTGTCGAACGGCAGGATCGTGTTGATGATGTTGTTGGTGTTGACGCGCGTGTCGAGGTTGCCGCGTTCGGTGGACGATTCCAGCGGCAGGTCGTCCACGGTGAAATCCACCTGCCGTTCCACCTGGTAGACGTCGGCGTCGTAGTAGGTCTTCTTGTCGTTGCCGCTGCCCTGCGTGTATTCGCGCGTCTTGATCTCGCCCTTGCCGGCGACACCGGCGCCCACGTTGGCGTCGACGATCATGTAGGGCAGGTAGACGCCGACGACGTTCTCGGGCGTGAACTGTTCCTTGAATTCCTTCAGCGCGAACAGGCGTCGCTTGTCGACGAACTGGCGGATGCGCGCGACCGCGTCGTCCTTCTTGATGTGGAAGGGCAGCACCGCGTCGGGTACTGCGCCGTTGGCGATCTGCTCGTTGACGCCGAGGACGTGGCGGCACCAGTGGCAGCGCGCGGTCATCGCGTTCTCGGTGTTGACCGTTACCTCGGCGCCGCAGCCGCTGCACTTGAACGTCATCATCGCGGCGGCGTCGGCCGCGATGTCGCGTGCGCCGGAGGCGACGACCGTGCCGTGGAGCTGGTCGATGCCGTCGCCGAGCCCGAATTCCTCCTCGACCCGCGTGCTCTGCCACTCGTTGCGGCAGTACAGGCAGACCAGCAGGTCGCTGCCGGGCTTCTGGCGGACCTCGGTCGAGCCGCACTTGGGGCAGCGGTTGACACCGTCCTGGAGTTCCTTCGACGCCGTGTCGATCGCGACCGGATCGGGCGCCTCGATTTCCTTGCGGATCGGATCGGGCAGGGTGGCCGGGTCGAGCGGGAACGTGCCGCGCGGAGGCGGCACGTCCTGCGGTGATCCCGGGCCGGCGGGAGGCGCCGGCGGAGGCGTATTGGCTTTCGACATGGGCGATGCGCGCGGGTGGCTTACAGGCCCAGCGCCTTGGCCTTGAGCGCGTCGTAGTCGGTCTGCGTGATCAGGCCGAGATCGAGCATCTCCTTGGCCTTTTTCAGCTTGGCCACCGGGTCATCGGCCGCCGGCGTGGCCGGCGCCACCGGCTGCTGCAACCCGCCGATGCCGCCCATCATGCCCGAGGCCATGCCGATGCCCATCATGCCCGCCGCGCCGCCGGTCTCGCCGGCCGCCTGGATGCCCGCGGCGACGCTGGCCTGCAGGTTGGAATTGCCACGTGCGCCGGACAGCGCGTCGGCGCGCTGCACGTTCTTCAGCAGCTCGCGCGTGTTCGCGTCGTACTCGATCGAGACGATGGCGGTCTTGACGATGGCGAGGCCGCGATCGGACTTCCACTGGTAGGCGTTCTCCACCGCATCGGACAGGCTCTTGGCGAAGCCGACCGAGTCCTGCTGCAGCTTGGTGATGCGGTTGCCCTTGCCCGGATCGTTCGTGTACAGGCTGAAGGCCGGTGCGAGCGAGCCGACCACTTCATTGAACAGTTGGCTGGCGGCGGCGTTGTCCATGTCGGTGAAATCGAACACCTGGCCGGGCTGGAGATACGCGGCCGGCACGAAGTTCTTCACGAACAGGATCGGGTCGACGATCTTCAGCGTGTAGGAGCCGCGCGTGACCGCGCCAACCTGCGTGTTGAGGAAGCCGTCGTCCCAGTAGATCTCGGACTGCGTGCCGAAGCGGTTGTCCGGCAGCTCCTTCAGCGAAACGAAGAACGCGGCTTGCTGCGAGCCTGGCTGGCCGCCGAACTTGAAGCGCTCCCAGCTTTGCTTGATGAGCGAATCGACGAGGCCGCCGCCGGAGAAGATCGACTGCGAATTGATGTCGTCCGAGCGCCATTCGTAGCCGCCCGGCTCGGCGGCGAAGCCAGTGATCTTGCCGTCCTGGAACAGCAGCAACCCGTACCCTTCGGGCACGACGATCTTCGATCCGTTGGTGATGATGTTCGAGGAGCCGTGCGTATTCGAACCGCGCCCCGCATTGGTGCCCTGCGGTACCGCAGCGAACAGCGCCGCCGTCGCCGGCAAGCCGCCCGGAACCGTGTAGAAGTCCTTCCACTGGTCGGCGAGCGTGCCGCCGATCGAACCCGCGACTGCTTGAATGAGACCCATGACCTCTCCCTGTGATTCGTGGTCGGGCACCGTACCCGCCATACCCGGCGAACTATACGTTTCCGGACGCTGGAGGAGGGGATAGGAAGGCAAAAAATTGGATAGGGCAGGACTGGCGTGGCTGTCGAAGGGTGACGATGGCATCAGAACTCGAGGCCCCGGCGTGTTTGCTTGAAAGGTCGGCCGGCCAGATCAGCGGCTACCGAATTGCTCGCGATGGTGCGCCAGAAAGGCGTGTTGCTCTTTGCGAAAGCCTTCCGTTTTCTTGTTCGGATCGATCGCCCAGCGATCCAGTACGTCAGTGGGCAGCGATGCATGAATATGCATTCGGCCGTCGTCTTCGAATGTGAGAAGGTGTTCGTCGAAGAGGGCGTCGATGTGGGGGGACAGCAGGATGCCATTGTGCCCACTGAGACGTTCGGCATTGGTCGCAGCGCGCCAAGGCTTGATGTGACTGGCAATCAGCAGGCGTTGATCGGTGACACCCGTGACCCGGCAGGCCCCATCCAACAGGATCACGCGCTTGCGAAAGAGTCCTTGACCGATACGAGCTTTGGCGAGCTGGATTCGTTGGGTCTCGGGGATCGCATAGTCGTTCTCGACGTCATGGATGTCATCCAGCAACTCGGGGTCGGGTGCGCGCTCGACCTTGTAGTCGGCCCGGTCCTCACGGACTTCCGTGCGCAGCAATGTGCTCAGAAGAAGTCCGAGGGCGTGGGAGATGGCGGCGAGGTAGACCCCCTGATTGCCATGACCGTTGGCTTGAATCGGCGAGTGCCGTTTCGGCAGAAGTGGCCCGATCGCTGACAGGTGATCCCGTGGACGGATTGGTCTGGAAACTTCATTGAAGTTCACATCGACCAGCCAGCCTTCGTTTGACCAGTAGTCGCCGACTTTGCCGAACTCCAGGGGTTTGGGAGATTTGCTCGCGTTTTGCACAACGCGGCCCACGGCGCCCAGATAACCATTGGCATACGAAAACACGATGTCGCCAGGTTGGACCCGCGCCATGTTGTCGTAGCTTTGGTTCCGCGCCCCGTTCGCATTGTGGAAGGGCGACCACAGGTAACCGCCACGTACTTCGTGATCGCGCGTCTGCTTGTGGTTGACCCACCAGTAAGCCATGTGATCCCCCTGGCGTGCCAGGTTAGCTCAGACAGGGAGTGCAGCCAATCTTCGATTCGCGCAGTACATGCAGGCCGTGCTTCAGGCGAAGCTCGGGTTCCTTGCGGGGAGCCTGGACAAGCTCGGCCTGTTGCCAGCGGCGGGCGCAGTCATCATTGCCTTGCAGAACTGGAACGGCGTTCAGCAGGTTCCGCTGTGGCTGGCGATCGCGGGCATCTTTCTGTCGCTGCTCTGACTCTTCGTTGTGCGGGCAACTGCCGCTCGCCTGTGTGTCCAGGTATTCGAAGTCTTGCTAGGCGAGGCAATAGGGCGCCAGGAGCCATAGGAAGCCTGGGTCTGCCGCATCAAGAGTATCTGTCGCAATTGGGTGTTGATCAGGGGCGGGGCCACGACTGGCTCTGAGGATCGCCTGCGTCAGTGCTGATCCAATTCGTAGTGGATCAGCACCACGCATTGCGAGGCGAACAGCATCTTCGATCCGAGCGCGATCTTCTTCGCGCCGAGGCGTTCGAGGCCGTGAAACGTCTTCTTCGGCATCGGGATGTGGTCGGTCAGCAGGAAGCACGGGTTGCCCTCGAACGCCTGCTCGCGGATCGACGTTCCCTTCCTGTCCATGACGAACAGCTGGTGGTCTTCGGCCAGGCCTTGTACAAGCCGTTCGAAGCTGATCGTCTGTACGGTGACGCCCGATTCCACGGGGCGCGTCTCTTCCTTGCCCATGCCCACGGACACGTCGAGCGCCTTCGCGATCTTGCCCAGCAGCGCGCGCTCGTCGAAGCCGCCGACGTCGTGCATGGCGTCGGCGTCGAAGCGGATCGTGCGCGAGTAGTCCCGCGTGCTTTCGAGTACGAGGTAGACGACGATATCCGGGCGATGCGATTGCGCCACGAAGATCGCATTCATCAGCGTATGCGCGAGGATTTCGGTATGTGCCTCGCCACCGACGGAAGCCAGCAGCATCTTGCTGTCCGTGGGCGCCGCGCGTGCCCGGAGTACGAATGTTCTCATCCGTGCATTGTCACCCTAAAAGCGGGGATGAAGTCGACCGTTGCGGCTCGCCATCTGACGTGACGCATTGCACGCTGGGGTCAGGGCGCCCCTCAAGACCGTGCGGCCGGA
>DBMH01000339.1 GCA_002297645.1 Rhodanobacteraceae bacterium UBA703 | reverse complement strand
GGCGCGGCGCAAGCCGCGCCCGTACTCTTGCGTTCAGCATTCCCGCGTTCAGCCGCGAGTTCCATCCCTTGTGATGGGATTCGCCGTCTCGGACACCCCGATGGGCCGTTCCGAGCTCGGTGCCCGACGCCGATCCGCGCACGCTGCGCAGGACGCCGGTCCGAGCGGAAAAATCCCCAGCGCATTCCGTACGCGCCACGGCAGGGATTCGCCGACAGTCGACACGAACGTCGGCCCCGGTGCGGGACGGTCGCAGCCGGCACGATGGACGCACGAACGCATTCCCGTCCCCGTGCCGCGGCGGCAAGCGCGCCCTTCGAGGAGGCGGAAGCCCGTGGCCGAGAAATTCCAGATGGTCGTCACCACCGCCGAGGACATCGTCACCGCGAGGCAGCGCGGACGCGAGTTCGCGCACGCGCTCGGCTTCGCCGCAGCCGACGCGATCCTGATCACCACGGCGATCGCCGAACTCGCCGGCAACATCCTCGACTATGCGGTGCGCGGCACGCTCGGCCTGCGCCGCGTCGAAGACGGACATCGCAACGGGGGCATCGGCATCGCGATACGCGCACAGGACGATGGTCCCGGCATCGTCGACGTCCAGCGCGCGCTGCTCGGCGGTTATTCGACGTCCGGGCGGCTCGGGGTCGGCCTGTCGGGAGTGCGTCGCATCATGGACGAGATGACGGTCAGGAGCGGCGCGGGACTGGGAACGCTGGTGATCGCGACCAAATGGCTGGCGCCGCGCCCGCGATCATGAGTGCACCGACACCGACCGACATGCTCGGACGCTATTCGCAGGCGCTGGAGGATTTTCTGCTGCACGACGACGAGGCCGGCTTGCTGCGCGCGTACGAACTTGGACGCGAAGCGGTCGCGCGCGAGCGCGGGCTGCTCAACTTCGTGGACATGCATCGCCAGCTCGTCGAACACATGGACGCACAGACGCCGTCGCTGCCGCCGGGACGCGAGGATCGCTCGCTGCGCTTCCTCTCCGAAAGCCTCGCCGCCTTCGCCTTGCTGCACATGCGCGACCAGGAGGCGAACGCGGCATTGCGCCAGATGAACGACCTGCTCGAGAACGAGGCGCGGCGCTGCGCGCGCGCTTTGCACGACCAGGCCGCGACGATGCTGGCGGTGATCTACCTCGACCTCGCCGACCTGTCGCGCGAGTCGCGGGATTCCACGCAGAGCGACCGCATCGCACGCATCGTGGCGCAGATCGACCGGCTGCGCGAACAGTTGCGCCGCCTCTCCCACGAACTGCATCCGCCGATGCTCGACCAGCTCGGACTGGTCCCCGCGCTGCGCTCGCTCGCCGAAGGCCTGGCGCGCAACACCGGACTGAGCATCGCGCTGAACGCCTCGCCGGACCTGCACCCCTCCGCCACGCTGGCGACGGTCGCCTATCGCGTCGTCCACGAAGCGCTGAACAACATCGTGCAACACGCCCGTGCGCACAACGTCGAGGTGCGCCTGTGGCTGCGCAACGATCGCCTGCACTGCGCGGTCCAGGACGACGGCGCCGGTTTCGACCTCGCGCAGCGGCGCCGACGCATCCCGACGGACGGCCTGGGACTGATCGGCATGCGCGAGCGCGTGCGTGCGCTGCAGGGACGCATGGATCTCTGGTCGATGCCGGGATGCGGCACGATCGTGCGTTTCTCGCTGCCGCGCGCGCAGCCGGCGGGACCGGCATGAACGTGCTGCTCGCGGACGACCACGCGATGTTCCGCCAGAGCCTGCGCAGCCTGCTCGAGCGCGAGGGCCTCGACGTGGTCGCCGAAGCCGGCGACGGCCGCGAAGCGGTGCGCCTGGCCGGACGGCTTCGCCCGCGCGTGGCCGTGCTCGATTTCAGCATGCCTCAGCTCAACGGCATCGAGGCCGCACGCGCGATCCGGAAGCGCGTGCCCGAAACCGCGACGATCCTGTTGACGATGTTCGAGGAAGACGGCTACGTGCTCGGCGCGCTCGCCGCCGGCATGCGCGGCTACGTGCTCAAGGCGCAGGCGGCCGCCGACCTCGTCACCGCGATCCGCGAGGTCGCGAACGGCGCGGTCTACCTGAGTCCCGGCATCTCGCGCACGCTGGCCGACTACCATTTGCAGCAGGACCGCGCGAATGCGGATCCGCTCACCGACCGCGAGCGCCAGGTGCTGCAGCTTGTCGCCGAAGGCAAGACGATGCGGGAGGTGTCGGGCCTGCTCAACGTGAGCGTCAAGACCGTCGAGTCGCACCGCACGCGGCTGATGCGCAAGCTCGATCTGCACAACACGGCGGGACTCGTGCGCTACGCGATCCGCAGCGGCCTGATCCGCGCCTAGCCATCCGGGGCCGGGTGAATCGACGGCCCGCAGCCGCTCAACCGGGCTCCAGCGTGCCGATCGAATGCCCCTGCTCGGCCAGGTATTCGAGCCAGCGGTTCAGGAACGAACTCATGCGGACACGCCGCTGGAACACGTCGCGTGCCGGCGGCAGCGGGCCGATCGCGCGGATCAGGCGACGGTCTGCGCGGTAGTCGAGCACTTCGGCCATGTGCGCATCGTGGTACATGCGCAACTGCGCGGAGGGCGCGGCCTCGCCGGTGTCGGCGTCGACGAACTCGTAGCTCAGGCGCAGGTCGAGCGTGTAGCGATGGCGTTCGAGCACGTCGACCCGCAGGTCCAGCCCGTCGTCGAGCGAGGAACGATATCGGCCGAGCGCCAGCGCCTGCGGCGCGAACAGCCGCGCGAGGCGATGGTAGTTCTCGGAATACAGCCCCATCAGCCAGGAAAAGCGGCTGGGCAACAGGGACGTCGGGTGGTCGAGCACGGCGCACATGCGCCGATCATAGGGGCGCGGTTGCGGCGCGGATAGTCTTCTGCCGCCCGCTCCGTGCAGGTAGCATGGACGTCCGCGCGGCGATCGCCCGCGCCTCCGCGGCGCGCAAAGGGCTTCCCTGCCCCTCCTCGAAACGAGAATCAGCGCCGGATCGTGATCGGCATGTGCAGGGCCGGCGGCAGTTCCTCGACCGGCGGCTTCTGCGGGCCGTCGAAGCCATCCTCGAATATCAGGTCCGGATTCTCCACCGGCGGAACCGGCTGCGGCTCCAGCAGCAGTTGCCCGAAATTCCAGCCACTGGCGAGTTGCGTGCCGTCGATCGTCACCTCGATCACCTGCGTGCCGCCGCCCTGGATCGTGAAGTTCGCCGGCGACACCGTGACCGCCTGGGCGAAGGCGCCGCTCGCGCCCAGGACATAGGCCTGCTCGGCCGTCGACGTGCTGCGCACCGTACGCGTGAACGTGCAGGTGGCGGCGCAGTTCGCGCTGGTGAACTCGGCGAGATTCAGGTTCGCCAGCACACCGCCGGACGCCGGATTCGCCGCGGTGAAATTGGCCGTGGTCTCGTCCAGCACGAGTCCGCTCAATGCAGCGCGTGTCAGGTCCACGCGGCCGGATCCGAGATCCCAGACATCGACCGGGCTGCCGTCGGCACGGATCAGGCCGTCGAGCCGGGACGTCATGTTGATGGCCGAGCGCATTTCGGTCGGCGTCCAGTCGGGGCGTACCGCGCGCAGCAGCGCGGCGGAACCGGCGATGTGCGGGCTCGACATCGAGGTGCCGTTCTCCATCGCGGTAGCGGTCGCGCCACCGGCGCCCGCCATGTACGCAGCGAGGATGTCGGTGCCGGGCGCGGTGATGTTCGGCTTGACCAGGAACTGGCTGCTGGTCGCGCGCGGCCCGCGCGAGCTGTAATCGGACACGACGTCGCCGCGCTGCGGGAACGAGGACGCCGGCAGCAGCAGCGATGCCCGCGCGCCGTCGGGATCGGCCTGCATTGCCGCCCAGGCCTTGTTCCAGTCCGCGCGCAGCATCGACCACGATGTCCCGCTGGCGCCGAGGTTGATGAAATCGCGATCGACGAAGATCACGCCGATCGCGCCGGCCGCGAGCGCATTGGTACGGCGTGCGCCGCTGCCGCAATTGCTCGCGTTCTGGTCGAGCGACAGGACGGCTACCGCGCCGATGCGCGGACCGCCGCCGCCGGACACCGTGAACGTGTCGGCCGCGTAGGCCGAGCAGCCGTCGTTGCTGCCGTCGGCGAACGTCGGGCTCGGCACGACCGGAACGTCGACCAGGCTCGTCGTCGGCAAGGGCGGTGCGGCCGGACGCAGCGGCAGGTTGCGCGCGTCGGCCGGCGGCGTGCCCGGCGCGGTGACGTCGAACCGGAAAGCGACCACGTTGTCCTTGGTCGACGCGGCGACAGTCTGGACCCACGGCTCGAGATGGTTGACCGAGCCGGCGACCGGGCCGTCGTTGCCCGCCGAGGCGGCGATGAAGAGGCCGGCGCCTACCGCATTGCGGAAGGCGATCGACACCGAATCGCCCCAAGGCGAAGTGCCGCCGCTGATCGAATAGTTGACGACGTCCACGACGCCGTCCGCAACCGCCCGGTTGACCGCCTGCGAGGAGGCCGACGAACTGCAGCCGGTGGTGCAGACGCGGAAGGCGACCACATTGGCATGGGGCGCGACGCCGGAGATCCGGAACGTGCCGCCGCCGAATGGCGCATCCCAGTGATTGCCCGCGACCGTGCTGGCGGTATGCGAGCCGTGGCCGTCGAGGTCGGTCGCGCTGCGCGTCGAGGACGTGCTGGTGAAGTCGTACATGCCGATCAGCTTGTCGTTGCAGCGACCAAGGTCGGCGTTCGGCGGAGTCGGCCCGCACAGGCCGAGGTAGTTGCCGCTGCCGTTCGGATTGACGTGGACGTAGCCGTCGATCGGCCCCACCGCGGCGAAGGCCGGGCTCTGCCAGTTGATGCCGGTGTCGAGCACCGCGGCGACTGTCCCTTCACCCTGGGAGGCGATGCCGTTCGACGCCGTACCGTCCCAGATCCACGGAGCGCCGATGAAGCTCGGGCCGCGATCCGTCAGGAGTTCCAGCTCGTGCTCGCGCTCGACGAAATCGACCTCGGGTCGCTGCGCCACGCTCGCGGCTTCGTGCTCGTCGAGCTCGACGACCACCGCGTTCAGCGCATGCTGCATCGTCGCGAGCGGTGCCAGCGGCCGACCGAACGAGGCGGACAATCCGGCCACGAAGGCGTCCTGGCGCTGCGCGAGGTTCTCGACGTAGGCGCGCGAGGCGGCGGAGTGGACGTCGAGGCGGCCTGCCTTGCGGCCCGAGGCGATGCGCTGCGCGCCAGGATGGACTGCCAGCGGCTCGCCCTTGAACACGATCGTGTAGCGCTCCCGCGCAGGGGCCGGATCGGCCGTGGCGGCGGTGGCGACGTGCAGGACGAGTCCGAGGCAGAGCGCCCCGCGGATCGCTCGGACCATCGGGCGGCCGCGGACCTGCTGGCGCGCCCGGAACGGGTTCGGTGAAGACGGCATGATTTCCTCCCCAGGTGGCCCGGCCGGGCCGTGGACCACGGCGGATGCTCCGCGCGGCCGGCCTACCTTACCCGATCGGTGCCGCCCCTCGCCGGATCGACATTGGGCGATTTCCCCGCTGCGTACAGTCCCCCGAGGGTCGCGCGGGCACTCAGAACAGGTGCTTCTCGATGCCGAGCTGGGACAGGATCTTGCTCGCGATCTCCTCGATCGAGGTATGCGTCGTGTTCTGCACGGGAATGTTCTCGCGGCGGAACAGCTTGTCCGCGAGGTCGAGCTCGTGCTGGCACTGCTCGATCCGCGCGTAGCGGCTGCCCGGACGCCGCGCCTCGCGCACCTGCGCGAGCCGCTTCGCGTCGATCGACAGGCCGTACAGGCGCGAACGATGCGGCAGCAGGCGCTTCGGGATTTCCAGGCGCTCGAGATCCTCCTCGGTCAACGGATAGTTGGCGGCCTTCACGCCGTAGTGCAACGCCATGTACAGGCAGGTCGGCGTCTTGCCGACGCGCGAGACGCCGACGAGGATCACGTCGGCATCGGAGTAGTTCACGTCGATGCCGTCGTCGTGCGTCAGCGCGTAGTTGGTCGCGTTGATGCGCGCCTCGTACTCGTTGAAGTCGGTCAGCCCGTGCGCCTTGCCGACGCGCGCCGAGCGCTGCGTGCCGAGTTCCGCTTCGAGCGGGCCGATGAAGGGAGCGAACACGTCGAGCATCAGCGCACCGCTCTCGGCCACGACGTCGCTGAAACGCTGGTCCATGATCGTGTTGACGACGATCGGCCGCATCCCGCCCTGCGCATAGGCCGTCTTGATGCGGACGGCCGCGGCGCGCGCCTTGTCTTCGGAATCCACGAACGGAATGCGGAAGGTCTCGAACTCGACCGATTCGAACTGGGTCAGCACGCTGTGGCCGATCGTCTCGGCGGTGATGCCGGTGCCGTCGGAAACGTAGAAGATCGTGCGGCGCATGGAACTCCCTGCAGTTGTCGGGGCGGCGGCGACCGGATCGGATCGTCGGGAGGCGAAGCATGCCCGAACGCCCGCCCGAGGTCGAAGCGCCGCGGCGGCCCTCACGCGCGGCCGCAGAACAACTCGAACAGGGTACCCATCAAGGCGCGTACGCGATCGTCGCAGATCGCGTAGTGGATCGACTGCCCGTCACGCCGCCCCACCACCACGCCGTCGCGCCGCAGCAGCGAGAGGTGCTGCGAGACGACGCTCTGCGCGAGCCCGAGCGCCTCGGCCAGCTCGTTCACGGAACGTTCGCCGTCGAGCAGCTGGCACAGCAGCATCAGGCGATTCGGACTGCCGACGGCCTTGAGCACGGAGATCGCCTCGTCGGCATGCTGGCGCATGCTGTCGAGCGACGACGGCGGCCGCGTGGCGGCACCGCGACGCGACGGGCCTGCCACTGTGCGGGAGGTACGGTTCCGCGTCACAGCGCGTCGAGCGGCAGCTTGAGGTAGCTGAGTCCGTTGGACTCGGCCGGCGGCAGCTTGCCCGCGCGCATGTTGACCTGGACCGAGGGCAGCAGCAGGCGCGGCATCGCCAGCGTCGCGTCGCGTGCGGTACGCATGCGGACGAACTCGTCTTCACCGATGCCTTCGCGAACGTGGATGTTGAGGCGGCGCTCGTCGCCGATCGTCGTCTCGCAGGCGTAGGTGTCGCGCCCGGGCGCCTTGTAGTCGTGGCAGAGGAACACGCGCGTCGCATCCGGCAATTCGAACAGGCGCCGGATCGACCGGTAGAGCCGGCGCGCATCGCCCCCGGGGAAATCGCAGCGTGCAGTGCCGTAGTCCGGCATGAACAAGGTATCGCCAATGAAGGCCGCGTCGCCGATCACGTGCGTGGTACAGGCCGGCGTGTGTCCGGGCGTATGCAGCACCACGGCTTCGATCCCGCCGAGGCGGTAGGACTCGCCGTCCTCGAACAGATGGTCGAACTGGCTGCCGTCGCGCCGGAACGCGGCGCCCTCGTTGAACAGGCGCCCGAAGGTCTCCTGCACCTCGCGAACACGTGCCCCGATGCCGGTACGGCCGCCGAGGCGCGACTGCAGATAGGCAGCGGCCGACAGGTGGTCGGCATGCACGTGCGTGTCGACGATCCATTCGACCTCGAGTCCCGCCATCCGCACGAACTCGACGAGGGCGTCCGCCGACGCGGTGCGGGTGCGGCCGGAGGCGGGATCGAAATCCAGCACGCTGTCGACGATCGCCGCTTTCCTCGTCGCCGGGTCCTGGACCACGTAGCTGTAGGTGTACGTCGCCTCGTCGAAGAAGGCCTTCACGTCGGGAGTCGTCATCGCATCCTCGCTTTCCGCATCACGATGTACCGCATCACGCCTGCCGGGCCGGCAGGCGTGATGCCAGCCAGGACCCGAGCGCCATCGCGCCCACCAGAACCAGGACCGACGGATCGCCACCGCCGACCGACGCCAGCGCCGGTCCCGGACAATACCCTGCGATGCCCCAGCCCGCGCCGAACAGCGCGGCGCCGAGCACCAGGCGACCATCCGCGGAACGGGCGGTCGGCAGATGGAACGACGATCCGAGCCATGGCGCCTTCCGGCGCCACACGAGCCGGTAACCGATGGCCGTCGTCGCGACCGCTCCGGCCATCACGAACAGGAGCCTCGGATTCCACGCCCCGAACGGATCGAGGAAACCGAGGACCACGGCGGGCTGCGTCATGCCGCCGAGGATCAATCCGGTACCGAACAGCAAGCCCGCCAGCAGCGCCAGGGTCCGGCTCATGACGATGTGCCCCCGAGTACGTGCCGGATCACGAAGACCGTTCCGGCACCGACGGCCATGAAGACGACGGTCGCCAGCAAGGAGCGCGGCGACAGCCGGGCGATGCCGCAGACCCCGTGGCCACTGGTGCAGCCGCCGCCGAGCCGGGTTCCGAATCCCACCAGCAGGCCGGCCACGGCCATCCACGGCCATGAAACCTGCGGCGGACCAAGGCCGGACTCGCCTCGCACCAGCCACGCCAGCAACGGAGCACCCACCAGGCCCCCAAGGAAGGCAACCCGCCATCCACGATCCCCCTTTTCGGCTCCGGACAGCAGGCTGCCGGCAATGCCACTGATGCCGGCGATGCGGCCCAGCGCCGCCATCAACAGCACGGCGGACGCGCCGATCGCCACGCCACCGAGCGCGGACAGGAACCATTCGTGCGACACGGCCCACTCCATTCATATATTCGAAATTTCGAATATAAAGACCACGACGACGATCCTCAAGTGCCCTGCCCGCGCGTCTCCCTGGAATCCCTGCGAAAGAAAAAAGCCGTCATGCCCGTGTTCGCGGACATGACGGCAATCGGGTGTACGGATGCCGCTCAGCGCGGAGTGCGCGTCAACCGGAGATCGTCGATCATGATGCGTGGGGCCGAGGGCTGACCGTTCCAGGTGGCGTAGAGCTTCAGCGCGTCGAACTCGACGCCGGCGACCTCCAACTTCGCCGTCGCGACGTTGTCGCGGCCGCCGCCGTCGGCGATCGTCAACTGGTCGCCGCCGACGAGGACGCCATTGCGGTAGGCGTCGAGGTGGATCTCGATGCCGCCCCACGGACCGTTCTCGTAGTAGGCGAAATCGAAGCCGACCGCGTCGGCCGGCCGGTCGAGATCCATCCGAGCGCGCACCAGGGCGCCGATCGAGAAGTTCTCGCCGTCGATGAAGACGTCGCCGAACGTCAGCGCATTGGGTGCGCTGCCGAAGTCCGGAAAGTCAGCGTGGAACAGGCCGACGTTCTCGACCACGAGCCGGTCGCCGACGTCGGAGGGTTCGAACGTGCTGCCGTCGGGGAACACGCCGCCGATGCCGTTGACCTCGCTGTAGGTGACGCCGTTGTAGGTGTAGCTGGTTCCGAGGAAGCCTTCCGGGAGATCGTCGTAGGTACTGACGTCGTCGCTCGTCGCACCGCCGTCGAAGCCGTCGGCGAAGAGACGGTCGTCCGGCTCGCCGGTGGATGCGGTACCGAACACGTGCAGGCCGGTCAGATACGAGAACGCGAACAGGCGCCCGTCGTCGGTCGACCGCAGGCGGCGCGGCGGAATGTAGCCCATCGTCGTCCGGCCGAGCTCGACCGGCATCGCCGGATCGGCGATGTCGAACTCGATCAGCCCCAGCGCGTCGGCGAACCAGGCGCGATCACCGCGCAGCGTGACCGTCGGCCCCGCGGTCCAGTAGTCGATTTCGTAGCCGCCGACGCGCACCGGGCTGGCCGGCCGGCTCAGGTCGAGCAGATGCATGCCGGTACCGCAGGCGACGACGGCCAGCGTTCCTTCGGCATTGATGTCGATGTCGCTCGCGGCACGGCCGAGGGTGTCGGTGCAGCCGTCGTTCCAGACTCCGACCTCGACCGGCGCATCCGGATTGCCGACGTCGATCACGTGCACGCCGACGAGATCGTCGGCTGCGTAGACGTAGCGGCCGTGCACTTGCAGGCGATTGATCGTCGTGACGTTCAGCGCGCCGCGAAAGACCGGATTCGCGGCATCCGACACGTCCACCACCTGCATCACGCCGCCGTTGGTGGCCGTTCCCAGGTAGATGAAGTTGCCGCCGGCGGCAACCGCCGAGGGGTAGCCGTACGGCAGTTTCGCGAGCTCGACCGGATGCAGCGGATCGGACAGGTCGGCGATGACGAGGCCGTAGCCCCAGGCGACCAGATAGGCACGGTTCCCTTCGACCGCGAACTGCTCGAAGTCGCGCTGGTTCAGCATCTCGGGCAGGTCCGCGTCGAAGCGCGCCAGCGGCGCCAGCGTGCTGCGGTCGGCGATGCCGAGCCCGTAGTTTTCCTGCAGGATCACCGCCTTGCCGCCGACGATCGCGACATCGTTGGCGACCGCGCCACCGACAGGCGTGGCCGTGCCGACCGCGACCGGCTGCAGCGGATTCGACACGTCCAGTCGCGTGAAGCGGTCCGTGCTGGTGAGCACCAGAGCCCCCGCGGGCAGCGGGGTCACCGAGTCGGCGCCGAGCGTCGGGATCGGCGAATGGCCGACCGTCACGGGTGCCATGCGGTCGGAAATATCGTGGATGTCGATGCCGGCGAAGCCGAGGCTGTAGGCGTGGTCGCCGGAAACGAAGCCGTCCGTCGCCGGCTCGATGTCGATCGCGCCCAGCGTGGCCGTGGCGGCCGGATCGGAAACGTCGAACAGGCTCAGCTTGAGGCCGTAGGCCGCCGACAGCGGCGGCTGGATGCGGCTGCGGAACAGTTCCAGTGAATCCCCGCTGCCGCAGCCGGCGTTCTGGAACACGGGCGCGCCGGGCACGCTGACGTCGATGGCGATGCACGCGTGCAGCGGCGTCGAGGAATACGTCGTGCCGCTGGCGAAGAGGCGGTCCCCGGCGACCGTGGCGCGGTCGTACGGCACCGGCGTGCGCAGGAGCCGGGTGAACGTCGGGTGCAGCGGATCGGGGCCGAGATCGCCGTAGAAGATGCCGTTTTCGGAATCGAACAGGTACAGATAGCCGTTCGCGGCAGCCAGCGTCCACAAGGACTTGTATTCCGGCGCATAGTCGCTGAACTGGTTCACCAGTTCCGGCCGCCGCGGATCGCGCAGCGAGTACACGGCGACGCCGCCGCTGTCGTCCCCGGCCTGCCAGCTCGCATAGAGGTAGTCGCCCCAGCGCGTCAGTCCGCGGATCATGCCGTCCGTCGGCGTGGTGCCGGTCGCGGCCAGTTGCCGCGGTGCCGCAGGGTTCGAGTAGTCCCAGGTGCTGACGATGCGGCCGCTCGGGACGTAGACGAGGTCGCCGGCGACGACCGGGTCCGCCAGGGAGCCACCGGCGACGAGCGTCAGCGGCAAGGCTTCCGCGCCTCGCGGCGTGGCGGAAACGGATGGAGCGAAGACCGCGGCAGCCGCGGTCGCGGCGACGGCAAACAGGATCGGCGATTTCAAAACGACGGACTCCTTGCGATTCGAGACGGCGCCGCCCCGTCGCTCGGGTCGGCGTGTGCTGGACTCTGCACCGCCCCGGACCCGACGGCATTCGCGAACGATTCGGCAACGATGCAGCAGCGATTCGACTGCGCTGCAAGTCGTTGTCCGAAAAGAAGCATGTACCTTCCGGCCTCAGGTCCCGGTCGTGCCCGGCACCAGCACCGGCGACGCCCGC
>DBMH01000009.1 GCA_002297645.1 Rhodanobacteraceae bacterium UBA703 | reverse complement strand
GACCGCGCCCGGCGCTACCTGCACAGCCATCGCGTCGGCGTCGGGGTCGCCGCCATGGCGGTTCTGCTGTTGCTGGGAGGCATGGCGGGCACGCTGTGGCAGGCGCACGAGGCGCGCCTGCAGCGCGACCGTGCCGAAGCGGAGGCGGCACGCGCGACCGCGCAGGCGGCCACCGCGAATGCGGTGCGCGATTTCCTGATCGGCGTGTTCGAGTCGGCCAACCCGGAGGCCACCGGCGGCCGCGCGCCGACGGCACTGGACCTGGTCGACGACGGCGTGCGCCAGGCCGAGACGACCCTCGGACAGCAGCCGGAAATGCAGGCGCGATTGTTCGAGGCGCTCGGGCGCACCTACACCGGTCTCGGCGAGTACGGCAAGGCGGCGGCCTTGCTGGAGAAGGCACACGGCATCGCGGCACGGCATTTCGGCGAGGATTCGGAGCTCGCGGTGGCGCTGGCGATCGCGCTGGCCAGTGCGATCGGCCACGGGGACGGTCCCTACGACAGTGCGATCGGCATGCTGGAAGGGATCGCCGGGGACACGCGTGCGACGATCGTCCCGGCACAGCCTTCGGCGGTCGCTGCCTACCAGCTGGCGACGCTGCAGAGGCGCGTCGGCCGCCTCGACGAGGCGGAAGCGAACTTCCGCCGTTCGATCGAGGACCTGCGCGAGCTCGGGCCGGCGGCCGAGGTCGAGCTGTCCGAGGCGTTGCACCAGTACGCCGGCCTGGCCGAGGCGCGCGGGCGGCGCGGCGAGGCGATCGAGCGCCTGCGCGAGGCGATCCGCATCCGCGAGCGGGGCACGTTCGGTCCCGCGGCCGACCTGAATTTCCTGCGCGAGGAACTGGCCAACCTGCTCGGCGGCGCCGGTCGCAACGACGAGGCGGTGGCGATCCTGCGCGAGGTGGCCGCGTCCAACCGCGCGATCTACGGCGACGCCCATCCGCGGACGCTGCTGAGTTCGAGCTGGCTGGCCCGCTCGCTGGTGCGCCAATCGGCCTATGGCGAAGCCGATGCGCTCCTCGAGCGCGTGCTCGGGACGTCACGGGAGGAATACGGCGACGACGCCGAGACGACGGCGGGCGCGGAAGTCGCGCTGGCGGCGTCGAAATTCGCACAGGGCGATCTCGACACGGCGATCGCCTACGGCGAGCGGGTGCGTCGCTACGCCGTTGCGCACGGTGGAGAGGACAGCTATCGCGCCATCGTCACGACACAGAACATCGCGCGCTTCCGTCTCGCCAACGGCGAGTACGCCGCTGCGGAGAAGATCGCGCTCGACGTGCTCGCTTCGCTGCGGCGGATCGGATCGCAGGACACCGCCGACGCGCTGGAACTGGTCGGCAATGCGCGCCAGTACCGGGGCGATGCCGCCGGTGCGCGCGAAACGCATCGCGAGGCGCTGGACGTGTTGCGCCGCAATGGCGACGAGAGCAGCTTCGACGTGCAGATGCTGAAGACCGAGCTGGCCGAAGACGAGCGCGACCTGGGTGATCTCGCCGCCGCGCGCGGGCACGCGCGCGAGGCGCTGGACGGGCTGCTGAAGCTGGACCAGGAATCCAATGCGAAGATGATCGCGTTCACGCGCTACCTGCTGGCGCAGTTCGACGTGCTGGAAGGGCGCTGTGACGGCGTGAAGGACATCGAGACCATCGTCGCGCAGAACCGCGCCACCGCGATGACGCCGCTGGTGGAATGGCGCAATGCCTGGGCGGAATTCCTGCTGGCGACGTGCCGACTTCGCCAGCCCGGCGCGGACCTGGCCGCCGCGCGGGCGCAGAGGGATGCGCAGGCCCGCTTCCTGCGCGAATCCCCGGTCGCCGATCCGCACGTGAAGCGCTTCGTCCACGAGGCGCTGCGGAAGCGGTGACTCAGCCCGACGTCGACGGAAGGCGCTGCAGGAAGCGATGCGCGCGCCGCAGCGCATCGACGTAGATCAGGTTGAGCAGGCCACGGAAGAACAGGCCGACGACGAAGCCGCCGACGAGGGTCTCGGTCGGGCAGGTGGTCTCCGGATCGGCGATGCGCCATTGCAGGGTATGGAACGACAGCGCGATGCCGGCGCAGACGAACGCCAGGGCCGCCGCAGCGAAGCCGAAGCCCGCGCGCTGCCGGCGCAGCAGCAGAAGGTTTGCGACGATGCCGCAGGTGGCGATGCCGTACTGGATCAGCGTTTCGCCGATCGCCGTGGCGGCGTCGTAGCCGCCGAAGTCGCCGTCGACGATGCTCGTGGCGGTTGCCGCGAGGGCGAGCAGGCCGGTGACGACGCACAGCGCGAGATCGATGCGCAGCCAGTTCGTGACGAAAGCGGGATAGGCCGGAGCGGCCGGCCGCGTGGCGGGCGCTCCGTCGGCGGCGGGAAGCGGCACGTTCATGGCGGTCTTCCGGTGCGCTGGTTCAGAACGGTCGCACCGGCATCCAGCCGTCGTCGCGCTCGACCTTGAACGCGTAGAAATCGCGCGGCGCCATGCCGGCGAAGATGGCGCCACCGAGGAAGCGCGTGGCATCGGCGAGAGTCTCGCCGCCGATCATGTAGAGCAGGGAACCGACGACGATCAGCGCGGCGATCGTGATCGCGAGCAGGACGAGCCCCTTCTTCCACATGCCCTTGGCGAGGTAGTAGAAGAAGCCGAACACGAACGCGAGCACCGTGCTCGCGAACGGCGGCATCAACTCCTTCGAGGCGGCCAAGCGTTGCTCCTTCGGCAGCGACTTGGCCAGCGGCGCCTGCAGGCCGCCGTACCGGCGCACGGTCTTGAAGTACTGCTTCCAGCGTTCGGACACGTCCATCGCGTCGATGTCGGCGTCTGCAGCGGCCGCTGCGGGATTCAGGGATACGACGTTGGCGTCGGCGTTCATGGCGGAGCTCCGGTTCAGGGGACGAGCGGAGGTGCTCCGCTCCCGTCCGGAGAAATCACGCAAACGTCGCGGATTGCGTCAGCTGCTTTTGCGTCGTGCGTGGTCGCCGCATCGACGGAGTGGTGCCTGCTCCGGGCGTCCCGGTTTCGTAGCGGCCACGGGCGGCCCTTCTTGGCCGCACTGTTCAAGGAGACGTTCGTCTTCGACGAGGCTCGTCGCTGCCCGGCTCGGGAGGCCTGCGCATCTTGCTGGCGTCATGCCCGCGGATGCGGGCATCCATCGCGCATGCGCGCTCAGTTCGTGTCGGCGTCCAGCGCGCCGCCGCAGAGGCGGCAGAACTGCGCGTCGGCATCGTGGCCGCGCGTGCCGCAGGCGTTGCAGGCGCGTTGCGCGCGGGCCTGCGCGAGGGTGTTGCTGAGTTCGGCGGCGTAGATGCCGGTCGGGACCGCGATGATGCCGTAGCCGATCAGGATCATGACGCTGGTGATGAACTGGCCGAGCGCGGTGCTCGGCGTGAGGTCGCCGAAGCCGACGGTCGCCATCGTCACCGTGGCCCAGTACATCGCCCGCGGGATGCTGGTGAAGCCGTGCTCGGGCCCTTCGACGAGGTACATGATCGAGCCGAATACCGAGATCAGCACGAGCATCGTCGTGATGAACACGAAGATCTTGCGCCGGCTGCGCACCAGCGCCTCGCGCATCTGCTCCGCCGCGCCGACGTAGCGCACGAGCTTGAGCACGCGGAACACGCGCAGGATGCGCAGCGCGCGAATGCCGATGAGCTGCTCGGAGCCGGTCAGCATGAGGCTGACGAGGGCGGGCAGGACGGCGATCAGGTCCACCAGGCCGTAGAAGCTGCGCGCATAGCGCATGGGGCGCTTCAGCACGGCGAGGCGCAGCACGTATTCCGCGCCGAAGAGGATCGTGAAGACCCATTCGGCGGCGCGCAGCGCAGGACCGCAGCGCGCGTCGATCGCGGCGACGCTGTCGAGCATCGTCACGACCACGCTGGTGACGATGGCGACGATCACGGCCGCGTCGAACGCGCGCGCGATGCGCGTGTCGTCGCCGAACACGATGTCGAACGCGCGGCGGCGCCAGCCGCTCTCCGCGGCCGGCTGCAGGTAGTCGTCGCGTTCGCGCGTCCGGGAGATCGGCTGCGCCATCAGGGCCCGTCCAAGGTCGACCGGTGCCCGACGGCGAAACCGCCTCGCTCGCCGGTCAAGGGCCAGCGAGGCCGCAGGCGCCGCTCCGCGAGCGGAGGGCGGCGTCGCGCGGGCGGGATCGACACGGGATGCCGGGCGCTCACGGCGCAGCGATCAGCCGGCCTTCGCCTCATGCAACGCGTCGCGCGCGGCGGCGAACGTGTCGGCGATCACCTGCTCGGTGTGCGCGATCGACACGAAACCCGCCTCGAACGCGCTCGGCGCGAGATAGACGCCGCGCCGGAGCATGCCGTGGAAGAAACGGTTGAACAGCGCCGTGTCGCAAGCCGTCGCCTGGGCGTAGGTCTCGACCTTCTCCGAGGTGAAGAACAGGCCGAACATGCCGCAGACGCGGTTGATGGTCATCGCCACGCCGGCCTCGTCGGCGGCCGCCTGCAGCGAATCGGTAAGCAGGCGCGTGCGGCGGTCGAGCTCCGCATGGAAATCCGGCGCCTGGACGAGATCGAGCATCGCGAGGCCCGCCGCCATCGCGACCGGGTTGCCGCTGAGCGTGCCGGCCTGGTAGATCGGGCCGGCCGGCGCGATCTTCTCCATGATGTCGCGGCGGCCGCCGTAGGCGCCGACCGGCATGCCGCCGCCGATGATCTTGCCGAACGTGGTCAGGTCCGGCGTGATGCCGTAGAGCGCCTGCGCGCCCCCGAGCGCGACGCGGAAGCCCGTCATGACCTCGTCGAAGATCAGCAGGGCGCCGTGCTGCGTGCACAGTTCGCGCAGGGCGGCGAGGTAGCCGGCGCGGGGCGGGATGCAGTTCATGTTGCCGGCGACCGGTTCGATGATCAGCGCGGCGATGTCGTGGCCGGCATCGGCGAACAGCTGCTTTGCCGCGTCGAGGTCGTTGTACGGCAGGGTCAGCGTCAGGTCGGCCAAGGCGGCCGGAACGCCGGGCGAGGTCGGGGTGCCGAGCGTCAGCGCACCGGAGCCGGCCTTCACGAGGAAGGCGTC
Source organism: Rhodanobacteraceae bacterium UBA703 (assembly GCA_002297645.1). GTDB lineage: Bacteria > Pseudomonadota > Gammaproteobacteria > Xanthomonadales > Rhodanobacteraceae > Dokdonella_A. Next base: position 393 of record DBMH01000009.1, on the reverse strand, counting down.
GCCGTGGCCGTGGTAGCAGCCCTCGAACTTCACGATGCGCGTGCGGCCGGTGAAGCCGCGCGCGAGGCGGATCGCCGACATCGTCGCCTCGGTGCCGGAGTTGACCATGCGCACGACCTCGACCGACGGCACGAGCTTGGCGATCGTCTCGGCCATCGTGACCTCGGCCGGGCACGGCGTGCCGAACGAGAGGCCGTCCTGGATCGCGCGCGCGACGGCTTCGCGCACGTGCGGATGGTTGTGGCCGACGATCATCGGACCCCACGAGCCGACATAGTCGATGTAGCGCGTGCCTTCGACGTCCCAGAGGCAGGCGCCGTCGGCGCGTCGCGTGAAGAACGGCTCGCCGCCGACGGACTTGAACGCGCGCACGGGCGAGTTCACGCCGCCGGG
>DBMH01000007.1 GCA_002297645.1 Rhodanobacteraceae bacterium UBA703 | reverse complement strand
CGGGCGTCGCGCGTCCGGTGCCGCGATCGCGCTCGCGCCGTGCTGCGCCAGCTCCGCCGCGGTGGCCGCCGACTACGCTCCGGCACCGTGGCAGCTCCATCGCGACGCCAATCCGTTCGTCGCCGCCGGCGGCCTGCCGTTCGCCCCGCCGACCGCCCCGCCGGGAGATCGCTGGAAAGTCGAGGCGACACTCGCCGCAAGCAATACCGAGATCGCCTTCGCCCACGGCGACGAGCGCCTGCTCTACGACATGGAAATCCACGAGGCGCGCATCGCGGTGTCGCGCAGCATCGGCGAGCGCTGGATCGTGCGGGCGACGGTCGCCGGCACGCGCTTCGGCTCGGGCTTCCTCGATTCCTTCATCGAGGACTTCCACCGCACGTTCGGCTTCACCAATGGCGACCGTGGCCACCTCGGCACCGACGGCCACACCATCGCGTACTCGGATGCACGCGGCGACCGCATCGCGCTCGCGCGGCCGCGCAACGGCATCGCACCGCTGATGCTCGACTTGGCCTGGCGAGCGCCGGCGGACGGCCACGAGTGGCTCTACGCGGCGACGCTGAAGCTGCCGACCTCGCATGCGACGCCGCTGCTCGACGACCGTTCCACCGACCTCAGCCTGTGGACCGCGGTGCAGTCGACCGCCGCCACCCGCCTGCGCTGGGGAGCGCGCGCCGGACTGATGCTTCGTAGCGGCGGCGATCTCCTGCCCCGGCGCGCGAACGACCTCGTCGCATTCGCCGATGCCACGCTCGGCTGGCGCCTGACGCCGCGCTGGGACGTCGCTGCCCAGTACCAGTGGCACGGCGCGCCCTACGATTCCGCGATCCCCCTGCTGCGCGAGGCCGGCTCGCTGGTGCTCTCGACGGCCTGGCAGTCGCGAGCCGGCTGGACGGTGCGCGCCGGTCTGGTCGAGGACGTGCCGCCCCGGCACACGCAGGACGTGACCTTCTTCGTCGGCCTTTCGATCTGAGCGCTCGCGCTACAATCGCCGGCCTTGCCCGACGACGACCCCCGCGATGAGCGCCAACGAACAAGCCCTGCTCGACAAGATCTGGTTCTACCGCTTCAAGCTGCCGAGCGGCCGCGTCACGCAGACCTACGACGACGGCGCGCTGGACTCGATCCACGACACGCGCCTGTCGATGATGCAGGACGTATTGCGCGCGCGTTTCGGCGATTCGCTGCGCGGACGCAACGCGATCGACATCGCCTGCCACCAGGGCTGGTTCGCGACCAAGCTGGCCGAGGCCGGCGCCGACGACGTGCTCGCCGTCGACGCGCGCAGCGAACACGTCGCGGACACGACGCTGGTGCGCGACACGCTCGGCCTCGCGAACCTGCGCGTGACGCAATGCGACGTGCATGCGCTCGACACCGCGGCACTCGGAACCTTCGACGTCGTGCTGATGCTCGGCCTGATCTACCACCTCGAGAATCCGGTCGGCGCGCTGCGCCAGGCGCGCGCGCTGACGCGCCAGGTCTGTCTCGTCGAGACGCAGGTCGTGCCCGGCATGAGCGGCATGGTCGACTACGGCAGCTACCGCTTCGTGCGCCCGCTGAAGGGATCGTTCGGCATCATCGACGAGACCGAGGAGACGCACGGCCCGGAGACCAGCACGACCGGCATCTGCCTCGTGCCGAGCCTCGAAGCGCTGTTCTGGATCATGCGCAAAGTCGGCTTCACGCGCGTCGAACTCGTGCCCGCGCCGGCCGACGCCTATGAACAGCTGCGCTACGGCAAGCGCGTCATGGTCGCCGGCTACGTCGACTGATTCCCCGCCGGCCGCGGCGACGCTTCTCCGCTGCGGCCTTTCGAGCGAGGACCGCCCCACTCCGCCCCGGGACGGAGCACCATTCGTCGCTGCGACGCTGCCTGCCTGCGCAACCATTGTGTAGGTTGCGGCTCTGCGGATGGTCGGCTTCGTTTTCCGCCGGGCGCGTCGAGTCGCCCGATCCCGGACTCTCCGGGACCGGTCACCCGTTCTCCCCACGGCACTCCCCGGGCATCGCGCAGAATCGTTGCGCATCCATGGACCGCGATCGAATCCGATCGGCGCATTTCCACGACATCGAGCGACAGCAACGCGAGGCGCGGGCCCGATCGGGCGGTTTCCTGCCACGGAATCCGGAGCCGAAGCGTCCCGGCTCGATGTTTCCACCACCCTCGTCTCTTGGGGAGACTTCACGTGAAAAAACCATTCCGAAACATCGCCGCGCGTGCCGTCTGGCTCGCCGGCCTCGCCGGGTCGGGTCTGGCCTGGGCCGGAGCCACCGACGTGTACTGGCACGAAGACGCCGGCCGTTCGCTGTCGCCTGACGCCCCTCACCCGGCGCAGTACCGTGCCCTGACGCTCGAAACCTCGCAGATCGCCGCGTATCTGAAGGATGCGCACGCACGCGGCATCGCCACGGCCGTCTCCCTGCCGTCGCCCGATGGCGGCTTCGCCGAGTTCACGGTGGTCGATTCCGGAACCCTGCCGGCCGAACTGCAGCGCAAGTACCCGGACATCCTCAGCTTCAAGGGGACCGATGACCAGGGGCGCCGCCTCCGCCTCGACGTCTCCCCGATCGGTTTCCAGGCGATGGTGTTCGACCGGGACGGCATCTGGGTCGTGCGCCCCGAAGTCGTCGCCAGCGGCACCGACCGCTACCTCAGCTACAGGCGCGACGAACTCGACGTGCCGAACGGCCTCGGGCAGTGCGAAGTGCACGGCAGCACGCCGCTGCTCGACCATCTCGATTCCGGCACCGAACCGATGACGCAGACCGGCGTGCAGAAGCGCGTCTATCGCGCGGCCGTCGCCGCCAACAACAAGTACATCGCGGCGGTCGGCGGCGGAACGGCGGCGGGCGGCCTGGCCGCGACCGTCGTGGCGGTCAACCGCGTGACCGAAGTCTACGAGTCGGAAATGTCGATCCAGCTCACGCTGGTGCCGAACAACGACCTCATCATGTACCCGACCGCCGCCAGCGACCCCTTCGCCGGCAACGGCACCGGCGTCATCAACAACAGCACGTCGGTGATCAGCGCCGCGATCGGCGCGAGCAACTACGACATCGGCCACGTGTTCACCACCGGCAGCGGCGGCGTCGCCGGCCTCGGCGTGGTCTGCGGCTCGTCGTCCAAGGGACGCGGCACCACCGGCCTGCCGAACCCGACCGGCGACGATTTCTACATCGACTTCGTGGCGCACGAGATGGGCCACCAGTTCGGCGGCAACCATCCGTTCAACGGCTCCAACGGCAACTGCTCGGGCGGCAACCGCAACGGCTCGACCGCCTACGAGCCGGGCAGCGGCACGACGGTCATGGCCTATGCCGGCATCTGCGGGGCGGACGACCTGCAGCCGCATTCCGATCCGTTCTTCCACGCGATCAGCCTGCAGGAAATCACCAACTACACCAACGGCGGCGGCAACTGCTCGGTCAACACGACGAACGACAACCACGCACCGGTCATCGACACCGCGAACCTGCCGACCGGCCTGACGATCCCGGCGCGCACGCCGTTCGTGCTCAGCGGTTCGGCGACCGACCAGGACGGCGACACGCTCAGCTATGCGTGGGAGGAATGGGATCTCGGTCCGCAGGCCCCGCTGACCGCCGGCGACAACGGCTCCAGCCCGATCTTCCGCACCTTCCCGCCGAAGGCCACCGGCGAGCGCGTGTTCCCGTCGCTGTCGACCGTGCTCGGCGGCGCGGCGATCAAGGGCGAGACGCTGCCGACGACCAACCGCACGCTGAAGTTCCGCCTGACCGTGCGCGACAACCACGTGCGCTCCGGCAGCACGCCGGGCAACGGTACCAGCCAGAGCGCCGACATCTCGCTGAGCGTCGTCAACACGGCCGGTCCGTTCAAGGTCAACGGACCCGGCGCCGGCCTCGTCTGGGGCCAGGGCACGACGCAGTCCGTCGCCTGGGACGTCGCCAACACGAACGTCGCTCCGGTCAACTGCACGGCCGTCGACATCCGGTTGTCCGATGACGGTGGCCAGACGTTCGCGCACGCCCTCGCCAGCGGCGTACCCAACAACGGCAGCGCAAACGTGACGGTCCCGGCGACCGTGACGACGACCCAGGCACGCGTCAGTGTGAGCTGCTCGAACAACGTGTTCTTCAACGTGTCGCCCGGCAACTTCTCCGTCGCACCGTCCGGATCGGTCTACACCGTCGGCGGCAACGTCGGCGGCCTCGCCGGAACCGGCCTGAAGCTCCGCCTCAACGGCGGCAACGACCTCGCGATCGCGTCCAACGGCACGTTCGTCTTTCCCGGCGGCCTGGCCGACGGCTCCACCTACGACGTGACGGTCGGCACCCAGCCGACCGGACCGGCGCAGAACTGCACGGTCAGCGGCGGCCACGGTACGATCGCCGGCGCCAACGTGACCCATGTGAGCGTCACGTGCAGCAACCTGGCGACCTACACCGTCGGCGGTTCCGTCAGCGGCCTGACCGGTGCCGGCCTCACCCTCAGGCTCAACGGCGGCACGGGTCTCGCGATCGGCGGAAACGGCACGTTCACCTTCCCCGATCAGCTCGCCAACGGCACGAGCTATGCCGTGGCCATCGGCACCCAGCCTGCCGGCCAGACCTGTACGGTCGCCGGTGGCAGCGGCTCGATCGCGGGCTCCAACGTGACCGATGTCGCGGTGACCTGCGCCGCGATTCCGCCGCAGAACTACACCATCGGCGGACGCGTCCGCGACCTGACCGTCCCGGGCCTGGTGTTGCAGCTCAACGACGGCCCGACGCTGACGATCGGCACCAACGGCCTCTACGCGTTCAGCCCGGGATTGCCGTCAGGCTCCACCTTCGACGTCACCGTGGCGACGCAGCCGGCCGGACTGACGTGCGTGGTGTCCAACGGACACGGCACGGTGGGCGCCGCCAACGTGACCAACGTCGACGTCGATTGCGCACCCGCCGTCGTCGACGTGATCTTCAAGGACGGGTTCGAGTCGGAAGGGGGCGCGACGTGCTCGCCTCAGCAGCTGTTCCAGGACTCGAGCTTCGAAGCCACCGTGGACTTCGAGAACCCGTTCTGGAACAGCACGGACTCGATCGGCAAGACGTCGTTCTGCGATGCGAGCTGCGACGACGCACAGGAATTCGTCGCCCGCACCGGTGAATGGTTCGTGTGGTTCGGTGGCTGGAACGAGGCCAACCAGAGCTCGCTCAGCCAGTCGGTCGTCCTTCCGACCGGCCAGCCGCGCTGGCTCAACTACTGGATGGTCAACCAGATCGGCGGCGATGCCACGGCGTCGCTGAAGCTCTCCATCGACGGCACCACCGTCTCGACCGTCACGCCGGAGAGCGGTGGCAGCGACTGGGCCTCGAAGAGCTTCGCGATTCCGTCGCAGTACCTCGACGGCCAGTCGCACGAGATCCGCTTCGACTGGACGGCGGCTTCGCCGAACGGCGAGATCGGCGGCGCGATGCTCGACGACGTCACGCTGGACTGCCAGCAGGCGGCGCGCGCGCATGCGCCTTCGCGCCTGTCGCCGGGCCGGACCGCCGGCAAGCACGCGCGTTGACCGAAGCGGCATCTCGTGCCGCTGCGATGACACCGAAGGCCTCCCCTGGGGAGGCCTTCGTTTTTTCGGACACCGCTCCGAGCCAGGCACGCGCCGATGCGGCGCGCTCGCCCTATTCCGCCGCGCGCAGGCTCGCCGGCAACGGCTTGAGCCCCATCGCCGCGCGATAGCGCTGGTACAACACCTGGACCTTGGCGACGTAGGCCTGCGTCTCGGCGTAGGGTGGCACGCCGCCGTACTGCTCGACGGCAGCGATGCCGGCGTTGTAGGCCGCGGCGGCGAGGGTCATGTCGCCCTCGTAGCGCCGCCGCAGGTCGCGCAGCAGGCGCGCGCCGCCTTCGATCGACGCCTTCGCCGAATACGGATCGCCGACGCCGTATTCACGCGCCGTTTCCGGCATCAGCTGCATCACGCCCTGCGCGCCCTTGTCCGACAGCGCCTTCGGGTCGTAGGCGCTCTCCGCATGGGCGATCGCGCGCAGCCAGGCTTCCTCGACACCGCTCGCCTTCGCTGCCGCGCGGAACTGCGGCTTGAATTCGTCGAGCCGCGGCTTGCCGACCTTGCCGAGCCCTTCGTGCGCCGGAGAACCCGGCGGCGTCGCCACCGTGAACGACTGCACCTTGGTCGAACCGGGCAGGTTGCGCGTGCTGTAGACGACGCGGCCGTCCTGCTCGCGCTGGTAGAGACTGCCATGCACGACGCCGAGCGAGCCCCACAGGTTCGGCAACAATGGCGAGCCGTCGTCGAGCGTCCTGGCGAAGCATTCCGAGCCGGGCTCCGGCGCCGTCGCGAGGCTGACCGTGCCGTCGCGCACACACCGGTAGACCGTGCGCGCGGATACTTCGCCGGCCCACAGCGCCACGGCGAGCACGACGACGGCGGACCCGGCCCGGACCATGCGCGAAAGGCTGCCACGAAGATTCATCCGGGCGGAAGTGCGGTCCGACGCCGCCGCGCGCAAGAGGCGGCGAATGTCGCAAATCGTCTCCTTCGCGTTCACCCGGCGGACAGGAAACCCTGGCGCGAGCCGCGACGATGCGTCGATCCGTTGCACGCGCGGCAACGGCCGCGCCGTTCCCATGAACCCTCGTCATTCCCGCGCAAGCGGGAATCCATTCAGCCCTCCTGGACAGGAGGAGGAAAACCAGCATGGATTCGCGCCCGCGCCGGGAGGACGATTGTGGGGAGGGCGGTTTCGGAGGCTTTCCGATGCGCCCCGACGTCAAGGCAATCGGGTTCTTCCGAGCACCCTGCCCGCATCCACCTCAGTCCGGCCGCGGGCAGGACAGCGACGGCGGGAAGATGAAGCGTTCGACCCCGACGTCGAGCGCCATCTGCAGCGGCAGGCCGCCGCCGCCGGAACGCGCCAGATTGGCGTCGACGTTCGCGCGCACGCGGCCGTCGCCGAGATCGCCGAACGTGATCGACGCGGTGCCCATGATGCCGATCATGTACGAGCCGCCGATGCTGCTGAGGAATTCGACCTGCACCACTTCGCCGGTCGGGGCCGACGCCGGCTTGTGCCGAAGGCGTGTGGCGGCAATCGCCAAGACGAACGGAACGGATGCGCGAGGAACGCGATTCGGCATGGGTTCACCTGGATTTCGAGGACGGAGGGACGCGCGTCGCGGGCGAGGCGCTTCCGCAGTCTCGGCGTTCGCGAATCGACCTGTAAATACGAAATCCCTCGCACTTCGTCTCGCCGCGGCGGCGATGCTCGCGCGTCGAGCGCGGATTTCCGCGTTGCAGCGACGTTTCCGGGGCATGTGAAGTACTGAAGAATCAAAGCACACATCTTCCATACGCGGCGGTACGCCAGCACCGAACTACGGCATTTGCCGTATGGGCCTGCGCGTTTCGCCCGACTAGCATCCCAGCGCCAATCACATGTCGGGGGCGCATACGGGGTAACCGCATGTTCGTCACAGGGGGAAGTCCGCACCGCGCCGGCCGTCAGCGCGTGAGGTACGCACGTGTCCTGTTCGCCGTCCTGCTCGCCGCGGCTGCCAGTCCGTGCGCGCGTGCCGCGCGCCTCATCGTCGCCACGCTGCAGGACGCCAGCGCGACGCAGTGCACGCTGTGCGACGCGATTGGTGCCGCGGCGGACAACGCGGCAACGGGCGCCCGCGCCGCGGGCGATGCGGACGCCGTCGCGGACGACGCGATCGTCTTCAGCGATCTCAGC
>DBMH01000265.1 GCA_002297645.1 Rhodanobacteraceae bacterium UBA703 | reverse complement strand
CGCCGCGCCACGCGCGACGGCCGTGGAGGGCGACCGCTCACCGTTCCAGCGGCATCGCGACGGTCGGCTCCGCGTGCACGCTGGAGCCGTGCACGCCGCCTTCGCGCTGGTCGATCTCGATCGGGTGCACGGAGACCTCCGTGCCGCACTTGGGACAGCGCGCGACGTCCTCGGTCTTCCAGTCGGTCCGGCTGTCGACGAATTCGCCCAGGCATTTCGGGCAACGGATCTTCACGACGGGCATGACGGCACCTCCTGCATCGTGGGGACTCCACAGACCGGTGACCGCCCGATCGGCGGCGAGGTTCCGCAGGCGCGTCGACGCGTTCAGATCGCGTTCCCGCAGGCCTGGCCCGAGGCCCAGGCCCACTGGAAGTTGTAGCCGCCCAGCCAGCCNNCTCGCCGATGAAGTACAGGCCGGGCACGCGCTTCGACTGCATCGTCGACGAGGACAGCTCGTTCGTGTCGACACCGCCGAGCGTGACCTCGGCCGTGCGATAGCCTTCGGTGCCGTTGGCGACCAGCGGCCAGTCGGCGAGCTGCGCCGCGATCGCGCGCAGTTCCGCGTCGCGGTACTGGCGCATCGGCCGGCTCGCGAACACGGTCTCGCACAGCCGCTGCGCGTAGCGCTTCGGCAGCGCATCGGCGAGCACCGTGCGGAACTCGGCGGCCGGGCGCGCGGCCTGCTGCTGGCGCAGCCAGTCGAACGCGTTGCGGTCGGGCAGGAGGTCGAGGCGCAGGTCGTCGCCGGGATTCCAGTACGAGGAAATCTGCAGGATCGCCGGGCCGCTGACGCCGCGATGGGTGACCAGCAGGAAGTTGCGGAAGCGGGCCCCGTTGCAGCGCGCCTCGATCGGGAACGACACGCCGGAAAGCCCGGCGAGGCGTTCCAGCGGCTTTCCGCTCAGCGTCAGCGGCACCAGTCCCGCGCGCGTCGGCAGCACGCTGTGGCCGAAGCGGCGCGCGAGCTCGTAGCCGAAGCCGCTCGCGCCCATGCTCGGGATCGACAGGCCCCCGCTGGCGACGACCAGCGCCGGCGTGGTGGCCGTGCCGCGTGTCGTGGCGAGGCGGAAACCGCCTTCGCCGTGATCGACGGAGACGACCGAGCAACCGGTCTCGATGCGCACGCCGCCGGCTTCGCATTCGTCGAGCAGCAGGCGGACGATCTGCTTGGAGGAGTCGTCGCAGAACAGCTGCCCGAGTTCCTTCTCGTGGTACGCGATGCGATGGCGTTCGACGAGCGCGACGAAATCCGCGGGCGTGTAGCGCGCCAGCGCGGATTTGCAGTAGTGCGGATTCGCGGAGAGGTAGTTCGCCGGCGACGCGCCGAGGTTCGTGAAGTTGCAGCGTCCGCCACCGGACATGAGGATCTTCTTGCCGACGCGGTTGGCGTGTTCGATCACCAGCACGCGCCGGCCGCGCCGGCCGGCGGCGAGCGCGCACATCAGGCCGGCGGCGCCGCCGCCGATCACGATCGCGTCGAAGCGCTGCGGCTGCGCCGCGGACGGCTCAGCCATGCGCGTCTCCGCGCCAATCGGCGCGTTCGGCGCGGCAGTCGGAACCGCCCATCGCGAACTCGCCGCAGATCCACGGGCGGCGTTCGTAGATCGTGCAGCGCATCGTGTCGCGGTCGAGGGCCGCGCACCAGCCGTCCTCGCGCCGGATCATGTGTTCGAGGCCATGCTCGTCGACGCCGGTCAGCCAGGGCGGCACGTCGTCGTCGGGCATCAGCAGCACCGGCAGGCGGCAGCACACCGCCTCGCAGCGCGCGCAATGCACGTCGTCGTCGACGACGTCGATCGCGAGCGCGGCGCTCATCGGGCTAGGCGCCNNCCCGCCGATGCGCACGTCGCGCGCGAGGCCGCCGCCGATCCAGTAGCAGAGTTCGGCCGGGTGCCTCGCGTTCCACACCACGAAGTCCGCGCGCAGGCCGGTCTCGATGCGGCCGCGGTCGGCGAGGCCGAGGGCGCGCGCCGCGTGCACGGTCGTGCCGCGCAAGGCTTCTTCCGGCGTCATGCGCAGTTCGACGCATTCCATGTTCATCGCGAGGCGCAGCGACAGCAGCGGCGAGGTGCCTGGATTGAGGTCGCTGGCTACCGCCATCGCGACGCCGTGCTCGCGGAACGCCGCGATCGGCGGCGGCTGCGTCTCGCGCAGCGCGTAGAACGCGCCCGGCAGCATCACGGCCACGGTGCCGGCGGCGGCCATCGCGCGCACGCCGTCCTCGCTCGCATGCTCCAGGTGCTCGGCCGAGCGCGCGCCGAATTCCGCCGCGAGCGCCGCGCCGCCGAGGTCGGAGAGCTGGTCCGCGTGCAGCTTGACCGGCAGGCCGAGTTCGCGCGCGCGCTCGAACACGCGCCGCGTCTGCGCCGGCGAGAACGCGATGCGCTCGCAGAACGCGTCGACCATGTCGGCGAGGCCATCGCGCGCGGCGGCGGGAAGGATTTGCGTACAGATCAGGTCGATGTAGTCGTCGGCGCGGTCCTTGAATTCGGGCGGCAGCGCGTGCGCGGCGAGCAGGGTCGTGCTGACGCCGACGCCGAGTTCCGTACCGATGCGCCGCGCGACGCGCAGCATCTTCAGTTCGCTGTCGAGATCGAGACCGTAGCCGGACTTGATCTCGATCGTGGTCGTGCCGTCCACGAGCAGCGCGCGTGCGCGGGGCAGGGACTGCGCCAGCAGGTCGTCCTCGCTCGCCGCGCGCGTCGCGCGCACGCTCGACAGGATCCCGCCGCCGCTGCGCGCGATCTCCTCGTAGGTCGCGCCGTTCAGGCGCCGCTCGAACTCGTCGGCGCGGTCGCCGCCGAAGACCAGGTGCGTGTGACAGTCGATCAGCCCGGGCGTGACCAGCGCGCCGCCGGCCGAAGCGACGTCCGCCGCGAGGCGCTCCGGTGCGTCCGGCAGCGACGACTGCGGACCGGCATGCACGATCGTGCCGTCCTTCCATGCCAACGCCGCGTTCTCGACGAGCCCGTAGGGGCGATCGCCGGTCATGGTGGCGAGGCGGCAGTCCAGCAGCAGGCCATCCCATCGTGGAGTCATCGGGTCGTGATCCTTCGCATCGTCGAATTGCGCGATTATCCCAGAGGCCGGCGCCGGCCACCCGCCCGTCGTGCGATGCGGGCACGGCGGCGCGGCCGCGAAGATTCCGATGCACAGGGAGGCACCGATGATTCCTCGCCGTTTCGTCCCGCGGCTGGCCGCCGCCGTTTCCATCGTCGCCGCGACCGCGGCCATCGCGGACGAGGTCCCGCCGTCCAGCACGGCGCTGCCCTTGAACCCGATCGCGCTGCACGTGCCGGTCGCTCCGCGACCGATCCCGGCCAGCGACGGACGCACGCACCTGACCTGGGAGGTGCAGGTCGTCAACCTCGCGGAGACGACGCTGCCGGTACGGTCGATTTCCGTCCGCGCCGAAGGGCGTGCGACGCCCCTGCTCGAACACACCGGCCCCGCGGTGGCCGCGCACATGAGCCCGGCCGCGCAATGGACCCGGCCGATCGACCGTATTCCGTCCAGCGGCAGCGCGACGGTCTGGCTCGACCTGGCGCTCGCGCCGGACGATCCGCTGCCGGATGTCCTCGAGACGCGCCTCGTCGTGGACGGCGAAGGACTCTCCGCCGCCGCGGCGACGGCACGCGTGCGCGTGCCGGTCGACCGCACGCCGCCGCGCGTCATCCGTCCGCCGCTCGAAGGCGAACGCTGGGGCGTCATCGAAGCCTGCTGCGACCAGTCCAACCATCACCGTCGCGGGCAGCGCTCCGTCGACGGCGTGCTCGTCCTGCCCGAGCGCTACGCCATCGATTTCGTCCAGTTCGACCGTGACGCGAACCTCTTCCACGGCGCGGACGTCAACGAGAACCACTACGCCTTCGGCAAGCCGGTTTTCGCCGTCGGCGACGCGACCGTGGTCGACGTCTACGACAAGCTGGCCGACATCGCTCCGCACGCGCCGCTGCCGCCGCCGTCCCTGCCCGAAGCCGGCGGCAACCACGTCGTCCTCGATCTCGGCGACGGCGCCTGGGCCATGTACGGCCACCTCAAGGCCGGCAGCATCCGCGTCAAGGCCGGCGATCGGGTAAAGGCCGGCGACGCGATCGGGCAGGTCGGCAACAACGGCAACTCGGACATGGCGCACCTGCATTTCCAGCTGATGGACCGCCGCAATTTCGCGCTGTCGCAGGGTCTTCCGTTCGTGTTCGACCGCTACGAGCGGGTGGGGCGGATCGACGCCGGGACCGAGCGCCTTGTCCTAGATCCCCGCCCGGTGGTCCATTCGAGGGATCTGCCGCTGGCGATGTCGGTCGTCGACTTTTCCGCGCGGCGGCGCTGAAGCCGCACGCGGTCGCGGGCATTCGCGTTCCGCGCGTGCTGGCATCGTCCGACGCGCGCGGCTAGGCTCGCGGCTTTGCCGACGGACCGAATCGATGAGCGCGAAAGTCTTTCTTGCCGATCACGCGTGGCGCGACGCCGGTTTCAGCGGAAGCGCCCGTCTGGCGGTCGACGGCACCGGTGCGTTCGCGCAACCGCAGGCGGCGGTCGAGGGCGAGCCGCTCGGTCGCTACGTCGTGCCCGGCATGCCGAACCTGCATTCGCATGCGTTCCAGCGCGCGATGGCGGGCCTGGCGGAGAGAAGCAATACCGGTGCGCCGGCTTCCGGCCGTTCCGGCCCACAGGAGGATTCCTTCTGGACCTGGCGCGAAGTCATGTACGCGTTCGCCGGCCGGATCGGTCCGGACGACCTGCGCGCGATCGCGGCGCAGCTCTACGTGGAGATGCTCAAGGCGGGCTACACGCAGGTCTGCGAGTTCCACTACCTGCATCACCAGCCCGACGGCCGGCCGTATGCCGATCCCGCGACGATGTCGCTGGCCCTGATCGACGCGGCGCGGGAAGCCGGTATCGGCCTGACCCTGCTGCCGACGCTGTACATGACCGGCGGCTTCGACGGTCGTCCGCTGTCGGAGCGGCAGCGCCGCTTCGGCCACGACGTCGACGCCTACCTGCGCCTGCTCGAACGCCTGCGGGCGTTGGAATCGCCGCTGCTGCGCGTCGGCATCGCGCTGCATTCGCTGCGTGCGGTGCCGGAAGACGCGCTGCGCGCGGTGCTGGCGAGCGACGCCGCGCGCGATTGCCCGATCCACATCCACATCGCCGAGCAGATCGGCGAAGTGCAGGACTGCCTCGCGATCCGCCATGCGCGGCCGGTCGACTGGCTGCTCGACCATGCCGACGTCGACGCGCGCTGGTGCCTGGTGCACGCGACGCATCTGACCGAACGCGAGACGCGGCGCCTCGCCGCGAGTGGCGCGGTCGCCGGCCTGTGTCCCACCACGGAGGCGAACCTCGGCGACGGGCTGTTCCCGCTGAAGCCGTACCTGGACGCCGGCGGTGCACTCGGCATCGGATCGGACAGCCACATCTCGGTATCGCCGGTCGAGGAACTGCGCTGGCTCGAATACGGCCAGCGCCTCGTCACGCGGCATCGCAACGTCGGCGCGAGCGCCGCGGTGCCGAGCACCGGCGAGGTGCTGTTCGCGCACGCGCTGGCCGGCGGCGCGCGGGCCAG
>DBMH01000050.1 GCA_002297645.1 Rhodanobacteraceae bacterium UBA703 | reverse complement strand
GCCGGCGCAGCCGCTCGTCCGCCAGCGTGGCGCCTTCGTCCGCATCGCGCTCCGCCAGGCGCTCGCCGACGCGCACGAGCGCGCGTTCGAAGCGCTCGCGGTCGAACGGTTTCAGCAGGTAGTCGAGCGCGGCGACGTCGAATGCGCGCACGGCATGCTCGTGGTACGCCGTGGTGAACACGACCAGAGGCAACGGCGGCGACGCGCGCGCCAGCAGGTCGAAGCCGTTTCCGCGACCGAGGCGGACGTCGAGGAACAGCAGGTCGGGGGACGCTTCGCGCAACGCGGCGAGACCGCCGGCGACGTCTTCCGCCTCCGCGACGATCCGGTAGCGCGGATGCGCGGCCAGCATCCGCCGCAGCTTGGCACGCGCCGGCGGCTCGTCCTCGACGAGGACGACGCGGATCCCGGGCTCCACGGACGGGTTCTCAGCCATCGCGGCGCAACGGCAGCTCGATCTCGATGCGCGTGCCGCCACCTGCGCGCGACGCCAGCACGAACCGGTGCTGGCCGGGATACATCAGGTCGAGCCGGCTGCGTACGTTCGCGAGACCGACGCCGGGCTCGACCGGAATTGCGAAGCCGGCGCCATCGTCCTCGATCGTGCACAGCAGGCGCCCGTCGCGCTCCGTCACCGCGACGTCGACGCGTCCGCGCCCGCTCGCGAGTCCGTGCTCGAACGCATTTTCGACCAGCGGCTGCAGCAACAGGCGCGGAAGTCGCGCATCGCGCACGCCGTCGTCCACCTCGAGCGTCGCGACCAGCATGCCCCTGAACCGCTCGCGCATCAGCTCCAGATAGCGCTCCAGCCATGCGACGTCCTCGGCGACGCTCACCTCCGCTTCGTCCGGCTCGACCAGCGAGACGCGCAACAGGTCCGCGAATGCCGAGATCATGCGGTCGGCCGCGTCGACGTCCTCGTGCATGCGGTTCGAGATCGCGTTCAGCGTGTTGAACACGAAGTGCGGCTGGATCTGCGCGGTGAGCTGCGCGAGGCGCGCGCCGGCCAGATCGCGTTCCAGCTCGACCATCGCCCACTCGTGGCGCCGGCGCTCGGCCCACAGGCGGGTGCCGACGCAGACGGCGGCGATCAAGGCATAAGTGATCAGGTCCTTCTGGAATTCGTAGAACAGGCCGAGGCGCCAGTCGCCGAAATCGTAGCGATCGCCGAACGCGGCATAGACGCCCGAGCGCAGGCCGACCATGGCCGACGTGTGCAGCAGCGAGAACGCGAGCGCGGCGGGAACGTGCAGCGGCAGGTGCCGGACCCAGCCCGGTCCCGACAGCGGGAAGCGCCGTTCGAAGCGGGCGACGAGAACCGCGAGCACGGCGAGCGCCGCGACGCTGCTGAGTTCCCAGGTCAGCGGCTGCCAGGCCGGGATCGCGCGGCCGGCATTGCGGAATCCGACGATCGCATTGAGGCCCTGCCAGAGCCCGAGCGCGAGCCAGGCACCGGTGTAGACCGCCCAGAACCACCGCCCTCTCGTCGGAACCGCACTGGCTTCCATCATTCGCACCCGTGACCGGATGGCGGATTGAAGCGGACCGCGCCGCCACTGGCAATGCTCGCGGAATCCGCGGGGCGACGGCCGGATTTCGTGCTCGACGTGCGCCGGGGCTGCCGTTTCGCGGTACGCTTTCCCATCGGGGACGGAGCACGACGGGTCGAGCGCGGCACACGCCTGCGCATCCGCCGCAGCAGCCGACAGGGCCACATCCGGCCGAGGGAGAACGACGATGCGCCAGCGACATGCTGCACTGATCCGGACGGCAACGCTGTGCGCGGCTGCCGCAATGCCGGCGCTCGCCGCCGACGGCCTCGACACCTCGTGGAACGGCACCGGCACGGTGATGATGTCCGTGCCGGGCCACAACCTGGGCAACTCCAGCTACATCGGCGCCGTCGCGACCCTCGTGCAGCCGGACGGACGCATCGTGCTCGCCGGCAAGTGCACGGCCGCGGACAAGGTCACGATCTGCATGGCGCGCCTGCAACCGAACGGACTGCGCGACTACAGCTTCGGCCCCGGCGAGACCGGCGCGTTCGCGTTCTCGGAGTTTCCGGACTATCCGGTCAGCACGATCTACCACGGTCTGATCCGGCAGAACGACGGCCGCGTCGTCGTCTCCGGCGTCGGTGCAGGTGCAGTACCGAGCGACACCACCCTGTATGCGACGGCGACGCGCCTGCTCGCGAACGGAACGCTCGATCCGGCGGTACCGGTCCAGCCGGTGCGGTTCGAGTTCTCGCACAACGCGACCGAAGCAATGAGCTTCATCACCGCGACCGCGCTGCAGGCCGACGGCAAGCTCGTCGTCGTGGGCTATACCAATCGCGCCGGCGCCGACCCGTCGAACCTCGACTTCGCGGTCGCGCGCCTGCGCGCGGACCTGACGCTCGATCCCACGTTCAACGGCACCGGCATCCGCGTCGCGGCATTCGATCTCGGCGGCAACAACGCCGACTACCCGGCCGCGCTCGCCATCCAGCCGGACGGCAAGATCGTCGTGGCCGGATACGCCATGACCGGGGCGAACGGCTTCGAGGGCGCCGTGCTGCGCCTCAACGCCGACGGCACCCCGGACGCGTCGTTCGGCAACGTCGGCCGCGTCTCGTTCGACTTCGGCAACCACGGTCGCGACGACATGCTCACCGCCGTCAAGGTGGACGGCGCGGGACGCATCTGGCTCGGTGGCGTCTACCAATGGGCGGGCAACGACCACGACTTCCTCGTCGGGCGCCTGCTCGCGAACGGCGCGCTCGATCCCGGGTTCTGCTTCGGAACGGGTTACACGACCGTGGCGTTCGATCTCGACCAGACGACGACGCGGCAAATGGACGACCAGGCGATGAACCTGCTGCTCCAGTCCGACGGCGGCATCGTGCTGACCGGAAGCGCGTCGAACGGCGCGGCGGACGGCAAAGGCTACGACTTCGCCGCCGCGCGCCTGATGCCGGCCTGCTCGCTCGACACGACGTTCGGGACCAACGGCAAGCTGCACGGCCGCTTCGCCAATACGGCGACCTACAACGTCGCCACCGATTCCGCTTTCGGCGGCAGCGGCATCGTGCTGGCCGGCGCCGCCGCGAGCACCTACGACCCGGTCAACTACAACACGACGGACGGCCAGTTCGGCGCGGCCATGATCCGCCTCGACCTGATCTTCACCGACGGCTTCGAGCGCTGAGCGAAGAACCGGACGCAGTTGCACGGCATCCACGGTTCGGCGGGAGACAGGCCCTCGCGCCCCGGCGCGAAAGACCCGGCGCGACCCCGCGGGTTCAATCCGACACGTCCGGCTCGAAGAACGACCAGCGGATCTGCGGGAAGCGCGCCTTCATGTCGTGCTCGACGGCGTTGATCGCATCGACGAGTCCGCGCGCGTCGAGTCCACCGCGCATCTCGGCCTTGATCGCCACCATCACGTCCTCGCCGAGCTGCAGCGTGACGAGGTTGAACAGGCGCGCGATCTCCGGGCGCGCGACGAGGAATCCCTCGATCTCCGCCTTGGCCGCCGGGTCGACGCCCTGCCCGATCAGCAGCGCCTTGACCTCGATCGCGATGAACACCGCGACGACGACCAGCAGGACGCCGATCGCCAGCGTGCCGATCGCGTCGAACAGCGGATTGCCGGTCGCCATCGTCAGAAGCACGGAGGCCAGCGCGAAGACGAGGCCGAGCAGCGCCGCCAGGTCCTCGCCGAACACGACGATCAGTTCGCTCTGCCGGCTCTCGCGGAACCAGCGCCACAGGCTGCGGTCGCCGCGCGCCTTGTTCACCTCGCGCAGGCAGCCCGCCATCGAAAAACCCTCGGCGACGATGCCGAACGCGAGCACGCCGATCGCCACGCCGGGCCACGCGAGCGGCTCCGGCGCCTGCAGCTTGTGGAGGCCTTCGTAGATCGAGAACGCGCCGCCGACCGAGAACAGCAGCAGCGCGACGAGGAAGGACCAGAAATAGATGGCCTTGCCGCGCCCGAGTGGATGGTCCGGCGACGCCGGTGCTTTCGCGTCCTTCATGCCGAACAGCAGCAGTCCCTGGTTGCCGCAGTCGGCGAGCGAATGCACCGCCTCGGCCAGCATCGCGCCGGAGCCGGTCAGGAACGCCGCGAACGCCTTGGCGACGAAGATCGCGAAGTTCGCGCCGAGCGCGAGGAAAATGGTCTTGAGGGAATCGGCACCACCGGACATTCGCGCTCCCGCGTCTCGCATCGGATTGCCGTGCCCGGCCGGGCACGGCGCGACCCGGCGGATTCCGCCCTGCAGGGGCCGCCGGGATCGGGCGCGGCATTATGCACGACGGGACACGTGCGACGAGGGCGGTACGCCACCGCGCGATCCCGCCCGCGAGTCAGCGTTCGCCGTTCAATGCCTGCCAGCGCCGGTACACCTCGATCGCCCCCGCGTGCGCCTGCCGGACCATCGGCAAGCGGCGCTCCGCAGCCGGCTTGGCGAACTCCGCGTAGAACGTGTCCAGTTCGAAGTACCTGCGGTCGTCGCGATAGAACGGGGCGTAGTCCTCGCGGGTGGTGAGATGAACGACCCGTCTCGGACTGCAGTAGTAGAGCGCGCCGAGGCACATCGGGCACGGACTCGCGAGGATGTAGACGTCGCAGTCCGTGAGGTGCTCGGTGCCTAGCATCGTGCAAGCAGCGCGGATCGCGAGGATCTCCGCATGGGCGGTCGGGTCCGAGGTCTGCGCGACCCGGTTGGGGCTCTCGGCGACGATCTCGTCGCCACGGACGATGACGGTGGCGAACGGACGCCCCCCTTCCTCGACGTTCTTCATTGCCAGCGCGACGGTGCGTTCGGCGAAATCCATGGGCATGCCTCGGTCGGAGTGGTCGGGAGCCGGACCATGCGCGCCGCTGCGACGACGCGGCATCGACGGCCCGGTGAAGTCGTCGCAGCCTAGGCGCGCGACCGCGAGAGGGGAAATGCGTTTTCCCAATACCGCGCATCACATGGGCCGATGGCCGTGCCCGCATCGCGGCGAGCACGCCCGGAGACGCCGGAAGCCGCCGGGCATCACCGCCACGAACATCCAATTCCCGAATGAAACCGATCCATACATTTCATTGGCACATGGAAGGCGCGCATTCCTATCGTCGCGCCCTGCCAAAGGCGCGCCCCCTGCACGCCACTACGCAAGGAAACGGAATGTTCGATCGCGTCTTCGCCAATGCCGTCGATGCCGACGGGAATCCCCTGCACATCGCCGTCGAGGACGGCCGCATCGCCAGCCTCGGCAGCGTTCCCGTCGATGCGGAAACCGCCGAGATCGTGGACGTCCGCGGTCGCCTGGCGTTGCCCGGCTTCGTCGACGGGCACATCCACCTCGACAAGAGCTTCGTCGGCGATCGCTGGCATCCCCGTCGCGGCGCCGGCACGCTGCGCGGGCGCCTCGCGATCGAGAAGGAGGAACTGGCCTCCGCCCGTCCGGTCGGCCTCCGCGCGGAAGCGCTCGTCCGCCAGGCCGCGTCGTACGGCACCGTCGCCCTGCGCAGCCACGTCGACGTCGACGCCACCACCGGGCTGGATCATCTGCACGCGGTAGCGGAGGTGCGCGAGCGCTGGCGCGGTCTCGTCGACATGGAGCTGGTCGCCTTTCCCCAGGCCGGCGTGCTGTCGTGCCCGGGTACGGCGGATCTCCTCGACGCGGCGGTCCGCGAAGGCGCCGAGGTCGTGGGCGGCATCGATCCGGACGCGCTCGATGGCGATGCCGACGGGCAGTTGGACGTCGTGTTCGGCATCGCCGACCGGCGCGGTGCGAAGGTCGACATCCACCTACACGAACCCGGCCTGCAAGGCATCGGGCAACTGCGTCGCATCGCCGCGCGCACGCGCGCGCTGGGCCTGCAGGGACGCGTCGCCGTCAGCCATGCCTACGCGCTCGGCGACGTGCCCGCGGAAGCCGTCGACCGGATCGCGGCCGAACTGGCCGAGGCCGGCGTCGCCGTGATGACCAACGCGCCCGGCGACCGCGCCTTCCCGCCGGTGCTGCGATTGCGTCGCGCCGGCGTGCGCGTGTTCACCGGCAACGACAACATCCAGGATGCGTGGTGGCCCTACGGCAACGGCGACATGCTGCAACGCGCGATGCTGGTCGGCTACCGCTCCGGCTTCTACGCCGACGCCGAACTGCGCGCCGCGCTGGAGATGGCGACCGAGGCGGCCGCCGCCGTGATCGGGCGGACCGGATACGGACTGGCCGTCGGCAACGAAGCGACCTTCCTCCTCGTCGAGGCGCCCAACGCGGCGGCGGCGGTCGCCGCCGTTCCGCAGGCACGCACGCTGGTCCGGCGCGGACTCGTCGACGGCGAGGCGGCGC
>DBMH01000273.1 GCA_002297645.1 Rhodanobacteraceae bacterium UBA703 | reverse complement strand
GGTGCGCGTCGTCGCCGACCGCAACCACGCGGTCACCTGCGCGAACACCACGACCCAGGGGCGCTCGTTCGCGCCCCAGGGTTCGCTGGCCGGCGGCGACGGCGTGGCCTGCAGCGGTCGCCTGCTGTCGGCGCTCGGCAGCCGCGACGCCAGCCTCACCGTGGTCGCCAGGGACGTCGACGGCAAGCCGCGCCTGCGCAGCGTGCACGTGGCGCAGCCGCTGGCGTTGAATCCGGCGCAGGGCATCGTCGCCGTGCTCGGCGGCGCGTCGTTCAACGACAGCAACAGCAACGGCCAGCTCGATGCCGGCGAGACGATCGACTACCACTACACCGTGCTCAACCTCGGCACGCTGGCGCTGTCCGGCCTGGCCGTGGCCGACGGCGACGGTACCGTGACCTGTCCGCAGACCGCGCTCGCGGTCGGCGCGTCGATGGCCTGCACGCGCCAGCACACGATCACCGCCGGCGAAGCGGCGGCCGGCGAGGTGGGCGACCCGATCAACGTCACCGGCACCGATGCCGATGGCCAGCCGGTGCAGGCCAACGACTACGTGCTGCGCGTGAACTTCGGCGGCAACGCCGACGTGCGTGCCTTCAAGAGTCCGCGGCTCGCCGACGACGCCGACGACAACGGCTATGCCAGCCTCGGCGACGTCGTCGAATACACCTTCGTGCTGAAGAACAGCGGCGGCCAGACGCTGACGTCGGTCGGCCTGACCGAGCCGGACGCGAGCCGCATCGACACGCCGATCGTCTGCGCCAGCGCCACGCTGGGCGGCCAGCCGTTCGCGGGGATCGGCCCCAGCGGGATACTGCTGGCCAGCGACGCGGTGCTGTGCACGGCCCGCTACACCATCAAGGCCGCCGACGTCGCGTCGGGCCAGGCGCACAATCTGGCCGAGATCAGCGCCCAGCCGCCGTTCGGCGGCGCCATCGGCGGCGCCGCGGCGTCGGACGTGGTCATCCCGACGCCGGCGAGCGTGGCGGTCACGAAGGTGCTGCTGTCGGAAAGCGGCCAGCAGTCCGGCATCGCCGAGCCCGGCGAGACGCTGACCTACGGCATCCGTCTCGACAACGGCGGGGGCGCCGATGCGCTGAACGTCGGTATCGTCGACCCCCTCGATCCGAACGTGACCTTCGTCAGCGCGACGCACGGTGGCGTGAACGCCGGCGGCAGCGTGACGTGGTCCGGCCTGACGGTTCCGGCCGGCGGCTTCATCGACCTGACGGTCGTCGTCACCGTCGCCGATCCGCTGCCGGCGGGCGTCGTCAGTGTCGTCAACCTCGCCTACGAGACGGGCACCACGCCGCCGGATTGCTCGGTGACGCCGCTGCCGTCCGGCTGCGTGGTCATGCCGACCGAAGGCCTCGTCGCGATCTCCAAGGCCCTCGTCGGCGAAAGCGGCTCGAAGCCCGGCATCGCCGAAGCGGGCGAGACGCTCACCTACGAGATCACGCTGGCCAACCACGGCGGCAGCGCGGTCACCGGCTACGGCGTCAGCGATCCGCTCGATCCGAATGTCACGTTCGTCAGCGCCGACAACGGCGGCACGTTCGCCGCCGGCGTCGTCAGCTGGACCAATCTCACGGTTCCGGCCGGCGGCAGCCTCGTGCTGAACGTCGTGGTCAAGGTCGTCGACCCGCTGCCGCTCGACGTCACGCACATCGCCAACGTCGCGCACGAGACCGGCACGCCGCCGGCCGACTGCACCCTCGTGCCGACGCCCGCCTCCTGCGCCGTCGTCCCGGCCGACGAGGCGCCGCGCCTCCAGGTGACCAAGACCGTCGATGCGACGCAGGTCCAGCCGGGCGGTACGGCGACGTTCACGATCACGGTCACGAACGTCGGCACGGTGGTCGCGAACAACGTGACCGTCGCCGATCCGCTGCCGCCGGGCGTTGCCGGCTTCGCATGGACCTGCACGGCCTCGGGCGGCGCGACCTGCGCCCACGCCAGCGGCAGTGGTGCGATCAACGAGACGGTGCCGGTTCTGCCGATCGGTGGCCGGCTGGTCTTCACGGTCGTGGCCACGATGGCCGGCGACGCGAGCGGCAACGTGATCAATACGGTGTCGGTGGAGCCGTCGTCGGTGACGGTGTGCATGCCGGCCGGCACGCCCGCGCCGTGCGATGCCAGCGCGCCGGTGCGCGTGATCGTCGAGCCGACCGAGCCGAAGCCGGTGCCGGTCGACGGAGGCGTGGCGTTGCTGCTGCTCGGCCTGGGACTGGCCGCCGGCGCTGCCCGCAACGCGCGGCGTCCGTAACTCACGCGCGCCCGGGCGGAGGTCGATCCTTCCGCCCGGGCGCTCGACTGTTCGATTGCCGCCGATCCATGCATATCGGCATCCGCCCCGGCCAGTGATGGCCGGGCTTTTTTGTTTCAGCGCCGCGTCGCGAGCAACTGCCGCAACTCGTCCTTGCCGGCATCGTCCAGCGCGCCGTCGACCTGCAGGCGCAGCAGGTCTTCGATGCGCTGCTGCGAGGTCTGGCGGTCGAGCTGGCGCAGGGCGTCGATGAACTCCGCGCGCGCCTCGTCCTCGCCGCCGGGGAACTCGACCACCGCGAGCTTCTGCAATGCCTTCGCCTCCTCGCGCCCGGCATAGTGCTCGAGCAGCGCGCCGGTCGTGATGTCCGGGCGCATGCGGCAGAGATCGACCAGCTCGATCAGTAGCGGAATGCCCGGCTGGCGCAGCACGGAGAACGTCCACGGCGGCTCGATCGCGAGCGCGAGTGCCGGCCGCTGCACCAGCAGGGTGATCGCGGCGCGCACCAGGGATCGCTGCTGCGGACGTGCGCGACGGTTGCCGGCGGCGGGC
>DBMH01000061.1 GCA_002297645.1 Rhodanobacteraceae bacterium UBA703 | reverse complement strand
GCTTCGGGCTCGGCGACGTCCCGGCGTCCGCCGCCGACCGCGCGACCTTGCGCGCCCTCGTCGACGCCGGCCACCTCGCGCTGATGCGGGGCGGAGGCCGCGCGTGATCCCGCCACCGGGTTTCCGCGTCGACTTCGCCGCCTGGCACGGAGAGGACCAGGCCGGCCTGCGCCACGTGCGCGAGCAGGTCTTCCTGATCGAGCAGCGGTGCCCGGAGGAAGAGGAATGGGATGCGCTGGACGAAGCCTCGCACCACGTCCTCGCCCGTGACCTCGACGGCCGCCCGATCGGTACCGGACGACTGACACCCGAGCACAAGATCGGCCGCATGGCCGTTCTCGCCGATTGGCGCGGCCGCGGCGTCGGTGACGCCATCCTGCGACAACTGATCGAGCACGCGCGCGCGCTGCGCTGGCCCGCGGTCGAACTCAGCGCGCAGACGCATGCGATCCCGTTCTACGAACGCCAGGGCTTCGTCGCCTACGGCGGCGAATATCTCGACTGCGACATTCCGCATCGCGCGATGCGGCTCGAACTGGAGCCTGCGCCGGAGCCGGCGCGAGCCCGACCGCCGGAAAGACCGGAAGCCCTTGCGTTCGACGCGCGCGACCGGCGCAGCGCCCAGGAAGCGACCGGCCTGCTGCTGGCGCAGGCGCGGCACGAGCTGGCGATCCTGACGCGCAACCTCGACCCGGACCTGTTCGAGAGCCCCGCCGCACGGGAAGCGCTCCAGCGCATCGCGCTGTCGGGCCGCGCGGCGCGCATCCGCATCCTCGTGCGCGATCCGCGCGAGGCCGCGGTCGATGCGCGCCGCCTGGTCGCGCTGGCGCAGCGCCTGCCGAGCGCATTCGCGCTGCGCACGCCGGTCGAGGAAATCGACCGTCACTACGGCTCCGCCTTCCTGCTCAACGACCGCGGCGGCTACCTGTTCCGCCCGCTGGCCGACCGCCTCGACGGCTCCGGCTCGACCTGCGAGCCGGGCCGCCACGCCCAGCTGCTCGCCGTCTTCGACGAGATCTGGGAGCGCTCGGAGCCCGCAACGGAGCTGCGGGCGCTTGGAATCTGAATGCGAGCCCCCAAGCAGGCTTGCGTGCAGCGCAACAATCATGTGTGCCAAGGGTTATAATTCCGTTGATCCGCCGGCTCGTCGCTGCCCGGTCGGAACCAGCCTGTCGCGGAGCGCGCATCCGGCGCGCTCTTTTCGTCTGTAAGGTGTAGCGTGAGCGCCAACCAGCCCAGTCTCCTCCAGCAGTTCCAGGCCACTTCCCCGATCTCCGGCGGCAATGCCGCCTTCGTCGAGGACCTCTACGAACAGTACCTCGCCGATCCGGGCAGCATCGCGCCCTCCTGGCGCGAGTTCTTCGATGCCTTCAAGGGCCGCGAGGCCGGCGACGTGCCCCACTCGGCCGCGATCGCGCGCATCGAGCAGGCCCAGAAGCAGAACGGCAACGGCCGCGCCATGGTCGCGTCGGGTGCCGACGCGATCTCGCAGAAACAGGCCGCCGTGCTGAAGCTGGTCACCGCCTACCGCTCGCGCGGCCACCTGGCGGCCAAGCTCGACCCGCTCGACATGGAGCACGCGTTCACGGAAGCCGACCTCAAGGCGATCGGCCTGCTGCCGCGCCCGTCGGCGCCGGACCTCGACCCGGTCTTTCACGGCCTGGGGCCGGGCGATCTCGACACCGAGTTCAGCACCGGCTCGCTGGCAGGTCCGCAGAAGCTCAAGCTGAAGGACCTCGTCGCCCGCCTCAAGGCGACCTACGCCGGCAGCATCGGCACCGAGTTCATGCACATCTCCGACGTCGAGCAGCGCCAGTGGGTGCACGAGCAGCTCGAGCGCGCGGGTGGCCAGTACGGCCTCAGCGTCGACGACAAGAAGCGCGTCCTGGAGAAGCTCGTCCAGGCCGACGGCCTCGAGCGCTACCTGCACACCAAGTACGTCGGCCAGAAGCGCTTCTCGCTCGAAGGCGGCGACAGCCTGATCCCGCTGCTCGACGAGCTGATCCGTCGCGGCGGCAGCGACGGCATGAAGGACATGGTCATCGGCATGGCCCACCGCGGCCGCCTGAACGTGCTCGTCAACGTGCTCGGCAAGTCGCCGCAGAAGCTGTTCAACGAGTTCGAGGGCAAGTTCGACCATCCGGACGACCCGGCGCACTCGGGCGACGTGAAGTACCACATGGGCTTCAGCGCCAACATCCGGACGCCGGGCCGCACCGTGCACCTCGCGCTGGCGTTCAACCCGTCGCACCTGGAGATCGTCAACCCGGTCGTCTGCGGCTCCGTCCGCGCGCGCCAGACGCACCGCAACGACGCCGGTCGCGAACACGTCGTGCCCGTGCTGATCCACGGCGACGCCGCCTTCGCCGGCCAGGGCGTCAACATGGAACTGCTGAACATGTCGCAGGCGCGCGGCTTCGCCGTCGGCGGCGCGATCCACGTGGTCGTCAACAACCAGGTCGGCTTCACCACTTCGAACCCGCACGACACGCGCTCGACGCTGTACTGCACCGACGTCGCCAAGATGGTCAATGCGCCGGTGTTCCACGTGAACGGCGACGATCCGGAGGCCGTGCTGTTCGTCGCGCGCCTGGCGTTCGACTATCGCCAGAAGTTCAAGCGCGACGTCGTCATCGACCTCGTCTGCTACCGCCGCCACGGCCACAACGAGGCCGACGAACCGGGCGCGACGCAGCCGCTGATGTACCAGCTGATCCGCTCGCGCGCACCGGCTCGCGAGCTGTACGCGAAGCAGCTCGCCGGCCAGGGCATCATCGCCGAGAACGACGCGAAGGCGCTGGTCGAAGGCTATCGTGCCAAGCTCGAAGCCGGCACGCCGATCGCGGAACTCGACGCGGACTTCACCGACGAGTTCGCGGTCGACTGGAGCCGCCACCTGCACGGCACGCTGGCGCAGCCGGTCAATACCGGCGTCGCCAAGGAGGCGCTGGCCGCACTCAACGGCAAGATCCTGCCGACCCCGGCGAGAATCACGCTGCACCCGCGCGTCGCCAAGATCTACGAGGACCGCGCGAAGATGGCCGCGGGCGAGCAGGCGATGGACTGGGGCTTCGCCGAGAACCTCGCCTACGCCTCGCTGATCGCCGACGGCTACGACCTGCGCCTCGTCGGCCAGGACTCCGGCCGCGGCACCTTCTTCCATCGCCACGCGGTGCTGCACGACCAGAACAGCGGCGGCGAGTACGTGCCGTTGTCGACGATCCGCGACGGCGCCAGCGTCACCATCGTCGACTCGCTGCTCAGCGAGGAAGCCGTGATGGCGTTCGAGTACGGCTACTCGACCTCCGAGCCGCGCACGCTCGTCCTGTGGGAAGGGCAGTTCGGCGACTTCGCCAACGGCGCGCAGGTCGTCGTCGACCAGTTCATCTCGTCCGGCGAGGCGAAGTGGGACCGCCTGTCCGGCCTCGTCCTGCTGCTGCCGCACGGCTACGAGGGCCAGGGTCCGGAGCACTCCTCCGCGCGCCTCGAGCGCTACCTGCAGCTGTGCGCGCTCGACAACATGCAGGTCTGCGTGCCGACCACGCCGGCACAGATGTTCCACATGCTGCGCCGGCAGATGGTGCGCGACGTGCGCAAGCCGCTGATCGTGATGACGCCGAAGTCGCTGCT
Source organism: Rhodanobacteraceae bacterium UBA703 (assembly GCA_002297645.1). Classification (GTDB taxonomy): domain Bacteria; phylum Pseudomonadota; class Gammaproteobacteria; order Xanthomonadales; family Rhodanobacteraceae; genus Dokdonella_A. The sequence continues at coordinate 891 of DBMH01000061.1, read as the reverse complement.
GCGCCACAAGCTGGCGACCTCGACGCTCGACGACCTCGCCGACGGCGGGTTCCAGCTCGTCATCCCCGACAGCACGACCAAGGCCGCGAAGAAGGTGCGCCGCGTCGTGCTCTGCGCCGGCCGCGTCTACTACGACCTCGTCGAGGAAGCGGCCAAGCGCGGCATCGAGGACGTCGCCCTCGTGCGTGTCGAGCAACTCTATCCGTTCCCGCGCCCCGAAGCCGCCGCGGAGCTGGCGAAGTTCACGGCCGCCAAGGAAATCGTGTGGTGCCAGGAGGAGCCGATGAACCAGGGCGCCTGGTACCAGATCAAGCACCACCTGCAGTCGCTGATCGGCCCCAAGCAGTCGCTGTCCTATGCCGGGCGGGCGCGCTCGCCGGCGCCGGCCTGCGGCCACCTGTCGACCCACGTCGTCGAACAGGCGGCGCTGGTCGAGCAGGCGCTCGTCGGACCGGTCGGCAGCGACAACGTCACCGAGTAGTCTTCACCCGAAACCCGCGACCAGGGACGGTCGCTTCGCAACGCGCATCCAGGGATGATGCCCTTCCAATCCGCCGAGATCACGGAACGCCCCAGCCGGGCGCCCCACCAGGAACAAGCCATGTCGTCCATCGAAGTCAAGGTTCCCGTCCTCCCCGAATCCGTTTCCGACGCCACCATCGCGACCTGGCACAAGAAGCCGGGTGACGCGGTCAGGCGCGACGAGAACCTGGTCGACCTCGAAACCGACAAGGTCGTGCTCGAAGTTCCCGCGCCGGCCGACGGCGTCCTGAAGGAGATCAGGTTCGACACCGGCGCGACGGTGACGAGCCAGCAGGTCCTGGCGATCCTCGAGGAAGGCGCGGCCGCTGCCGCTCCGGCCGCGCAGGCCGCCGAACCGGCCAAGGCCGA
>DBMH01000098.1:4385-120034 GCA_002297645.1 Rhodanobacteraceae bacterium UBA703 | reverse complement strand
CGCCGGGTTGCCGCCGGCGGCGATCGAGTAGTCCCGGCCGGCGGCGCGCTTCCCGCCGCCGGCACGGCGCGCTACGCTCGGCGCATGACCGCTCTCGCCCAGTTCGTCCCGCTGAACCTCTGCGTGCTCACCGTGTCGGACACGCGCACCGCCGCCGACGACAGCTCCGGCGACTACCTGGCGCTGTCGCTCGGCCAGGCCGGACACCGGCTCGCCGGCCGCCGCATCGTGAAAGACGACCGTTACCGCGTGCGCGCCATCGTCGCCGACTGGATCGCCGACGAGAACGTGAGCGGCGTGCTCGTCACCGGCGGTACCGGCTTCACCGGCCGCGACTCGACACCGGAAGCGATCCGTCCGCTGCTCGACAAGGAAATGCCGGGCTTCGGCGAGATGTTCCGCGTACTCAGCTTCGACGAGATCGGCACGTCCACGATGCAATCGCGTGCATTCGCCGGGCTCTCCAACGACACCTTCGTCTTCTGCCTGCCCGGCTCGACTTCGGCCTGCCGGACCGCCTGGGAGAAGCTGATCCGCGCCCAGCTGGACGCGACGACGCGTCCCTGCAACCTCGTCGGCCTGATCCCCCGGCTGCGCGAAATCTGACGTCGCCGCCGCGACAAGGAGATCCTCGAGTGAAGAAGCTGAAGAAAAAGGACTACGAAACAGCACTCGAGGGCCTGTATCCGCGCCTCATCGACCTCCAGCGTTCGATCATCGCCAGCGGCAAGCGCGTCGCGGTGATCTTCGAAGGGCGCGACGCCGCCGGCAAGGGCGGAGTGATCAAGGCCATCAGCGAGCCGCTGAACACGCGCTACGTGCGCACCGTCGCACTGCCCAAGCCGACCGAACGGGAGTCGACGCAGTGGTATTTCCAGCGCTACGTCGAGCACCTGCCCGCCGCCGGCGAGCTCGTGCTGTTCGATCGCAGCTGGTACAACCGTGCCGGCGTCGAGCGGGTCATGGGGTTCTGCAGCGACGCGCAGTACCGGCGCTTCATGGCCGACTGCCCCCTGTTCGAGAAGCTGATCACCAACGACGGCCTGATCCTGCTGAAGTACTGGCTCGCCGTCGACCAGGAACAGCAGGAGGAGCGCTTCGCCGAGCGCGCCACCGATCCGCTCAAACGCTGGAAGATCTCGCCGGTCGACATCAAGGCGCGCGAGCGATACGAGGACTACGGCAAGGCACGCGATGCGGTGCTGAAGGCCACGCACGCGAAGCACGCGCCGTGGTTCGTCGCCGACTTCGACGACCAGAAACGCGGGCGTCTGAACCTGATCGAGCACCTGCTCCTGGAGCTGCCGTTCCGTGCGCCGCCCGACCAGCCGCTGAAGCTTCCGCCGCTGAAGGGCAAGCCGAAGCGCGAGCACCTTGCCAGCAAGCGCTTCCTCATCCCGGAAAACCACTGATCCCCGCTGTTGCGGAATTGCGACGAGGCACGCACAACGCCCGGCCTTCCCTACGAACCTTCACGCTGCGTATACCGCAGGCGGGGGATTCTCACCGGGCGGCGAGGCCACAGGGGGATTTCGTCGCTTCCGGCTTACATGGGCACTGGTCGCAACACGATGCCGCGACGTCGTCGCGGCGCGCGACGGGCCCCTCGTCCTCGAATCGGAGGGCTGGTGCGGCGATGGGACGGGCGATGACATGAATCCACTCGTACCCGCGTGGATCCTGCTGGCGAACCTCGCCCTGATGCTGGGTGGCTGGATGGCCTGCCGCCGGGTGCACAACGCCGGTGTCGCCCACCTGCTGTGGTCGATCAGCCTGTGCGCGAGCGCGGTGTACCTCGGCATGTCGGCGCACGGATCGCCGACGGCGCAGATGCTCGTCGTCGTGATGGGCGGCCTGTGGGGTTCGCGCCTGTTCCTGCACCTGCTCGGCCGCATCCTCACCGAACGGGAGGATGCCCGCTATCGCCACCTGCGCGAGATGCGCAGTGGAGGCGACGTTTCGTTCCTTCCGCTGTTCCTGCGCTGCGCCGTGTCCGCCACGCTGTACGCGTTGCCGCTGTACGTCGCCGCCAACAACCCGCAGGCCGGCTCGAGTCCCTGGACGCTGCTCGCCGCGACCGTCTATCTCGTCGGCTTGTCCGGCGAGGCCTACGCGGACCGCCAGCTCGCGCATTTCCGCTCCAATCCACGTCATCTCGGCCACACCTGCCGGCGCGGGCTGTGGCGCTATTCGAGGCATCCGAACTACTTCTTCAGCGCGGTGCACTGGTCCAGCTACGCCCTGCTGGCCGTCGGCGTGCCCTGGTCCTGGTGGTCGCTGACCCTGCTCGCCCCGGTACTGACGATACTCGGCTGGATTCCTTCGATCCGGGCGAACGAGGCACAGGCGGTCCGCACGCGCGGCCAGGACTACCGCGACTACCAGACCGTGACGTCGATGCTGGTGCCGTGGTTTCCTCGTGGCTGGCCCAACGAGCAGCCCGACACGTCCTCGTGGCAGACCCCGCTGCCGCTCTCGCGGCGCGGTCCGCGCACGCTGGCACGAACGACGCTGGAGACCCTGGAGCGGCGCGAAACGCCTTCCCTGCAGGAAGCTCGCTTTCCCGCCGATTCCTGAGCCGGTTCAGCACACGCAAAAAAAACGGCCGCGGGTTCGCCGCGGCCGTCGTGTGCGAGAGGATCGGAAGAGCGCGGGTCAGGGACGGCGCTCCAGCTCTCCGCCTTCCTTCGCCACCGGCATCAGGTCGGTCTTCGACACGCCGAGCCAGTACAGGATCGGGTTGGCGAAGAAGATCGACGACAGGGTACCGATCACGATACCGACCAGCATCGTCAGGCCGAAGCCGTGCACGGCCGGGCCGCCGACGAAGTACAGCGCGAACATCGTGAGCGCCGTGGTCAGCGACGTCATGATCGTGCGCGACAGCGTCTGGTTGATCGACTTGTTGAGGATCTCGTACGGCTCGGCCTTGCGCGTGAGGCGGAACAGCTCGCGCACGCGGTCGAACACGACGACCTTGTCGTTGATCGAGTAGCCGATGACGGCGAGCAGCGCCGCCAGCACGGTCAGGTCGAAGTCGATCTGCGTCAGCGAGAAGAAGCCCAGCGTCAGGATCGTGTCGTGGATTTCGCTGGCGATCGCGGCGATCGCGAAGCGCTTCTCGAAGCGGATGCCGATGTAGATCATGATGCCGATCATCACGAACACGGCGGCGACGATGCCGTCGTTGCGCAGGTCGGCGCCGACCGAGGAGCCGACGAGGTCCGGCGGACGCTTCAGCTTGACGTCCGCACGCACCTTGGACAGCGCGCCGACGACGTCCGCGCCGACACGCGCGGCGTCCTTCTGCTCCTCGTGAGGCTGCAGGCGGATCACCACGTCGCGCGTGCTGCCGGCGCTCTGGACCTGGGCGCCGTGGAAGCCGCCGGCGTCCAGCGCGGAGCGTACCTGGTCGACCTCGACCGGCTGCTCGTACTGCACTTCCACCAGCACGCCGCCGGTGAAGTCGAGCGCGTAGTTCAGGCCGCGCGTCGCGAGGAGCGCGAGCGAGGCGAGGATCAGGAGGATCGAAATCCCGATGCTGACCTTTCGCGTGCCGAGGAAGTCGATCTTGCTGTTCGGATTGAAGAGTTCCATTTACGCCGCTCCTGCATTCGAGTAGCCGCTGCCGATCGACAAGCCCTTCAGCTTGCGGCCGCCGTGCACGAAGCTGGTGATCGCGTGGGTGACGGTCACCGAGGTGAACATCGAGGTCAGGATGCCGATGAACAGGGTCACGCCGAAGCCGCGGATCGCACCCGAACCCAGCGTCATCAGCGCGAGCGCCGCGAGCAGGTGGGTGACGTTGGCGTCGAGAATCGTGGCCCAGGCCTTGTCGTAGCCCGCGCGGATCGAGGCCAGCGGCGTCGAGCCGTTGCGCAGCTCCTCGCGGACGCGCTCGCAGATCAGCACGTTGGCGTCGATCGCCATGCCGAGCGTCAGCACGATGCCGGCGATGCCCGGCATCGTCAGCGTCACGCCGATCGCGGACATGATCGCGAGCAGCAGCACGAGGTTGAAGAACAGCGCGATGTCGGCGATCAGGCCGAACACCCAGTAGTACAGGGCCATGAACACCAGCACAGCGCCGAGGCCGATCAGGACCGCGAAGACGCCCTTCTTGATGTTGTCGGCACCGAGGCTCGGTCCGATCACGCGTTCCTCGACGATGTCCACGGGCGCGGCCAGCGAACCGGATCGCAGCATCAGCGCGAGGTCCGAGGCCTCCTTGTTGCTGCCGAGTCCCGTGGTGCTGAACTTGTTGGAGAACACGCCGCGGATGTTGGCCACGCTGATGACCTCTTCCGTCACCTTCGTGCTGCGCACTTCCTTGCCGTCGACGATCTTCGTCTCCGGCGTGCGCTCAATGTAGACCACCGCCATCGGCTTGCCGACGTTCTGCGAGGTGAACTCGAGCATCTTGCGTCCGCCCACCGCGTTCAGCGAGACCGACACGGCCGGCGTGCCGGTCTGCGGATCGGGGGCGCTGGACGCGTCGACCATCTCGTCGCCGCTGACGATGATCTTCTTCTTCAGCAGCACGGGCACCTTCTGGCCGCCCGGACCGAGTTCGCGGCGATAGTAGAGCTTGTCGTCCGGCGGCACGATGCCGCCCTTCGCGGCCTCGAGCGCATTGGCGTTCTCGTCGACGGCGTGGTACTCGAGCGTGGCGGTCGCGCCGAGGATCTTCTTCGCCTCGGCCGTGTCCTGCACGCCGGGCAGCTCCACCGCGATGCGCGAATCGCCCTGCTGCTGGATCAGCGGCTCGGCCACGCCGAGCGCATTGATGCGGTTGGCGAGCGTCGCCTGGTTCTGGCGCACGGTGTTCAGAGCGATTTCGCGGATCTTCTCCGGTTTCACGCTGCCGTTCAGCGTGTACGCCTCGCCGACCTGGGCGCCGTTGGACACGGAAAGGTCCGGCACGCCGATGCGGATCGCGCTCAACGCCGCGTCGCGGTCCTCGGCGCTGCGCAGCTGCACCACGAGCCCCTGCGGGCCGCGGCCGACCGACTGGTAGCGGATGTTCTTGTCGCGCAGCACGGAACGGATGTCGTCGGCGTAGCGCTGGTACTGCTTCTCGATCACTTCCTTGTCGTCCACCTCCATCAGGAAGTGCACGCCACCCTGCAGGTCGAGGCCCTTCGGCATTTCACGCGCACCGATCGCACGCATCCAGCCGGGTACGGTGGAGGCGAGATTCGGTGCCACCGTGTACTGGTCGCCGAGTGACTGCTTCAGGTCCTCGACGGCCTTGGTCTGTTCTTCGGACGCACCGACCGGCAGGCGCACGAGCAGGTGCCCGGCGGTCAGTTCGATCGCGTCGAAGGCGATCTTCCGCTTCTCCAGCTCGCCCTGCACCCTTTCCTTCAATGCCTCGTCGACGGTCGCACCACGGTTCGCCACGACCTGTACCGCCGGCTGCTGCACGAACAGATTCGGCACGCCGTACAGCACGCCGAGCGCCAGCACGACGATGACGAGGACGGATTTCCAACGGGGAAAATCGTTCATCTTGAATTCCAACGGACCACAACGCCTTCCCTGCCGCGACGCGGCCGGGCCCCTTCCCATGAACAGTCCACGAGACCGCGCATTCTGCCGCGACCCGTGCAGCCGGCTGCGGCGGAATGCCACGCCGTTTCCTTACCTCCGGGAACGCTCACGCGATTCCGGCACGACGGCATGTCCTGCGCCGGGCGACCTCGGGGATCGCCCATGGCGAGGATCAGGCCGACTTCAGCGTGCCCTTCGGCAACACGGCGGAGATCGCCTGCTTCTGCAGCTTCACCACCACGTTCGGTGCCACTTCGAGCGTGACGAATTGCTCCGCGATGTCCTCGATGCGTCCCAGCAGACCGCCGCTGGTCAGGACCTCGTCGCCCTTGGCGAGGGCCGAGATCATCGCGCGCTGCTCCTTGGCCCGCTTCATCTGCGGACGGATCAGCATGAAATAGAACACGCCGAACAGGATCACCAGCGGCAGGAAGGACATCAGCGGATTCGGCGCCGCGGCCGGCACGGCGGCCTGGGCGTAGGCGTTGGAGATGAGGAAATCCATGAAAACTCCGATGGCATCGGGGATGCGGCCCGCGGACCGCTCCCATCAAAAGGCCGCGGATTATGCCATGCCGCGGACGGGTGTCGCATTGCGACGCAAAAATCAAGCCGAAGGTTCCCTGTCGGCGACCAGAACCCGACCGCTCCGCCTCGCCGCCGTTCTCCTCGATGGAGTCCGCCCGGACCCGCTGAGGCCGCAGGCTCAGGCCGCAGTCCGCAGGGCGTAGAACTCGGCCACGAACTCCGGCAGGCGTCGATCGGTGATCGCTGCGCGCAGTCCGCGCATCAGTTCCTGGTAGTAGTGCAGGTTGTGGATCGTCGCGAGCTGGGGACCGAGCATCTCGCCGCAACGGTCGAGATGCCGCAGGTAGGCGCGGCTGAAACCGGAGCGGCAGGTATAGCAGCCGCACTCCTCGTCCAGCGGACGCGTGTCGCGTTCGTACTTCGCGTTGCGGATGCGCAACGTCCCGTGCCGCGTGAACAGGTGCGCATTGCGTGCATTGCGCGTCGGCATCACGCAGTCGAACATGTCCACGCCGCGGCGCACCGCCTCGACGATGTCCTCGGGCCGGCCGACGCCCATCAGGTAGCGCGGCTTTTCCGGCGGCAGCAGCGGCTCGACATGCTCCAGCGTCGCGTTGCGCTCCTCTTCCGGCTCGCCGACGGCGAGTCCGCCGATCGCGTAGCCGTCGAAGCCGATATCCTTCAGCGCGTCCGCCGAACGCCGGCGCAACGCCGGATAGACGCTGCCCTGCACGATGCCGAACAGCGCGTTCGGATTCTTCAGGTCGTCGAACGCGCGCCGCGAACGCCCGGCCCAACGCAACGACAGCTCCATCGATTCGCGCGCGACCTTCTCGGTCGCCGGATACGGCGTGCACTCGTCGAAGATCATCACGATGTCGGAATCGAGCGTGCGCTGGATGCGCATGGACTCCTCCGGCGAGAGGAACACGCGCGAACCGTCCACCGGCGACGCGAAGGTCACGCCCTCCTCGGTGATCTTGCGCTTGTGCGCGAGCGAGAACACCTGGAAGCCGCCGGAGTCGGTCAGGATCGGCCGCTCCCATCCGATGAAGCGGTGCAGGCCGCCGAATTCGCCGACGACGTCGAGGCCGGGCCGCAGGAACAGGTGGAAGGTATTTCCGAGGATGATCTCGGCGCCGATGTCGCGCAGGTTCTGCGGCGTCATCGCCTTGACCGAGCCGTAGGTACCCACCGGCATGAACGCCGGCGTCTCGATCGTGCCGCGGGGGAACGTCAGGCGGCCGCGGCGCGCGTGGCCGTCGGTGGCGAGGAGGTCGAACTGCATTCGGAAGGGGGAATCGGAAGGGGGAATCGGAAGAGCATCGCAAACTTGCGGCGTTTTATCGAATCCCGGCGCCCTGCTCCCGCCCTTCCGGCCAGATCAGCATCGCGTCGCCGTACGAGAAGAAGCGGTAGCGCTGCTCGACCGCATGGCGATAGGCGCCGAGCATGAATTCACGGCCGGCGAACGCGGATACCAGCATCAGCAGGGTCGATTCCGGCAGGTGGAAGTTCGTGACCAGTGCGTCGACGCTCGTGATGCGGTAGCCGGGGAAGATGAAGATCTGCGTCTCGCCGGCGAACGGTGCGACCTCGCCGTCGCGCAGGCTCGACTCCAGCGCGCGCACGACCGTGGTGCCGACGGCGACCACGCGGCCGCCGCGCTCGCGCGTGCGATGAATCTTCTCGACCAGCTCCGCACCGACGTTGAGCCATTCGCGGTGCATCGTGTGGTCTTCGAGCCGTTCCGCCCTCATCGGCTGGAACGTGCCGGCGCCGACATGCAGGGTCACGTAGCCGGAATCGACGCCGCGCTCGCGCAGGACCGCGAGCAGGTCCTGATCGAAGTGCAATCCGGCCGTCGGCGCCGCGACCGCTCCGGAAGCGCGCGCGAACACGGTCTGGTAACGCTCGCCGTCGGCCTCGCCCGCCTCGCGCTCGATGTACGGCGGCAGCGGCATGCGCCCCAGGCGCAGCAACAGTTTCTCGAGCGGTTCGTCGCCCTCGAAGCGCAGCAGGAAGAACTCGCCGTCGCGGCCGAGCACGGTGACGACGCTGCCGTCGGCGAGCCGGATGCGGCCGCCGGCCTTCGGCTTCTTGCTGACGCCCAGCTGCGCGCGCGCCTCGTGCGTCCCGATGACGCGCTCGATGAGGATCTCGACCGCACCGCCGCTCTCCTTGTGCCCGAACAGGCGCGCCGGCAGCACGCGCGTGTCGTTGAACACGAGCAGGTCGCCTTCGCGCAGCAGCTCCGGCAGGTCGACGAAGCGGCGGTCCTCGAGCTGGCCGCTCGGCGCATCCGCGACGAGCAGGCGGCTGGACGAACGTTCGGACAAGGGAGCCTGCGCGATCAGCTCCGGCGGCAGGTCGAAATGGAAATCGGACTTCTTCAAGAATGTCGGACAGGGATCTCAAAGGACGAATGGTAGGCGCTTGCCGCTGCGGGCACTAGGCACCGCCCCGCTGCGTTCCTGGCGCCATGGCGGGAGGAGGCGGACGGAACCGCTACCTTGCCGCCCCGTGCGATGCCGATCCGTCGCGCGCCTTCAGAGGCCGGCGTCGGGCTTCCCTGTTGCGGGGGCCACCTTTGCCGACGAACCTCCCCGCAAAGGCATCGGCGCCGACTCCTGTAGCCGCCGGCCTCGCGATGACCCCGCTTCGCCCGGCGCCCGAAGCGCCGCCCGTGTCCCCGGCGCGCTCAGGTTCCTCAAGTCGTCGACACCATGGCGAGATTCGCCTTGCGCGAGACGCGGCGACGCCAGCCCAGCACGCCGAGAATGAGCACAAGCGCAACGGGTGCCGCCGCATACGGCAGCGCCTTCCTGACGTAGCGCTTGACCGCGGCGATCCGCTCGGCTCGCAGGCGCTGCGCCGCCGCCGGAAAGTCCGGCACCTCGCAGGCGTGGCCGAAATTGCCGGTCCACGGCAGGTAGGCACCGTGCGCGACGTAGCGCAACCAGTAGCCGGTCGCGAGTCCTCCGTCGTCGTTGATGACGTAGCCGGCGGCCTCGCACAACAGGGCTGCATAGGCCTGTGAACGCTGCGGCACGAGTTCCGCCGCCCGCGCGGCGAAATCGGCGGCGACGAAGCGGTAGTGAAAGCGACGATCGGGGCGTGCTTCGCTCGCCGCGACCCGCGCGCGCTCGCCATCGCCCGGCCCCGCCGCGATCGCCAGGACCGGCGGATGCGCCACCGGCGATCCGGACGACACCTCGCGGCCGGCCGCGGCATAGCCGAACGAGTACGGATTCGGATATGCGCCCTCCCAGACCGCGAGATCCGGTGCGAACTCGTAGCCGAGCAGTTCGAGGCCGTCCACGCGAGCAATCGCGGCGGCCTGCTGCCATGCCTGAGCGCGCTCGATGCGCCCGCCGCGCAGTGCGGCACGGCGGGCATCCACGTATTCCTGCGCCTTGAAGCGCAGAGTCGCATCGTCGAAATGGCCGAGCGCTTCGTCCCAGCGCTCCGACCGCAGCAGTCGGCGCGCCAGCAGGGCGCGCAACGGCGGGGTGAGATCGGCACCGATCCGCGCAGCCTCCTCGCGGGAGGGATGCGCGGCTTCCTGCGCGACGTAGGCGACGAGCTCGTCGACCGTGAGAACGCGCTCGGCGACGAAGGCGGCATCCTCCCAATCGTTGGCTGCCAGGAAATGCGCCAGCGCCGCGACGTATTCGCCACGGGCCAGCGCCAGCGTGCCGCTCTCGCCACGGACACGGCAATAGTCGACGCCGGGACGGCGCGTATCGACCCGCTCGCCGTCCGGATCCGGTTCGTCGCGCGGGAACTCCCGTGCGGCCTGTGCGTAGGCCCGCGTTGCCGCGTCGAGATCACCGGCCCGCAACGCGAGCTTCGCGCGTACCCAGGCGGCCAGCCCGTCCTCGCCCATGGCGACGAAGCGGGCAGCGAGCTCGTAGCGGCCGCTGCGATAGGCGAGCGCGGCCAGTCGCCCGGCCCCCTCGACGCGGTCCAGCTTTTCCCGTTCGAGCGCGTCGACGAAGCGCAACGCGGCATCCGGCAGTTCGGGGGCCTCGTCTTCGCCCTCGAAGAAGTCGCTGCGCGTCGCGAGATGGACGGCGACGAGTTGCCGCAACAGCGGATCGCGTGCGGCCGCGGCGAGCGCGGTCTCGTCGGAAACCAGGCGTCGCGCCACGCGCAGGAGCGAAGTCCAGCCGAACTTCGATCCCTGCGCGGCCTGCTGGGCATACAGCCGCGTCGCGCCGGTGACATCGCCCGCGTCGAGCAGCAGCCGGGCCTGCGCGCCGTAGCTGTCGAGCGCCAGGCCGAGCGGGTCTTCCGCACCCGCCGCGACCGTTTTGCGCAGCTGCACGAAGGCCGCTCTCGCTCGATCCGGCTCCCGCGCGGCAAGCAGGCGGGCTTGCATGTGCAGCGCCCATGGCCCGTAGTGCCGACGTTCCTCGACGGGCAACTCCAGCACCGTGGCGAAGCGTTCGAGCGCCTCGCCGGTTGCCCCTCGTTCGTAGGCCGCCGCGCCGGCCAGGTAGCGGCGCGCCTCCTCGGGCAACCCCGTCGCCGCCGCGTAGGCAGACGCCGCATCGGCGCGTCCGCGCGCAAGGGCGGCGACTTCGGCGGCCCCGCCGAGCCACGTGCGCTCCACCTGTTCCCGCGTGACCGCTTCGGTATAGATCCAGTCGGCCCGCTCGTTCGCCGTGAACGGACGATCCGGCGCCGGCAGGAGGCTCGCCGCCTCCCGTGCGAAACCGCGTTGCGGCAGGTCGGCCAGGGTAGCGGCGCGATCGTCGAGCAGGTTCTGCGGGAACTCCGGTCCGCAGGCCGACGCCTCGAATGCCGAGGCGAGCGCGAACAGCGCGAAGACACTCTTTCTCATTTACCGTCGCTTCCCTGTGTCGGCTCGATCATAGCGTGCGGCGCCTGCGCGCATCGCAGCCAGCCGACGGCACGTTCGCTTCCGGGCGCGATCAGGCGTCCGGGCGCGGACTCGAATCGCAGCACGTCGCCGCGGCGGCGCACGCGCCAGTCGCCGACCCCGTCGTAGGCCGCGCAGTGCCCGCCGGTGAGGTGCAAGGCCGGTGCCGGTGCGGCGATGCCGCCGCGATTGCGTATCGCGACGTCGAAGACGCCGCCCGGCTGCGCACGCAGCGTCGTCTCGAACCGCCACTGCGGCACCTCGCCCGCGATGACCTCGCGCAATGCGGCCAACGTCCACGCCCGCCGATCCCCCGCGACGGGCAGGCGGAACCAGACCACGCCGCGCCAGTGCGCAGGTGCTTCCCGTGCGAGACGCGCAAGGAAACCGACCACGGCATCGGGTTCGGCGACGACCTCGCGCGTTCCCGCCCGGTCCGCGGCGTCGAGACGCATCTCGCTCTCGACTGCCAGCACGGCTCCGTCCCCATCCAGATGCAGGCGCGCACCATAGGCGGGAAGCGCGATGCGAAACGGTTTGCGCGTGCGCACGGCGAATGCACGCGCCCAGCGTTCCGCTGTTGCGGCATCGAACAGTCCGCGCTCGGGTTGCTGCACCGCATGGACCTGCAGCACGGCCTCGTCCAGCGCGTCCAGCACGGCATCGAGTTCGCTTGCGTCCAGCCACGCCGGCAACGCCGTCGCCGAGAGGCGCAACGGGGCCGGCAGGGCCTCGCGCAGTTCACGCAGGCGCGCGGCGTAGGCGGACAGCTGCGCCGTCGCGCAGTCATAGTCGATCTCCACGCCGCCGAACGGCATCCCTTCGGCACGCCAGCGCGCGAGCAGGCGATCGAGGTACGGGCCGAGCGCGGCGGCCTCCGGCGGCGCGCCGGTACCGTCGTAGCGGATCACTGCGATGCGTTCTCGCCGGTCGCCGCTGAACGCCGACGGATCGGCCTGCGTCTCGAGCCAGCGCCCGCCGTGCCCGGCCTGCGCCACGAGCACGCGCACCTCGCCGAACAGATCGCGACTGTCGGCCAGCGCGGCGCGCAGCGCCGGCGTCCACTGGCGCTGCCAGACGTACACCGCCGGCGCCGGATCGGCCGCCCACGCCGTGCCGGCGACGAGCGCTGCGAACAAGGCAGCCAGCCAGGCAAGCCGTCTCAAGAGGCCAGGATCCGGCGGAACGGGCACGCGCCCGAACGATCTCGAGACTCGACGAGCGCACACTGCGGGGATGAACGGGAAGAAACGGAGCATGGAGCCTGGAAGTCGAAGTCAGCCCGAACGCCTGCGCCGGCGAACCGCGAGGCCCGCACGCTACAGCCAGCCCTTCTGCCGCGCGAGCCGATAGGCCTCGATGCGATTGCCGGCCCCGAGCTTGCCGATCGCCTCGGAGAGATAATTGCGGACGGTGCCGTGGGAGAGGTTCAGGCGCTGCGCGATGTCGCCGGCGCTCATGCCCTCGCCGGCGAAACGCAGTACCTGGCGCTCGCGGTCGTTGAGGGGGTCGGCCTCGGACCAGGCCTCGACGGCCAGTTGCGGGTCGATCGCGCGGCCGCCGCGATGCACCTTGCGCAACGCCTCGGCGAGCTGCTCGGCAGGAGCGTCCTTGAGCAGGTAGCCGCCGACGCCGGCGTCGAGCGCGCGGCGCAGGAAGCCGGTGCGCGCGAACGTGGTCACGATGACGACCTTGCACGCCAGCTCGTGGCGCTGCACGCGTTGCGCCAGCTCGAGGCCGGTCAGTCCGGGCATCTCGATGTCGGTGACGAGCAGGTCCGGCTTCAGCGACTGCAGCAGGCGCCAGGCCTCTTCGCCGTCGGCGGCGCTGCCGACGACCTCGATGTCGGATTCGAGGCCGAGCAGCGCGGACAGCGCCCCGCGCACCATCGCCTGGTCTTCGGCCAAGAGCACTCGCATCACTGAAACGACTCCGGCACAGGGATCGGCGGACTGTATCGCGCGGGCGGAGCCGCAGGCGAGCTCAGCGAGCCAGTTCGCGCATCGCCGGCGCGATCGGCGGCCTCGGCGAGAGCGGCAGCGCCGCCACCAGGATCGTGCCTTGTCCGCGCGTGGAGTGGATTTCCAGGCGACCGCCGAGCGCCCGCAGGCGTTCGCGCATGCCACTGAGGCCGTTGCCGGGCTCGATGAGGCCGCCACGGCCGTCGTCCTCGATGCGCAAGAGGGCCTCGCCCGGCGCCGCCGCCAGCTCGACGCGCGCGCGCGCAGCCCCCGAATGACGCTGGATGTTCGTCACGGCCTCGCGCACGACCAGCGCGAGCACGGTCTCCAGCTCCGGCGGCAGCTCGGTGTCGCCGAGTCCCTTGCCGCCGAGCCGGTAGTCGAGGCGCACGTCGCAGGACTCGAGCAACAGACGCGCCGAGGCGAGTTCGGCCGCGAGTCCGGCCGCGCGGATGCCGGTGACGGCGCGCCGCACCTGCGCCAGCGCGTCGCGCGCGACGCGCTCGACCTCGACGATCTCGCATCGTGCCGCCTGCGGGTCGCGCTCGAACAGCCTGGCTGCGAGCTCCGACTTCAGCGTGATCAGCGACAGCGTGTGGCCGAGCAGGTCGTGCAGGTCGCGGCCGATGCGCTCGCGCTCGGCCAGCGCGCCGAGACGGCGCACCTCGTCATGGCTGAGCTTCAGTTCCGCCTGGCGCAGCCGCTTCTCGCGATGGAAGTAGTTGGCGGACGTGATCGCCACCGCCAGCAGCAGGGTGATGCCGGTGGTCAATCCCACGTATTGCATCGGCAACCCGACGGCGACCAGCACCAGCGCGTACACGACGGCACCGGCGGCGATCGTGGCGACGATGCGACGCAGGGAGAGTCCCGCATGGACCAGGAAGCACGAGGCATAGATGAGGTAGGTATTGGCGCAGAGGTTGAACGGCGTCAGCCCCCATCCCAGCATCGCGATCGTCGCGGCATAGGCGAGCACGCGGCGACCGCTGCGACGATAGGCCACGAAATACAGGGGCAGGAAGACCACGAGGCTGAGCACGGTCGGAAGCAGCCAGACTTCGACCGGGCGATTCGCCCAGTTCGTGAACAGGAACATCAGATACAGCAGGGTCCACAACGGCGCCCAGCCGAGCTCGTCGTAGCGTGGCGTCACGAACGCCTTCAGTCGCGGCCACCACGGATCCGAGGGCTGCATCGCAGGAACTCCCGTTTGCGCGCCGATCATACGCCGCCGTGCCAGGCCCGGGCGGCGAGGACCAAGGCAGTCAGCAGCACGCTGAACACGAGCCGGGCACGGATGAGGCGCATGGTCGCGCTCATCCCCGGGCCAACCGGCGTCGCGCCAAGGCGAGGAAGCCCAGGGTCACGCCCGCGAGGACGCCGACGTGCACCAGCAATGCGCCGTTCGACGGATTGCCCACCGCCGCCTGGGCGAGCTGGCCGAGGCGGTAGGCCGGCCATACCGGCGCCGCATCGCGCAGGACGGCCGGCAGCATCGACAGCGGCATCCAGAGTCCGGACAGGAACGACATGGGCAGATAGACGAGGTTGACGATCGCCGGTGCGGCCTGCGCATTGACGAGGCTGCCAATCCACAGCCCGATCGCGCAGAACGGCAGCACGCCGAACACCTCGACCGCGAACAGGCTGGCCCAGGCGGACAGCGGCAACCGCACGCCGCCCAAGGTGAGCGCGAGCGTCGAAAGAAGGGTGGCGACGAGCGCCGCGAACAGCATCGCCATCACGAGCTTGGCCACCAGATAGGATCCCGTCGGCATCGGCAATGCCTGGCGCAGGCGCAGCCAGCCGCGATCACGGTCGACCGCGACCGATACGCCGAAGCCGAACAATCCCGGCGCCATCACGCCGAACACGCCGTAGCTGGCGAGCATGTGGACCGACGGACTCGCCCCGCCGGTGGTTCCGCCGCGGCTGAGCGTCAGCGCGAACATCAAGTAGAACGACGCCGGGAACACCAGTGTGGGAATGCAGAACATCGGCGTGCGCAGGAGGCGCAGGAATTCGTGCTTCGCCTCGAGCAGATAGCAGCGCAGCACGTTGAAGGGAGGCTCGGGCAAGGCGGCAACGGCGTTCATGGGTTCGTTCCTGGTAGGGCGGCGAGGCGATCAGGCCGCAGCGCGGGTGATTTCCACGAAGGCTTCGGCGAGACCGGCGCGCTGCACCTCGAGCTCGGCGAGGCCGGTGTCCTCGAACAGGAGCTGGCGCACGACCAGCTCGGCCGCGTCGGTGACGATCTCGATGCGCTCGCCGTCGCGGCAGGCGCTGCGCACTTCCGGCCACGCACTGACGGTACCGGCATCGAGCGTGCTGATGCAGCGGATGCGTTTCTGTGCCACGCGTGCACGGACCTGCGACACGCTGCCGTCGGCGACCAGGCGGCCCCGTGCGAGCACGGCGACGCGATCGGCCAGCGCTTCGGCCTCCTCCAGATAGTGCGTCGTCAAGACGATGGCGCTGCCGTCGGCGACCAGGGTCCGGATCGTCCGCCACAGCGCGGTGCGGGCTTCGACGTCGAGGCCGACGGTCGGTTCGTCGAGGAACAGCAGCGACGGCCGCCCGCAGATCGCCAGCGCGAACTGCACGCGCCGCTGCTGGCCGCCCGAAAGCTTCCCGTAGCGGCGCCCCATCAGGCCGTCGAGACCGGCCATGTCCACGCAATCGCCGGTCGGATACGGATCCGGATACGCCGCACGCGTCTGCGCAAGCAGCTCGCACACCTTCAAGGTTTCGGGCAGGCCCGCGCTCTGCAACATGAGACCGACCCGGCGCCGTGCGGACAGGCGCTGCGGCGGTTCGCCGAACAGGCGCGCGGCTCCGGCCGTCGGCTGCGCCAGGCCGAGCCACAACGAGATCGCCGTGCTCTTGCCGGCGCCGTTGGGCCCCAGCAGGGCCAGCAATTCGCCCTGGCGCACGGAAAGATCGACGCCGTGGAGCGCCGTGACCGCTCCGTAGCGGTGGCTCACGTTTTCGAGTTCTGCTGCGGCCGCCTGCATGGAACCATTCCTTCCGGCTTCGATGGAGCCACTCTAGGAAGAACTCCGGCGCCGCGGCAGGCACAGACATCAGCCGCTGCGCATGACATCCGTCACTCCGCCCCCCGGGGTACCGCGAAGAAGTCCGCTGTGCTACATTTTCCGGACTATTTTCCCATTCCAATCAAGGCTTAAACGCCGAGTGCCCGCACCTTCCCGGGAGCGGGCACCGTCGTTTTACGGAGACCCCGAATGAATCCGATGCTGGCCAAACTCAAGGAAATGCGCGAGTTCGACGGTGCCGTGCGTACCAGCGGCCTCGACGACGCGTCGATCGAGCGCTTCCTGCAGTCCGACCCGGCACTGGGCGAGGCGATCGACGAGGCCTATGCGGCGCATCTCGCGCTGCGCTCGTGCATGTCCGACTTCCTGCACCTCGACGAGGCCGAGCAGATCACCCGCGCGCAGTCCGATTTCGTCAACTTCTATCCCGACGACGGCGTCAACCCGTACGTCGCCCTCGCCGCGCACGGCCCATGGATCGTCACGCTGAAGGGAGCGGTGATCTACGACGCCGGCGGCTACGGCATGCTCGGCCTCGGCCACGCGCCGAAGGCGATCCTCGGCGTGATGTCGCGTCCCCAGGTGATGGCGAACGTGATGACGCCGAACCTGTCCCAGCTGAAGTTCGGACAGGCGCTCAGGAAGGAAATCGGCCAGAACCGCGAAGGAGGCTGCCCGTACGCGAAGTTCATGTGCCTGAATTCCGGCTCCGAGTCCGTCTCGCTGGCTTCGCGCATCGTCGACGTCAACGCCAAGCTGATGACCGACCCGGGCGCGCGCCACGCCGGCCGTGCGGTCAAGCGCGTCGCCGTCAAGGGCGCATTCCACGGCCGCACCGAGCGCCCGGCGCTGTACTCCGACTCCACCCGCAAGACCTATCTCCAGAATCTCGCCAGCTACCGCGGCGAGGACAGCCTCCTGACGGTCGAGCCGTACAGCGTCGAGCAGCTGAAGCAGGTATTCGCCGACGCCGACGCGAACGGCTGGTTCATCGAAGCCGTGTTCATCGAACCGGTCATGGGCGAAGGCGATCCAGGCCGTTCGGTCTCCACCGAGTTCTACACCGCCGCACGCGAGCTGACCAAGGCTCACGGCAGCCTGCTGCTGATCGACTCGATCCAGGCCGGCCTGCGCGCGCATGGCGTGCTGTCGATCGTCGACTATCCGGGCTTCGAGACGCTCGAAGCGCCGGACCTCGAGACCTATTCCAAAGCACTCAACGCCGGCCAGTATCCGTTGTCCGTCGTCGCGGCCAACACGCGCGCCGCCGAGCTCTACAGGAAGGGCATCTACGGCAACACGATGACGGCGAACCCGCGCGCGCTCGACGTCGGCGTCGCCGTGCTCAACACGCTGACGCCGGAGCTGCGCGAGAACATCCGCGCCCGCGGTCGCGAATTCGTGGAAAAGCTCGGCAAGCTGAAGGCGGAACTCCCCGGCTACATCACGAAGGTGCAGGGCACGGGCCTGCTGTTTTCGTGCGAACTGGCCGCGGAATTCAAGTGCTACGGCGCCGGCAGCACCGAGGAATGGATGCGCGAACACGGTTACGGCGTCATTCACGGCGGCGCCAACTCGTTGCGCTTCACGCCGCATTTCGCGACGACCGCCGCCGAGGTGGATCTGATCGTCGACGGCGTACGCCAGGCGCTCATCCACGGTCCGCGCAAGATGGAAACCGAGCGCGCAGCGGCCTGACACGCTCGTCCGTCCAGCGGGCGCCTGGCGGGATTCCCACAGGCGCCCACGCTGACGATCTCCGCAAGCCGTCCGCCCGTCCGTCGACGTGTTCCCCGTCGGGGCGGTTGTGGCGCCGGCGCAACCAAGCCGGCATTCGCCTCGATGCGGGCGCACCATCTCTTCCCGCCGCTCTCTCTACGGATCGGCGGCGCACCCGCCCCCAACGCCGTGGTTTCGCGGGCAGAGCCGGCCTCTCCGATGAGCCCGAATTCCAGCGGCAGCAGACAAGGGCGTCGCGCGGCACTTGGAACGGCCCCCGGCGACTCGACCGCCATCGCAAGCCGTCGGCGCGCATTCCCGGCGCGGAGGGTTCGGTTTGCCGGTGCCATGGCCCCCATGCGCCGCGTGCGGCCTCTCGCGAATCGACGCGAAAAGGCAATTCACACAGGTCCCTGACTGCCGACGCGACCATTCGCGGTAGGGCCCCCATCGCGTATGAGGTACCGTGTAGCGGAAACCGGACTTTCCAGAGGGATTCAGTGGCCCAGCAGGCGTCTGCGCGTTACCGCACCTATCGTTTCGACCGCGGAACGCTCGACACCGCCAAGCGCGAGCTGCATCGCGACGGACAACCCGTTGCCACGACGCCGAGCGTCTTCGACTGCATTGCCTATCTCGTGGCGCAGCGCGAACGCGCCGTCGGTCGCGATGAGCTGATCGCGGCGATCTGGGGACGTACCCAGATCAGCGACAGCGTGCTGCGCCAGACCATCATGCATGCGAGACGCGCAGTCGGCGACGACGCACGGCGCCAGGAAGTCATCCGCACCTTGTCGCATTTCGGCTATCGCTGGATGGCCGACACCACCGAAGGCCCCGTGGCGGCCGGAGCGGTTTCGACGATTGATTCGCCGGACACCGCCGCGACAGGCGAAGAAGCCACGCAGAAGCCGCAGTCCGAAATCGAGCCCGCTTCCGCAACGCGGCCCGCGGTGCCGGAATCCGACACCACCGTGGCCGAGGTTCGACTCCCTGACACCGCCACGTCACGCGGTCTGCTTCGCGGAAGGAGCCGCACTACACGGATTCTGGGCGGCCTCGGCCTCCTCCTCCTGGTCGTGTCCTCCGTTCTGGTCGCGCTCGTGTGGCGGGCCGGACCGCAGGCCCCGGACTCATTGCGCGCTGCCGACCGGCGCGCCGCTCTTCCGGCGCCGAGCGAGTTCGGTCTGGCGACGGGTCCATGGCTGATCCAGCCCGTGCAGGGCGAGTTCGAATCGGGCGAGGGTTGGCAGCGCCTGGGCCTCGCCGAGGCGATCCGCGACATGCTCCACGCCGCCGAGATCGTCACGTTGCCGGCCGGAATCACGCCGGCGAGCGGTGCCGGGATGGCGTCGGCATCCGCCACCACGCTGGACGCGCTTGGCGCTCGTGCGCTGGTCGAGCCACGTATCGAGCGCGACGCGCTGGGCTGGAAGGCGAGCCTGCGCCTGCTGCAGCCGGGACGAGCGACGCTCGAAGCCTCCGCCTACGCCGACGACGAAATCGCCGCCATGCGCACGGCAGCCCTGCATCTGCTCGAAGCGGTCGGACGCACGCTGCGCATCGAGCCGGCAGGAGAGGACGAAGCGCACCTGCGCCTGGCCTATCGCTACACCGCCGGGGTCATGTCCGACCGTGGCGACGAGGCCGAGCGCTGGCTGCGAGCGACCGGTTCGCCACCGCCGACGCTCGCCGTGGTGCGCCTGGGCGCCGCGAATGCCGCACTGGAACTCGATCGCCTGCAGACGGCGCAGACCCTGTTTGGCGCGGTTCTCGCCGACAGCGCGGCGGACACGCCGCAAATGCGCGGCCGTGCGCTGCTGGGATTGGGGCGGATCGCTGCGCGCGGCGGCGATCTCGCCCAAGCGGAGTCGTACGGTCGCGAAAGCATCGCGATGCTGGCCCGAGCCAGCGGTTCCGACGCCGATCTGGGACGTGCCCAGGCACACCTGGGCGTCGTGTTGGCCAATCGCGGCCGCTACGAGGAAGCGGGAGACGCACTCGCCGAAGCGCGCATGCGTCTGGAAGCGAGCCAGGATCCGGAGCGCGAGGCGCTGCTGGCGACCGGAGAAGCGGTCCTGGCCGGCGTGCGCGGTCGCCTGCACGAAGCGACCCTGGCCTTGCAGCGGGCGGAGGAAGCGTACATGGCGCTCGGCAACGTGCGGCGCGCCATGTCGGCGCGCCTCGACCGCGCCGACATGCAGTCGGACCTGCTCGAGTGGGATCAGGCCCTCGCCACCAGCGAGCCGCTGTGGCGTTACGTGACATCGGTCGATCGCAGCGACCTGTTGCCGATGGCGGCAGCGGTCCGTCTGCGCCCGCTGATCGATCTGGGCCAACTGGGGGCCGCCAAGGTGTTGCTCGCCGCACTGGATCCCCGCACCGGAGCCCAGACGTTCGGCGCGCGCTACCTCGCCCTGCAGCAATTCCGCCTGCTGGTCGCGCTCGGCGAGGCGGATGCCGCCGACAAGGCGCTCGATGCGTGGCTTGGCGACGGCGGCGACGTGCCTGCCATGCAGGGCGAGGCCTGGGTCCTGCAGCTGCGTTCGCTGCGGCATCGGCACGGCGCCAACGCCGCGCGCGAACGTCTGGCCGACATGCGCAGCTGGGCCGAACGCTCTCCGAACGAAGCGCAGTTGTGGCGCTGGCTGGCCGAGGGCGAGCAGCAGCACGCCGAAGGCCGCACCGAGGAGGCATGGCCGGATTTCGAGAAGTCGCTGGCCGCCGCCGAAAGTCTCGGCGTGCCGATGATCCTGGCCCAGGTGGTGGAGGCGTATGCGTCGGCCTTGCTGGCCAGCGGTCGCCTCGATCGCGCCATGACCGTGGCCGGACGGGTGGTGCGCTGCGCGGAACGCGACCTCGGCTGCGCGCGCCTGTTCGAGCATCTGCATCGGGCGTCCGGCGATCGTGACGGCGAGCAGCGCATGGCGCTGGCAGTGCGTCGGCTGCGCGGCGAACGCAGCGAGGTTCCGCCGCGATTCCGCCCCATCCAGACGCGTTGAAACGGCGCACAAACGGTTTGCGAACGCCACGCACGCTGTCCGGCGTCGCGCGCGGCGCCCCCGTGCCAGCATCCTGAGGCTGGCAGCGCGAGGCCGCGCCGCCCTTGACCCAACGCAGGAGAACTCCATGCCCCGCTATCGGACGCTTGTCGCAGCGCCCGCGGTACCCCGCACCCCTCCCACGCGCCTGGATGCGTGTCGCCGCCTGTTTCTCACCCTGGCTCTGGCGCTGCTGCCGGCGGCCGGCGCCTGGGCCGCCCAGATCGTGGTCGACACCGAAGCCGACGAGGGACCGGCGAGCGAGCGCTGCGGCCTGCGCAATGCGATCAAGGCAGCCAACACGAACGCCCCGGTCGCCGGATGCGCGTCCGGCGAGCCCGGCATCGACCGCATCGTCTTCACTCCGGAGGTCCGCACGGTTGACCTGATCAGTGAAACAGGCGGCTCACTCGAGGTCACGGAATCACTGGCCATCGACGGCGGCGAGGAGCGCGTGACGATCCGTCGCCGCCCGGGAGAGACCCGCAACTTCGGCCTTTTCTTCGTCGTCATCTATCAGGATCCCTCGGACGAGCTCCGCCTGACCAACCTGATCCTGCGCGACGGCGTCGCCGAGGAAGGCATGGAAGGAGGCGCGATCTGGTCGATGGGCCCGCATCTGATCGTCGAGAAAACCGATTTCATCAACAACTCCGCAGACAACCTCGGCGGGGCCGTCTCGGCGTCGAACATGACTGCTTCGGACTGCTTGTTCGATGGCAATCGCATCACCGGCGAAAACGGCGGTTCGGGCGCTGCGATCTATCTCTTCCAGCCCGAAGGGCTGCGCCTGAGGCACTGCCGCATCATCAATTCCTACGCCCAGGGCGATGAGGCAGACGGTGGGGTGATCGCCTCAACGGGGTCGGTCGAACTGATCGACAGCGAGGTCGCGGACAACGAGATGGTCGCCCGCAACACGCGCGCGGGCGCCGTGCGAACCAGCGAGCACTTGTTGCTGGAACGATCGCGCCTGGAGCGCAACCGCCTCGTCGGCAATGGCGGGCGTGCGGGTGCCGCGTCGGCCCAATCGGCGACGGTGATCGACAGCGTGATCCGTGACAACCTCGTGTCGGGCGAGATGACCAACGGCGCCGGCGGCCTGCATGCGGGCGAGTTGCTGATGGTCCGCTCGCAGGTCGTGGGCAACCGGGCCATCGGCAGGGGTTCGATGGGCGGCGGGCTGCAGGTCTACGAGGGAACCCTCATCGATTCCCTCATCGCGGGCAACTCCACCGACGGCCTGAGCAACAGTCCGGACTGGATCACGGGCGGGCAAAGCCCGGGAGGCGGCATGTACTCGTGGGGGCCGGTCACGTTGATCAACAGCACCGTGTCCGGAAATTCGACTACCGGCTCGTTCGCTTATGGCGGCGGGATCGCCATGTACGAAGGCGAGTTGCACTTGCTCAATTCGACCCTGACCGGCAATTCGACCGCGGGCTACTTCTCGTTCGGCGGCGGCATCGGGATGGCGGATACAGAGCGGCTGGTCCTGGAATCGTCGATGGTGTACGGCAACCGGGGTTCGGACGAGAACGACGGACGGCTGCAATCGGATATCACCCACCAGGTCTACTGGGACTGGTTCCAGACCCATGTGGAAGGCTCGCACAACCTCGTCGGCGCCTGGCACTCGTTGATCACGTTCGAGGTCGCGCCGCTGACCTGCGACCCGCTGCTGCAGCCGCTGGCCGACAACGGCGGCGCCACCATGACGCACGCACTGGCGGAGGGATCGTGCGCGGTCGATGCCGGCAGCAATCCCGAAGGGCTGGAGTTCGACCAGCGCGGGACCGGCTTTCCGCGCGAACACGGCAACGCCGCGGACATCGGCGCCCATGAATCCTCTTGGACGACCTACACCATCGGTGGCACCGTCAACGGTCTGGCCGGCAGCGGATTGGCGCTGCAACTCAACGGCGGCGCCACGCTGCCGATCCATGCCGACGGCGCGTTCACGTTCCCGGGCTTCCTCGCTACGGGATCCGCTTACGCGATCAGCGTGTCCACGCAGCCGAGCGCCCCGATTCAGGTCTGCACGGTCGACAACGGCAGCGGCACGGTCAGTTCGGCCAATGTCGTCGATGTGACCGTCCGTTGCGTGACCTCGCCGCCGCCGAGCTACACCATCGGTGGCTATCTCAGTGGCCTGTCCGGAAGCGAAGTCGAGTTGCTGCTGAACGGCGGAGAGGCGTTGCGCCTGACAGCCGACGGCGCCTTCCGCTTTGCAACGCCACTGGCCGATGGGGCCAGCTACCACGTCGAGATCAGCCACCAACCGGTCGGCATGCCAGCGCAGTACTGCGAAGTCAGTGCGGGCAGCGGTGCGGTCTCGAACACGGATGTCGACGACATCGAAGTCCATTGCACGCAAAGCGACCGCATCTTCGCGGACGCCTTCGAGTCGCGCTGACGCTCCGCGCGAAATTCGCGGCCAAGGAGGCCCCGAGCGGCATGCCCGGGGGCCTTCCTGGGGTGTTCACAACAACCCGGACCAGCCGCCTGTCGTCCGCGACGCCGCGTTTGCTGCTCCGCGAGACCGTTGGGCCCGCGTACCCGCTTGAGCTGTTTCGAGGCGCAAGGTAGGGATGACGCGGCGGCGCACGAGAGAAATCGGAGACTTGTTCCCGTATGCCCCCTGACCGAATGCACGACCGCCGGACAGGGCACCGATCGTCAGGGCATCTGGCAGATTTCCTACAGATGCCCCGTCGGTTTCCTCGCCATCGCAGCACCTTCCGCGCTCGCTCCGTGGTGCTTTCTTCCTCTGCCCGGCCCGAACGCGACCGAGCACACTGCTTCCACCGCGATCGACCGATCGCGGACCACCAATGGAAGGAGTACCCATCATGAAGATCACGTCCGTCGTCCCGCTGGCCCTCGCCGCCGCCTTCGCGCTCGGCTCCTTTGCCGCAACGGCGCAGGAGTCCGATCCCGCCACCGTCACGCCCGCCAAGCCGCTCGGTACCCAGCAGCAGCGCATGAGGACCTGCAATGCCGAAGCCAAGGCGCAATCCCTCAAGGGGGACGAGCGCAAGGCGTTCATGAGCACGTGCCTCAAGGGTGGCGCCAAGGCGGTCGCGGCGAGCGACGCGGCGAAGGCCTCCGAACCGACCGCCGCCCAGATCAAGCGCAAGGCGTGCAGCGACGATGCGAAGTCCCGTGGCATCAAGGGCGGCGAACGCAAGGAATTCATGCGCACCTGCGTTCGCGACGACCGGCTGTCGCACGCGGACTGAGTCCGGTTGCCCCGTCCCCGGCGCTCCCGAGCGGGCGCCGGCCGACGGAGGCACGGATCCGGAGTACCTGCTCCGCAGGCCGCATGCGGGGCAAGGCGGGAAGTCCGGAATCCTCGCCTGAATCGAAGGCGAATCCTTCGTGGATTTCCTTGCAGCGCCGCTTTCCACCGCAAGCGGTCGGCGTACACTGCGCCCCACCGAGGCCTCGGTGGCTACGGACCCATATCCGGAGGGAGGTTCCCCATGCAGTTCAAGACGATGTTCTCGATGGCTCTGGTTTCCGCACTCGCGTTCGGTTCCTGCACTGCATTCGCGGCCGATTCCGGCAAGGCGCTGACGCCGCAGCAACAGCGCATGAAGGATTGCAACGCGGAAGCGAAGACGAAGGCTCTCGCCGGTGACGCGCGCAAGACGTTCATGAGCACGTGCCTCAAGGGCGAAACGGCCGCAGCTCCCGCCGCGAAGACGACGCAGCAGGAGAAGATGAAAGTCTGCAATACCGAAGCCAGCGGCAAGAAGCTCAAGGGCGACGAGCGGAAGACGTTCATGAGCACCTGCCTCAAGGGCGACGGCGCCGCAGCCCCCGCTCACTGAGCACGGCTCCCGGGAACGAAGTGGAAGGCGGCCACGCAGCCGCCGCGATGCACCCGGATCGATTGCCCCGCCGCCGTCACGAAGCCATCCGACGGCGGCGGGTTCTCTTCGCCGATCGCGTCAGCGAAACCGGTCGGTCGCCTCGATCAGCTCGTGGGTAATGCCGGGCTCGAAGGCCGAATGGCCGGCATCGTCGACGATGCGCAGATCCGCCTCCGGCCATGCGCGATGCAGGTCCCACGCGCTGCGCATCGGGCAAACCACGTCGTAACGTCCCTGCACGATCACGGTGGGGATCGAGCGGATGCGATGCACGTCGCGCAGCAGCTGCCCGTCGACATCGAAGAAACCGCCGTTGACGAAGTAGTGGTTCTCGATACGCGCGAAGGCGAGCGCGAACTCGTCCTCGCCGGTCGCCGCGATGTGCGCCGGATCCTGATGAAGGAAGCTCGTCGCCCCTTCCCACGTCGACCAGGCGCGCGCGGCCTCGACGCGCACGGCCGGATCGGCGCTGGTGAGGCGGCGATGGTAGGCGCTCATGAGGTCGCCCCGCTCGACCGGCGGAATCGGCTGCAGGTATTCCTCCCACACGTCGGGGAAGATCGCATCGCAGCCCTTCTGGTAGAACCACTCCAGTTCCCACCGGCGCAGCAAGAAGATGCCGCGCAGCACGAG
The DNA here is from genome assembly GCA_002297645.1 of Rhodanobacteraceae bacterium UBA703. Taxonomy (GTDB): domain Bacteria; phylum Pseudomonadota; class Gammaproteobacteria; order Xanthomonadales; family Rhodanobacteraceae; genus Dokdonella_A. Next base: position 94,774 of record DBMH01000098.1, on the reverse strand, counting down.
TTCGGTCACGCGCCCGGGCTGCGTCTGCGCATAGGCGAGCGCGAGCGTCGAACCCCAGGAGCCGCCGAACACCTGCCAGTCCCGGATGCCGAGATGCTCGCGCAGCACCTCGATGTCCTGTACCAGGTGCCAGGTCGTGTTGTCGATCAGCTCGGCATGCGGCGTCGAGCGTCCGCAACCACGCTGGTCGAACAGCACGATGCGATAGTGCGCAGGATCGAAGAAGCGCCGTGCCTTCGCGTTGCATCCCGCGCCCGGTCCGCCATGCAGGAAGACCACCGGCTTTCCGCCCGGATTGCCGCATTGCTCGTAGTACAGGCGATGCAGCGGCGATACCTGCAGGAAGCCGCTGTCGAACGGCTCGATTTCGGGATACAGCGTGCGGCGGGAAGTCATGCGGACGATCCTGGAAGCATCAGGCTCGAAGCTTCGCACGCGCAATGCTTCCGTTGAAGAGCGTGCACGGAGATGTGCGTTCCAGGCCATCGCGGAGACGCCGAGTACGGCATGCTCTCAGACTCCCACTCGAAGCCGTGAAAGAGCACGAGCGGAACATTCTTCCGATGGGAGGGCGGCCAAGGAGGGCGCTCTGGACTGGCACAGAGCTTGTCTGCCTGCCGAATCGCTCGGCCTCGCACGAAGAGGCGAGGATGGATCCGAGTAAAAGAATATGGTCGGGGTAGCCGGATTCGAACCGACGACCACCAGTCCCCCAGACTGGTGCGCTACCAGGCTGCGCTATACCCCGACAGGCATTCGGCAGAACGGAGAGTGTAGCAGGTCGAACCGCGATGCGGCACAGCACGGCAACAGGAATCGTCGTGGATACCCGGGCTTCGCCCCCGACGACGCGATCAGCGCCGCAGGATCTGCAGCACTTCCTCCAGCTCCATGCGCACCTGACGCACGATCTGGTGCGAAATCGTCGACTCGACTTTCGCCTGCGTGCCTTCGAGCCGCTGGCGCGCGCCGGTGATCGTGAACCCCTGGTCGTACAGCAACGAACGGATCTGCCGGATCATCAGCACGTCGTGGCGCTGGTAGTACCGGCGATTGCCTCGTCGCTTGACCGGCTTGAGGTTCGAGAATTCCTGTTCCCAATAGCGCAGCACGTGCGGCTTGACGCCACACAGCTCGCTGACTTCGCCGATCGTGAAATAGCGTTTGGCCGGGATGACCGGCAGTTCGCTATTGCTGCCCTGATCCAGCATAGGCTTCGACCCGAACCTTCAGTTTCTGCCCCGGGCGGAACGTCACGACCCGACGGGCGGAGATCGGAATCTCCTCGCCGGTCTTGGGGTTGCGTCCCGGGCGCTGGTTCTTGAAACGCAGGTCGAAGTTGCCGAAACCCGACAGCTTCACCTGCTCTCCCTTCTCGAGCGCATCACGCACCACTTCGAAGAACGCGTCGACGAATTCCTTGGCTTCGCGTTTGTTGAGGCCCACGTCCAGAAACAGACGCTCGGCCATCTCGGCCTTCGTCAACGCCATCCTACCCTCGCAACTTTGCCCTGCAACCGGATTCCAGCGCGGCAACGGCAAGGGCCACGCAGCGATCAGCATCCGGGTCCGTAAGCGTGCGGTAACGGTCCTGCAAAATCAAGCCCATAGCGAGACTCTTGACACCCGTTCCGAGGTTCGGTCCGGCATAGCGGTCGAATAGCACGATTTCCGTCAACGTTTCGCCTACGGCGGCGCGGACCGCCGCCTCGACCTGGGCGTAGGGCACGTCCTCGGGCAACTCGAAGGAAAGATCACGGCGCACCGACGGGAAGCGTGACAACGACTGGGCGGACGGGACATCGCGGCCGGCCAGTACGTCGAGGTCCAGTTCGAATACGTGGACGTCCTCGTCCAGGCCGAGCTGCCGGGCCAACGTCGGATGCAGCACGCCGACATGGCCGACGAGACGGTCGCCGCGCCGGACCTCGGCGCTCTGGCCCGGATGCAGCCAGGGTTGGGCCGCCGGGCCGAAGCGGAACTCGCTCTCGGCGCTGGTCAAGGCGAACAACGATTCGACGTCGCCCTTGATGTCGAAGAAATCGAGTGGGCGCGCGATCTCGCCCCATTGTTCGGCCGCCACGCGCCCGCACGCGACGCCAGCGATCCGCTCGACCTCGCGCACCGCACCGCCACCGAGATAGGCCCGGCCGGCCTCGAACAGACGCACGCGTGCCTGCTGGCGGCTGCGGTTGGCGACCAGCGCGGCAGCCAGGCCCGGAAGAAGGCTCGTGCGCATGACCGACAACTCGGCCGACAACGGATTCGCCAGCGCGATCGCCCCGTCGGCGAGATGCCACGCGTCGAGCTGCTCGCGGGCGACGAAGGCATAGGTGATCGCCTCGAACCAGCCGCGCGCCGCGAGCTGGTCGCGCATGGCGGCGAGCCCGATGCGATCCTCGCGCAGCGACGGGCCGACCAGTTCGCCGCTGGGCTCGCGGTCGGGAATGCGGTCGTAGCCGTGGATGCGGGCGACTTCCTCGATCAGGTCCTCCTCGATCGCGATGTCGAAGCGCGCGCCCGGCGGTGTCGCGGTCCAGCCCTCGGCATCGGTCGCGACATGCATGCCGAGCGCGGCCAGGATGCGTTCGACTTCGGCGTCCGGCACGCGGATGCCGAGCAGGCGTTCGATGCGCGCACGCCGCAGGCGCACCGGCGCGCGGACCGGCAGATGCTCGACCGAGACGGCTTCGATGACCGGGCCCGCTTCGCCACCGGCGGATTCCACGATCAGGCGCGTCGCGCGTTCGAGTGCGCGGCGCGGCAACTCCGGATCGACACCGCGCTCGAAGCGGTGCGCCGCGTCGGTGTGCATGCCGAGCGTGCGTGCGCGGCCGGCCAACGCCGCCGGCGAGAAGTGCGCCGCCTCGAGGAAGACATTTTTCGTCGCGGTGCCGATGCGGGTCTCCCAACCGCCCATCAGGCCCGCCAGCGCGACCGGACGATCGGCGTCGGTGATCAACAGGAAGCGGTCGTCGAGCGCCACGTCGCGCTCATCGAGCAGTTTCAGGCTCTCGCCGGCACGGGCACGACGCACGCCGATGGGGCCCTCCAGCGTATCGGCGTCGAATGCGTGCAGCGGCTGGCCGAGCTCGAGCATCACGTAGTTGGTCACGTCGACGAGCAGGCTGATCGGGCGCAGTCCGGCCCGGCGCAGGCGCTCGCGCATCCAGTCCGGCGCTTGCGCCGCGGCGTCGATGCCGGTGACGTAGCGGCCGCAGTAGCGCGGACAATCAGCCGGCGATTCGAGGCGGATCTCGATGCGCCGCTCCGAGGACACGGCCACCGGCTCGATCGCCAGCAGCCCGTACGGCAGGTCGAACGCGGCGGCGACGTCCCTGGCGAGGCCTTCGACTGAAAGGCAGTCGGCGCGATTCGGAGTCAGGCCGAGATCGAATACCGCATCCGGCAGACCGAGGTATTGCGCGAGCGACGTGCCGACCGGCGCGTCCGGCGGCAGCTCGAGCAAACCGGAGGCATCGGCATCGATGCCCAGTTCCTTCGCCGAACACAGCATGCCCGACGATTCGACACCGCGAAGCTTGGCGGCCTTGATCGTCAACTCGCCGACCCGGGCGCCGATCTTCGCCAGCGGCGCCTTGAGTCCGGCGCGGGCGTTCGGCGCGCCACAGACGATCTGCAAGGTCTCGCCGCCGGCGTCGACCTGGCAGACCTGCAGGCGATCGGCCTCGGGATGCTTCGCGCACGCGACGATCTGTGCGACGACGATCCCGTCGAGCGAGCCGCCGACCGGCTCGAGGCTCTCGACCTCGTGGCCGATCATGTCGAAACGTTCGCGCAGCGCGTCGCGATCGACGGTGAGCGGGACGCGGGTACGGAGCCAGTTTTCGGAAATTTTCATCGCAGGGCCGTGGTTGGCTCGTCATTCCGGCTTTCGCCGGCATGACGGTGTCGTTAAGCGAATTGTTTGAGGAAACGCACGTCGTTCTCGAAGAACGCGCGCAGGTCGGTCACGCCGTAGCGCAGCATGGCGAGGCGTTCCACGCCCATGCCGAAGGCGAAGCCGGTGTAGCGCTCCGGATCGATGCCGCAGTTCTTCAGCACCTCCGGATGCACCATGCCGCAGCCCAGCACCTCAAGCCATCGCGCGCCACCGTCCGGCAGTTCCCAACGGATCACGACATCGGCGCCGGGCTCGACGAACGGGAAGAACGTCGGCTTGAACATCATCGTGAAGTCGCGATCGAAGAACGCGCGCAGGAATTCGCGCAGCGTGCCCTTGAGATCGGCCATCGTCGAGGTTTCGTCGATCAGGAGGCCCTCGACCTGATGGAACATCGGCGAATGGGTCTGGTCCGAATCGCTGCGGTAGACCTTGCCCGGCGCGATGATGCGGATCGGCGGCGTGCGGCCCTTCGCGGCACGGATCTGCACCGGCGAGGTGTGCGTGCGCAGAAGGCGACCGTCGGGAAACCAGAACGTGTCGTGCATCGTGCGCGCCGGATGATCCGGCGGGAAGTTCAGCGCGCCGAAGTTGTGCCAGTCGTCTTCGATCTCCGGCCCGTCGGCGACGTCGTAGCCGAGACGCGCGAAGATGGACACGATGCGATCGAGCGCGCGCGTCAACGGATGCAGGCCGCCGCGCTCGCCGCGACGGCCGGGCAGCGTGACGTCGATGCGCTCGGATGCCAGGCGGCGATCCAGCGCCGCCTGCTCCAACGTGACCTTGCGCGAAGCGATGGCGTCGGCCAGTTGCTCCTTTACGCGATTGACCTCGGCACCGCGCGCCTTGCGCTCATCCGGCGCCAGTGCGCCGAGCGCCTTCAATGCGGCCGTGACTGCACCGCTCTTGCCGAGCAACGCGACGCGCAGCGCATCGAGGGACTCGAGCGAGTCGGCGGCGGCGATCTGGTCGAGTGACCGTTGGGGATCCTGCAATACGTCCATCGGGAGATTCCGGGGGTGGATCGACGAAGTGGAAAGTTCGAGCGGGATGGCCGCGGTACGACATTGCCGAGCCGAGGCGCCCGGGAGCCGCGCCGCCATCCGGGTCGCGGCGATCAGGCGCAGGCCGTGCCGGAAACGAAAACGGGGAGGAGGCCAGGCCTCCTCCCCGCGTTCACTGCTTGCCGTCCGGCGCCATGCGCCGAACGATCACGCGGCCAGAGCAGACTTTGCCTTTTCCGCCAAGGCGCCGAACGCCTTGATGTCGTGCACGGCGATGTCGGCCAGGACCTTGCGGTCGAGCGTGATGCCGGCCTTCTTGAGACCGTTCATCAGGCGGCTGTAGGACAGGCCGAACTGGCGCGCGCCCGCGTTGATGCGGACGATCCACAGGGCGCGGAAATTGCGCTTCTTCTGCTTGCGGCCGATGTAGGCGTACTGGTGCGCCTTGGTGACGGCCTGCTTGGCGACGCGGAAAACCTTGCGGCGCGCGTTGTAGTAACCCTTGGCCTTGCCGAGGATCTTCTTGTGACGACGGTGGGCGATGACGCCACGCTTGACTCGTGCCATGACTGTCTCTCCTTACACGTACGGCAGCATGCGGGCGACGCGACCGGCGTCTTCCTTGCGCACGTGGTTGGTGGCACGCAGACCGCGCTTACGCTTGGTCGCCTTCTTCGTCAGGATGTGGCTCTTGAACGCGTGGCCGCACTTGAACTTGCCGGACGCGGTCTTGCGGAACCGCTTGGCAGCGGCCCGATTGGTTTTCATCTTGGGCATGACTCTTCCTTTTACGGTTTTCGTTACTGGCCCGAGCGACGGCCTCGGCCGCGCTTTCCATCCTGCTCGTTCCGGTTTGTACGGCCCGGGTTCCGGGCCTTCTCCTGGTTTACGGGTGCATCCGTCCTGGACGCGAAAATCAAGAAGCGGCCATCCCGACCGCAATGTCCAACCGACAGCTCTACTGCTTCTTCTTCGGCGCGATCATCATGACCATGAGGCGCCCTTCCATGCGCGGGTACTGCTCGATCACCGCTTCCTCGGCGATGTCGGTCGAGATCTTGTCGACCATCGCCCGCCCGAGTTCCTGATGGGCCATCTCGCGACCGCGGAAGCGGATCGTGATCTTGACCTTGTCGCCCTCCTCCAGGAACCGCCGGAGATTGCGCAACTTGATCGTGTAATCACCGACGTCGGTCGTCGGACGGAACTTCAGTTCCTTGATTTCCTGCTGTTTCTGTTTCTTCTTGGCCGCATGCGCCTTCTTCTGCGCCTCGAACCTGAACTTGCCGAAATCCATGATGCGGCAGACCGGTGGATCGCCGTTCGGCTGGATTTCGACCAGATCAAGGCCCGCTTCCTGGGCCATGGCCAGCGCCTCGTCGCGAGACAGGATGCCGACCTGCTCTCCCTCTGCTCCAATGACACGGACTCGCGGAACCCTGATTTCATGGTTCCTGCGGTTCGGCTTGCTGTCGATGGCGATATGCGGATCCTCTTGGAGAAACGTTTACCCGGAGCGGCGGCTCAGGCCTGCCCGGTCTCGGACTTCAGGCGCTCGGCGAAGCCGGAAATCGACACCGACCCCAGATCTTCGCCCGCGCGAGTACGCACGGAAACGTTCCCCGTTTCCCTCTCCCGGTCGCCGACGACCAGCAGATAGGGGACCTTGCCGAGCGTGTGTTCGCGGATTTTATAGCCGATCTTCTCGTTTCGCAAATCCGCCTTCACCCGGAAACCTTGCGAGACAAGGGTTTGCGCCACCTCGTCCACGAAGCCGGCCTGCGCATCGGTAATGTTCATCACGACCGCCTGCACCGGGGCGAGCCAGGCCGGGAACTGGCCGGCATGGTGCTCGATCAGGATGCCGATGAAGCGTTCCATCGAACCGACGATGGCGCGGTGCAGCATGACCGGATGGCGCCGCTGGCTGTGCTCGTCGACGTATTCCGCACCGAGGCGCCCCGGCATCATGAAATCCACCTGCATCGTGCCCAGCTGCCAGGTGCGTCCGATCGCGTCCTTCAGGTGATACTCGATCTTGGGGCCGTAGAACGCCCCCTCGCCCGGCAGTTCCTGCCAGTCGACGCCGCAGGCACGCAGCGCCGAGCGCAGCGCGTTCTCCGCCTTGTCCCACGTGGCGTCGTCGCCGAGCCGCGGCTCGGGGCGCAGGGCGATCTTGATCTGGATGTCGGCGAAACCGAAGTCGGAGTAGACCTTGAGCGCCTGCTGATGGAAGGCCGTGACCTCGGCTTCGATCTGGTCTTCGGTGCAGAAGATGTGGCCGTCGTCCTGCGTGAAGCCGCGCACGCGCAGGATGCCGTGCAGCGCGCCCGATGGCTCGTTGCGATGGCAGGCACCGAACTCGCCGTAGCGGATCGGCAGGTCGCGATAGCTGTGCAGGCCATGGTTGAAGATCTGCACGTGGCCGGGGCAGTTCATCGGCTTCAAGGCGTACGTGCGCTTCTCCGATTCGGTGAAGAACATGTTTTCCTTGTAGTTGTCCCAGTGGCCGGACTTCTGCCACAGCGACACGTCGAGCACCTGCGGGCAGCGCACTTCCTGGTAGCCCGACGCACGGTAGACGCGGCGCATGTACTGCTCGACGACCTGCCAGATCGCCCATCCCTTCGGATGCCAGAACACCAGGCCCGGCCCCTCCTCCTGGACGTGGAACAACTCGAGCTGCTTGCCGATCTTGCGGTGGTCGCGCTTCTCGGCTTCCTCGAGCTGCGTCAGGTACGCCTTGAGGTCCTTGTCGTTGAGCCAGGACGTGCCGTAGACGCGCTGGAGCATCTCGTTGTTCGAATCGCCGCGCCAGTACGCGCCGGCGACCTTCATCAGCTTGAACGCGCGCAGCTTGCCCGTGTTCGGCACGTGCGGCCCGCGGCAGAGGTCGACGAACTCACCCTGCGAATACAGCGACAGTTCCTCGTTGGCCGGGATCGACTCGATGATCTGTGCCTTGTATTCCTCGTTCCTGCCGCGGAAGAACGCGACGGCCTCGTCGCGCGACATGACCGAGCGCGACACGACGAGTCCTTCCTCGACGATCTTCTTCATCTCCGCCTCGATCTTCTCGAGATCGTCGGGCGTGAACGGGGTCTTGCGCGCGAAGTCGTAGTAGAAGCCGTTGTCGATGACCGGGCCGATCGTGACCTGCGTATCCGGGAACAGTCGCTGCGTCGCCTGCGCGAGCAGGTGCGCCGTCGAGTGGCGCAGGATATCGAGGGCCTCGGGACTCTTGTCGGTGACGATCGCGAGATCCGCGTCGTAGTCGATGCGATATCCGGTGTCGACGAGGCGACCGTCGACCTTGCCGGCGAGGGCGGATTTGGCGAGACCGGGACCGATCGAGGCGGCGACCTCGGCGACCGTGACGGGATGCTCGAACTGGCGCTGGCTGCCGTCGGGGAGCGTGATGTTGATCATGGCTGCTGGATGAGAAAGTGCGGCCGTCGAAGGCCTTTCGTCGGCTTCCGTCGTCGGGACGACGAGGAAAGCCGACACAAAAAGAAAGGGCGCCAAGCGCCCTTTCTCTCAAAGGTGGCTTTGCGCGCGGGGTTTCAGCGTCGGGAAGTTCGCGTTGACATGTCGCACGCTCGGCCGGCGATTACCCGCGGGCCACCTTGCACTCGGATGGATGGATTCCGCAAAGCTAGATCAGCCGGCGGATGCTGTCAACGCGAGCCTAGAAACGCCAGTCCAGCGTCGCCACCGCACTGCGACCGACCTCGTCGACGCCGGAACCGTGTTCCCGGTAGCGGCGGTCGGCGAGGTTCTCCAGGCGCAGCGCCAAGGTCGCGCCGGCCGCGAATTCCCAGCCGACGCGCGCGTTCCAGGTGTTCCAGCCGGCCGTACCGGCGGGATTCACGCGCGGATCCTCCAGATCACGCGGGCTCAGGCGATCCTGCCGGGCCGCATACTGGGCCCACGCGTCGGCGCGCCAGGCGGGGGCGAAGCGCCATTCCAGCCCGAGTCGCCCGTTCAACGGGGGAATGCGGTCGGCGTCGTAGCGATCGCCCGCATAGGCTTCGCGCCCGCGCGTGAGATTCAGGACACCGTAGGCGCTGAACGCCTCGTCCGGTGTCCAGCGCGCACCGATCTCGGCGCCCCAGAGCTTCAGTTCGGTGACGTTGCGGTTCTGTACGAGGATGCGCCCTTCCGCATCCTCGCCGATGTCGACCGAGGTGATCTTGTCCTTGTAGTCGGAGCGCCACAGGAACGCCTCCGCCTGGAAGCCGGGACGATCGAACTTCACGCCGACGTCCCAGGTCACCACCGTCTCCGGCTTCAGGTCGCTGTTCGGAATCGCGAAACGCCCGCCGGGTCGATCGCCAAATACGCCGAGATCGAACACGTTCGGCGCGCGGAAGCCGCGACCGAGATTCGTGACGACATGCAGCGAATCGGTCGCCTTGAAAGTCAGGCCGAGATTGCCGGTGAGATCGTCCGGGTCCAGCTTCGTGCCGATGCCGCCGTTGGCGGGCAACTCGATCTCGAACCGGCTGTAGCGCGCGCCGACGTCGAGCTGCCAGCGCGGTGCGAGCTCGATGCTGTCGTCGACGTACAGCGCGAAACTGTCCATCGTCGAGCCGTCCGGGAAGCGCGGCGCCCGCGGCGTCACCTGCCCGTTGCCGAGGTTCACGCGCGTGCGGCGGCTGTCGACGGTATCCCAGTAGGCCTCGAAGCCGTAGACCAGCGAATGGGCGCCGAGTCGCTTGTCGAAGCTGCCGGTGAAGCCGAGCAACCGGTCGCGGTTCCACTCCAGATCGCGATTCTTGCTGCCGGCCGCCCGGCTGCGGCGGTCGTCGTCGATCTCCTGGTAGCCGAGGTGCAGCTCGGCGGTGTCGAACGCCGCATTCATCGCGTTCCAGCGCCAGCGCGCCTGAGCGAATGCGCGATCGTTCGGCTCGAACCAGAACTCCTCCGAACTGGCGGTCTCCTGGTGGAAGCCCGGCACCAGCTCGTCGTAGCGCGGTGTCCGCGGCTGCTCCAGGTACTGCAGGTTGAGCATGAATTCGTGTTCGGGCGCCGGATTCCACAACAGCTTCGCGTCGGCCGCCCAGGCGCGAAAATCCGTGTAGGGCAGGCGCGGCCCGTCCCCGCGGCGGCGCTCGCCGACATCCTGCCAGGTCACGCCGCCGGAGATGGATAGCCCCTGCCGACCGGCGGCTCCGCCCAGGCGTGTCACGTTCGACAGATCGCCACTGGCGAGCTGCGTACGAAAATGGCCGCGCCCGCTCCAGTCACCGTCGAAACGCTCTTCCGGCGTGACGACCTGCACCACGCCCCCCATCGCGTCGGATCCGTAGAGGGTCGACGACGGGCCGCGCACGACCTCGATGCGATCGACGTTCTGCGCGTCGACGAGGGCGAAATACTGATTCGGGGAATTCCGGAAGAATGCCGTGTTCAGGCGGAAGCCGTCGACGATGTGCAGCACCTCTGATCCCTTCAGGCCGCGCACGATCGGGATCGCCTGGCCCGGCGTGGTCGACTGGACGAAGGTTCCGACCTGGCCGCGCAGGTAGTCGGCGATCGTCTGCGGCGCGCGCGTCGCAACCTCGTCGGCCCCCACCACCGTGGCCGCAGCGGAAACATCGAAGCTGCTTTCCGGGCGACGCGTCGCGGTCACCTGGACCTGCTCCAGCGCCACCGCATCGCTGCCCCGGGCGTTGCGGCGGCGCGAGTCCGCATCCGGCGCAGCGGACTCCGGCACGTCTTCAGCAGCAGCCTCGACCGCATCGACGGGCATGGCAACGGCCGCCATCAGGCAGGCGAACAACGAACGACGCATCGATTTCTCCCCCGGGACGAAATGAGGAGAAGTATGCGTTCCGAAAGACGGCAAATACTCAGCCTATGGACCTACAGAATATCATCCCCCAGGAGCACACCGAAGAACGAACCGCCCATTCCGGTCGTGTTGGCGCACCGAGTCGCACACGATCCGCATGAGCCGGGCTCCCTGTCAAAGGGAGTCGTAACTTGCCCGCCGCGCAAGGTCGGGCCGATGCATCCGGCGTACCGATTTCCGACTGGGAAACGGCAGACATATTCCACCGAAGCACCTGCAAGGATCGTTCGCGACCGGGGCCTGCAAGCAACCCCGCCCGCAGAAGTCCTGAAGCCCGCGTGCTCTCGCGTCGGGATCGGAACCGGGTCCCGGCCACATCCCTACATTCTCGGGAGAACCCTCAAGCGAAGAGAACCTCCGGGAACGCTCACCGGCAAGCGTGACGCGAAGCAGCCTGTGGCCTCGGTCAAAAAAAAAACGGCCCGACCGTCGAGGTCGAGCCGTTTCATCCACTTAGAGTGGTGGGCGGTACAGGGATCGAACCTGTGACCCCTACCATGTCAAGGTAGTGCTCTACCGCTGAGCTAACCGCCCGTTGTTCGGGGGCGCGAAGCCTAACCGAGTCCGTGCCGCGACACAAGCGGGATTTCGCAAATTCGCCGATTCCGCTTCACCGGATGCCTTCACCCGATCCGCAGCGCGGTCGCTTCGCGGATGCGGCGCCACGCCTGTTGCAGCCAGCCCGGCGTCGTCGAGGCATCGCCGCGCGACGGCTCGACCGCATGACGCCGCAACAGGCCGGCGTCGGCCCTCAGTTCCGCGTGGCGCTGCAACGCTGCGAGCAGGCCGCGCCGCAATAGCTCGCGCGGCGGCGGCTGCAGCAGGAAACGGAAGATCTGTCCTTCGTTGATCAGGCCGATGACGAGCCGGCTGTCGCGCAGCGGCGACACGACGATGACCAGCGTGCCGGGACACAGGCGCTTGAGTTGCTTGAGCGCCTCCGCCACGTCGCCCGCGGCGCTGGACAGTTGGGCGACCACGACCGCGATTTCGCTCACCGCCATCGCGTCGAGCGCGTCCGGCAGGCTCGTCGCGTGCTCGATGCGCACCGCCTCCGGCATCAGCTCGCGGACCTGCGCCGCGACCGCGCCATCGTCGTCCAGCACGAGGACGCGCGCAGCCACTGTCGATAGCGAGGGCTTGCGCGACGACGCCTCCGGCGGAGGAGCGGCGAATCCGTCCTGGGCGATCCGCGCCGCCTGCTCCACCGTGTCGATCAGGCGCAACGCATCCCAGGGCTTCTCGATGAAACGGTAGATCTCGCCGTCGTTCACCGAGGCGGTGACCGCGTCCATGTCCGCGTAGCCGGTGAGCAGGATGCGCATCGTCGCCGGCGAATGACCGGCCACCGCCCGCAGGACTTCGACGCCGCCGATCTCCGGCATGCGCTGGTCGCTCACGACGACGTGCACCGGCCGCTGCCGTACCCATTCGATCGCCTCGTGTCCGGACGTCGTCGTCAGGATCTCGCAGCGTCCGCGGAACAGCATGCGCAACGAGCGCAGGATGCGCTCCTCGTCGTCGACGAACAGCACCCGGGGCATCATGCGGACTTCTCCGTCGGCGCCGCCGGCAACACGACGAGGAAGCGCGTGCCCACGCCCGGCTTCGAGGCCACGCGGATGGTGCCGCCGTGCTGCCCGACGATCTGGTGCGAGATGGCCAGTCCCAGCCCCGTCCCCTGTCCGACCGGCTTGGTCGTGAAGAACGGATCGAAGATGCGCTGGAGATTCTCCGCGGCGATGCCCTTGCCATTGTCCTCGACGAGGATCAAGGCACGGCCGTCGAGCCATTGCGTGCGCACGAGGATGCGACCGCGATCGTGGTCGATCGCCTGGATCGCGTTGCCGACCAGGTTCAGCAGCACCTGGTTGATCTGCGCCGGAGCGCATTCGATTTCCGGCACGTCGCCGGCTTCGCGAACGACGGCGACGCCGCTCTTGCGCAGCAGGTGCTGCGCGATCTTCAGCGCGCCGTCGACGAGCTTGTTGACGTCGGCCTTCTGGAAACCCGCCTGATCGAGACGGCTGAAGTCCTTCAGGTTCAGCACGAGGTCGCCGATCTGCCCGACGCCGTGCAGGGTGTCGTCGAGCAGTTCGCGGAGGTCCTCCAGCGCCGCCGTATCGACGCGCGCCCGCAGCATCTCGATCTCGGCGAGATGCACCTCGAATCCGGATTCCCCCACCTCGCCCCCGCCGAGCAGGGCGTCGACCACCGCCTGCTGCGAGGCGACCAGCCGCACGGTGTCGCCCAGCGCGTCGCGCGTCATCTCCACGTTGTTGCGCACGTAACCGAGCGGCGTGTTGATCTCGTGGACGAGCCCCGCGACCATCTGCCCGAGCGACGCCATCTTCTCCGACTGCACGAGCTGCAATTGCGAGGACTTGAGCCGCGCGTAGGCGCGCTCCAGCTCGCCGCCGCGCTCGGCCAGCCTCGCCTCGACCGCGCGCAGCACGTCGAGCACGACGCCCGTGCCGACATAGGCACCGGCCCCGTCGACGAGCACGAAGTCGTCGGTGATCGGGCTGCGGATGTGCGTCGCGATCGCGCGGGCGGCCAGGTCCAATGGCGTCGCCCAGTCGAGCACCAGCGGACTGGCGTTCATCAGGGAAGTGATCGGGCGCCGCCCGTAGAGCTCGCGGCCGTACGGCATCAGGAACACGCGCATCAGCTCGTACCGGCTGATGGTGCCGACCGGCCTGCCCTCGTCGACGACCGGCAGGCTGAGCAATCCCTCGTGCTGCGGATCGAGGATCCGCTGGGCGACGTCGATCACGCTGGTCGCCGGCGCGATCGGCGCCGTCGTTCGCAGTACCGTTCGCAAACCGCCGTGGGCGGCCGCGGCGGGTGCGGTGACGCGCATCGTCTGGGCTGGATTCATCGTGCGGGAACTTCGCGGTGTGCCGCCCATGCGCGGGCGGCCCCACCTTCAGGGATGGCCGCGAAGCCTAGCCGGCGCGCACGACAGAATCGTGACGGCCGACACACTCGTTCAGCCGATCAGTCCCTGCTCGCGGATGCGATGGATCTCGTCGCGCACGCGCGCGGCATCCTCGAACTCGAGATCCTGCGCGTGCTTGTACATCTGCGCCTCGAGCTGCTTGATTTTCGCGGCGACCTGCTCCGGCGTCAGCGTACGATAGTCCGCCGCCGGCTCGGCGACCTTGCGCGCGGCCCCGCGAGCGCGGCCACGCTCGGAGGCTCCTTCGGCGCGCGCGCCTTCCATGACGTCGGTGATCTTGCGCACGACGGACTTCGGCACGATGCCGTGCGCCTCGTTGTACTCGACCTGCTTCGCACGACGGCGGTCGGTCTCGTCGATCGCCGCCTGCATCGAGCGCGTGACGCGGTCGGCGTACAGGATGGCCGTGCCGCGCAGGTTGCGCGCGGCACGGCCGATGGTCTGGATCAGCGAACCGGTCGAACGCAGGAAGCCTTCCTTGTCGGCATCGAGGATCGCGACCAGCGACACCTCCGGCATGTCCAGGCCTTCGCGCAACAGGTTGATGCCGACCAGCACGTCGAACTTGCCGAGGCGCAGGTCGCGCAGGATCTCGACGCGCTCCACCGTCTCGATGTCCGAATGCAGGTAGCGCACGCGGATGCCGTGCTCCTCGAGGTACTCCGTCAGGTTCTCGGCCATGCGCTTGGTCAGCGTCGTGACCAGCACGCGATCGCCGCGCGCGATGCGCTCCTGCGCCTCGCCGAGCAGGTCGTCGACCTGCGTGCGCGCCGGGCGCACTTCCACGCGCGGGTCGATCAGGCCGGTCGGACGCACGACCAGCTCGACGATGTTGCCGCCCGATTTCTCGATCTCGTACGTACCCGGGGTCGCCGAGACGAATACCGTACGCGGTGCACGCTCCTCCCATTCGTGGAAGCGCAGCGGCCGGTTGTCCAGCGCGGACGGCAGGCGGAAGCCGAACTCGACGAGCGTCTCCTTGCGCGAACGGTCGCCCTTGTACATCGCGCCGAGCTGAGGAATCGTCACGTGCGACTCGTCGACGACGAGCAAGGCGTCCGGCGGCAGGTAGTCGAACAGCGTCGGCGGCGGCTCGCCGGGCGCACGTCCGGTCAGGTGGCGCGAATAGTTCTCGATGCCGTTGCAGTAGCCGACTTCGGCCATCATCTCGACGTCGAAGCGCGTGCGCTGCTCCAGCCGCTGCGCCTCGACCAGCTTGTTCGCCTTGTAGAGATGGTCCAGACGCTCCTTGAGCTCTTCCTTGATCGTGTCGATCGCGTGCAGCACGCGATCGCGCGTCGTCGCGTAATGCGTCTTCGGGTAGACGACGTAGCGCGGAACCTTGCGCAACAGCGCTCCGGTCAGCGGATCGAACAGCGAGAGGTTTTCGATCTCGCCGTCGAACAGCTCGATGCGCAGCGCCTCGGTTTCCGACTCGGCGGGAAAGACGTCGATGACCTCGCCGCGCACGCGGTAGCTGCCGCGCCGCAGTTCCATCTCGCCGCGCGTGTACTGGAGTTCCGTCAGGTGGCGGATCAGCTTGCGCTGGTCGATGCGCTCGCCGCGGGCGAGGATCAGGCGCATCGAGAGGTAGTCCTCGGGATCGCCGAGGCCGTAGATCGCGGAAACCGTGGCGACGATCAGGGAATCCGGGCGCGACAGCAGCGCCTTCGTCGCGGCCAGGCGCATCTGCTCGATGTGGTCGTTGATCGAGGCGTCCTTCTCGATGTAGGTGTCGCTCGACGGGACGTAGGCTTCCGGCTGGTAGTAGTCGTAGTAGCTGACGAAGTACTCAACCGCGTTGTGCGGGAAGAACTCCTTGAACTCGCCGTAGAGCTGCGCCGCCAGCGTCTTGTTCGGCGCCATCACGATGGTCGGCTTCTGGATGCGCTCGACCAGGTTGGCGATCGTGAACGTCTTGCCGGAACCGGTGACGCCCAGAAGCGTCTGCTGCGCGAGCCCGGCCTCGAAGCCGTCGGTCAGTCGCGCGATCGCCCCCGGCTGGTCGCCGGCGGGCTTGAACGGGGATACGAGCTGGAAGCGTTCTGACATCGGTACTCCGCGTCGATCGTCGATTATAGCGGCCGGGGCCCGGCCTCCCGGCCGCGATTCCTGCGCACGGCCAGGTCTTTTTCCTACAGAAGGCAAGGGCCCGCGGCCATCGTCCGCCCCGAGGCGCGCACCTAGCATGGCGACACCCTGAACTGGAGGCGCACCATGCAGAAGTCCATGCTCCGCTCGCACGGTTTCACCCTGATCGAAGCACTGATGGTGATCGCGATCCTCGCGACCCTGCTCGCCCTCGCCAGCCCCTCCTACGCGGGCCTGTTCGGCAGGACCCAGACGCGAACTGCCCGCAGCGCGCTGAACGTGGCGCTCAGCCAGGCACGCCTCGCCGCGATCGGGCGCAGCGTGCCCGTCGTCGTCTGTCCGAGCGCCGATCAATGGACCTGCAGCCACTCCACGCAATGGCAGCACGGCTGGATCGTATTCGCCGATCTCGACAACGACCGCGAACGCAGCGGCGACGAGCCGCTCCTGTCGGTCGCCCAGGCGCAGCCCGCCGGCGTGGCGATCGTCACCTCGACCGGCCGCCTGCGCATCGGCTACCAGCCGGACGGAAGCGCGGGGGGCACGAACCTGAGCCTGACGGTCTGCGACCGGGCCGCCGGCACGGCCGGAGCCACGTTGCTCGTGATCAGCAACACCGGGCGCGTGCGAAACGGCACGCCCAGCGCCGCGCAGGCCGCGACCTGCCTGCGCGCCACCGGCTGAATGCATCGGATCGAAAAGAACGCTTGACGAGAGACCCGAGTCTCAACAGAATATGCGGCTCGCCCGAATAGCTCAGCCGGTTAGAGCACTTGACTGTTAATCAGGGGGTCGTTGGTTCGAGTCCAACTTCGGGCGCCACACAAAGAGAAAGGGCCGCAGCGATGCGGCCCTTTTTCGTTTCCGTTCGCCGCGAAGCGAAGACGGACTTGGCGGAACTAAACACTTCTTCATCGAATTTTACGTCGGCGGCCATTGAACCGCAGCCGCCCGCCCCTAGTATTCGCAGCGGCCGCGGCAGGCCGATCTCCCTCCCCGTTGACGCTACCTGCCGCGGTCGTCCTTCGTGAGAAGTGCTGCCAGGCGGGACGGCGGGGTCGCCAAGGATGGCCAATTCTCCGGCATGAAGCCGGTTCGCCCTCGACGGCTCCGTCCATCGCCCCTCTCTCCGGAATCCGCTGCCGCGCACGGGCTTGAAGCACCGTGCGCCGGCCGGGAAAGTCACGAAGCGTTGTTGACGCGATAGCAGGGCACGTAGCGTGAACCCGGCAGCTTCATGCGCTGCTGCTCGACGAAGCTCGCCAGCAACGCATCCAGCGCCTGCATGATGTCGCGGTCCCCGTCGATCACGAACGGACCGTTCTTCTCGATCGCGCGCATGCCCTCTTCCTTCACGTTGCCCGCGACGATGCCCGAGAACGCCCTGCGCAGATCCGCCGCGAGGCGGTGCGGTGGCTGGTCGCGATGCAGGTTCAGCGCCGCCATCGCCTCGTGCGTCGGCCTGAACGGAACCTGGAACTCGCGCTCGACGTGGAGCCCCCAGTTGAAGAAGAAGGCGTCCTTGCTGTCCAGCCGGTACGTGCGCACGCGCTCGATGCCCTTGCGCACGAGGCGCGCGACCTCGCCGGGATCGTCGACGACGATCCGGTAGCGCTGCGCCACCTGATCGCCGAGCGCGAGGCGCAGGAAGCGGTCGATCTGCTCGAAATATGCGGCGGACTCGCGCGGCCCGGTGAAGATCAGGGGGAACGGCAGGTCGGCATTGTCCGGATGCAGCAGGATGCCGAGCAGGTAGAGGATCTCCTCGGCCGTGCCGACGCCGCCCGGGAACACGATGATCGCGTGCGCGACGCGGACGAAGGCCTCGAGGCGCTTCTCGATGTCCGGCATGATCACGAGATTGTTGACGATCGGGTTCGGCGACTCGGCCGCGATGATGCCCGGCTCGGTGATGCCGATGTAGCGGTTGGTGCGCCGGCGCTGCTTCGCGTGCGCGATGGTCGCGCCCTTCATGGGCCCCTTCATCGCGCCGGGGCCGCAACCGGTGCAGATGTCGAACGCGCGCAGGCCGAGCTCGTAACCGACACGCTTGGTGTACAGGTATTCGTCGCGACCGATGGAGTGGCCGCCCCAGCAGACGACGAGGTTCGGGTCGACGTTGGGACGCAGCACGCGGGCATTGCGCAGGATCTCGAAGACCGCATGCGTGATACCGGGAGAGTCCTCGAGATCGAAGCTGCCGGCCTCCATCTGCGTGGCGACATAGACGATGTCGCGCACGACCGCGAACAGCAGTTCGTTGACGCCTCGGATCATCTGGCCGTCGACGAAGGCATCGGCGGGCGCGTTCTTGAGCTCGAGCTTGACGCCGCGGTCCTGCTGCAGGATCTGGATGTCGAAATCGGGATAGCGATCCAGCAGGGCACGGGCGTCGTCGGTGGCGCTGCCCTGGGTCAGCACCGCCAGCGCGCAGCGCCTCAGCAACTCGTGCAGGCCGCCGGTACCGGCATCGCGCAGTCGCGCGACCTCATGGCGCGAAAGCACGTCCAGCCCGCCGGCGGCCGGCGAGATGCGTGCGCTGAACTTGGTGGGTGACGCGATGCTCTGCTCCATGCGATTCCTTGGTCTTCGTTCTTCGGTATCTGGGGACGTCACGATGGCCAAAGCCGGTGTCGCCGGTCAAGCGGTCCTCCCAAAAAAAGAACGGCCGGCAAAAGCCGGCCGTTCTGCGTGCATCACGACCCGATCGCGTCAGAACGTGTAGCGGGCGGTCACCAGAACCGACCAGCGCTGCGACGGATTGAACGACTCGTTCACCGGCAGGGTGGTCGGCGAGTACGTGCCGCCCTTGACCTGCTGGTCGATGTTGTAGATGTACTTGCCCGTCGCCGGATCGACGCCGCCGAAGTCGGCGAGGTTGCGCGTCAGCGGGAAGTCCGCACGGCGCTCGACGCCCCACTTGTCGTTGATCAGGTTGCCGAGGTTGAAGATGTCGAAGCGCAGCTCGCCCTTGTGGCCGGCCATGAAGCCCGGGATCTCCTGGCGGAAGGTCAGGTCGATCTGGTTGATCCACGGAGCGCGCGCACCGTTGCGCTTGAACACGCGACCCTTGTACTTGCTCAGGTACTGGTCGTTGTTGATGTAGTCCATGAACTGCTGGCGCTGATCGGCCGTCGAGTTGCCGGCGAAGACCACGTCGTTGATGCCGTTCGGGATGTAGGCGAGGTCGCGGGCGAGGCTGTCGCCGTTCGCGTCGTTGCCGAACACCCAGCTGTACGGCGCGCCGGAGTGGCCGTCGAAGAACGCGCTGACCTGGGTCGCGTAGTCGCCGAAGAACTTGTGCTGCCAGCTCAGCGACGCGATCACGCGGCGCGGGATGGAGTAGTTCGAGGTCGACTCCTCGGCCGCGTTCGGGTTGTACATCGCGCGGTTCTGGTAGCTCGAGAACGCCACGCTGGAGGTACCCGGGTTGACTTCCGTCGCGCGGCTCATCGTGAAGCCGAGCATGGCCGACCAGTCGTCGGCGAACGGCTTCTTCAACGACAGCGTCAACGCTTCGGAACCGCCCTTGCTGGTGTTCGTCAGGTAGACGACGTTGCCGAACGAGGGATTGGCGTTCCAGCGCGAGGTGTTGCTGCTGCCCGGGGCCGCATTCGGATTCTTGGCGTAGCTGAAGCGGCCATCCGGCAGGGTACCCGTCGGCGCACCGAGGTTGAGGTTCTGGTACCAGACGGCCTTGTTGACGTCGAGACGCTCGTAGTCGGCGGTCGCGACCAGGCCCATCCACGGCAGCTCGTGATCGAAGCCGAGGGTGTACTTGGTGACGGTCGGCAGCTGGAAGTTCTTGTCGACGAGGTCCACGCTCATCTGCGAGCGGCCGAGGCCCGGCGTCGTGACGGCGCCGCCCGGAACGTTCTGATGGTTCGGGTCGCCGCTGAACGCCGGATCATCCGGGGTGCGCAGGCGGTTGACGTCGTAGGTCGTGGCGGCGACACCGTTGTTCGAGTACGGATTGGCCAGCCAGACGCCCGGCGTGTTCGAGATGAACAGGCCGATACCGCCACGCAGCTGCATCATGCGCTCGGTGTCGAACGCGTAGTTGAACGAGAGGCGCGGCTGCAGGACGCCGCCGCTGATGCGGTCGGTGTTCTTGATGCCGTAACCGCCGACGGCCGCGCTCGGATTGCTGGTCGACGCCTGCAGGCCGCACGGGCCGAAGTTGCCGGTCGTGCCGGGAGCGGCGGCGACGCAGGGGTTGTACGTCGGAGCCGGCGTCATGTGCGGGATGTCGTAGCGCACGCCGTACTGCAGCGAAAGACGGTCGGTGACCTGCCAGGTGTCCTGCAGGAACAGGCCGTACTGGCGCATGTCGTACACCGCGGCGACGTTGTCCAGCGAGTAGCCCGGGGCCGGCTCGGCCAGGCGGTAACGGCGGTACGTACCCGAGATGAAGTCGTCGATCGAGTTGAACTCGTAGGTGCCGTAGTAGCGCTGCAGGAACAGGTTGTAGTAGGCGTCCTTCTGGAAATCGATACCCGCCTTGACGGTGTGGTCGCCGAGGAACCAGTTGCCGGCGAAGTAGCCGTTCCAGGTCTTCACGCCGAGGATGTTGGCCTGGCTGCTGTATTCGGTGCCGAGCACGACGCTGGTGCCGGAATCCTGGCCGGTCGTGCGCACGGTGATTTCCGGCGCGCCCTTGCCGTTGAGCGGGCCGCGGGTCTGGTCGAACTTGTTGTAGCCGATCGAGGCCTCGGTCGAGAACGTGTCGGACCAGTCGTCGTACAGGCTCAGCGCGAAGCTGTTGTTCGACTTGTCGAACAGGTACCAGTTGCTCGACAGGTTCAGGCGCGTGGCGGAACCGGCCACGATGATCGGCTCGTCTTCCTGGGTGCGGCTGGCGCGGAAGCTGAGGCGATGGGCGTCATTGATGTTCCAGTCGATCTTGGCCAGCAGGCGCTTGCTGCTGAGGTCGACGTTCGACGCCTGGAGGCCGCCGGCATCGATGCCGTAACCCGCCGCCGTGCGGACGATCTGGTCGACCTGCTCCTGCGTCAGGCCACGCACGATGTTGGTCAGGCCCGAGCCTTCCGGTCCCCACACCGCGCCCGGCGCCTTGTTCTTGCTCTCCTCGTAGGACAGGAAGAAGAACAGCGTGTCCTTGAGGATCGGGCCACCCAGCGTGGCGCCATAGGTGCTCTTGCTGCTCCAGCCGGTCCACTTGTTGCCGGCCTGGTTCTCGCCGGTGAGGTCGTCGGCGTTCGTATAGGAGTAGTACGCCGAACCGTGGAACTCGTTCGTGCCGCTCTTGGTCACGGCGTTGACGGACGCACCGACGCCACGACGCTGCGAGACGTCGTAGTTGGCGGTCGAGATGTTGTACTCCTCGATCGCGTCCGGCGAGATCGGCGAGCCCTTGGTCGGCAGGCCGTTGTCGTTGAGGCCGAACGGGTCGCCGGCATTGACGGTGTCGACCGTGATCGAGTTGTAGCGGAAGTTCTGGCCCATCGCCGAGAACGCGCCGCGGTCGCGGTCGGTGACGACGATGCGCGGATCGGCGCGCACCACGTTCTGGATCGAGCGGTCCGGCTGCGGCAGCGCGACCAGGTCACGCTGCGACAGGTTCGTGCTGATGCCCTTGTTGTCGGCCTGGAAGGTCGAGCCCGGAGCAGCGGCGACCACGGTCACGCCGCTGAGTTCGGTCACGGCGCCGGCACCGACCGTGAGGTTCAGCGTGGTGTCTTCGGCCAGCTTCAGGTAGACGTCGTTCTGCTCGGCCTTCTCGCCGTGGTCACCCGAGGCCTTGACCTCGAACGGACCGCCGACGCGCAGGCCCTGCGCCGCATAGCGACCGTTCGCGTCGGTGACGACCGTGCGCGAGGTGCCCGATGGCGCGTGGAGGATCTCGACCGTCGCGCCGGCGACCGGCTTGCCGCCGGCATCGACGATGCGGCCGCTGATCGAGGACGACGTATTCTGCGCGATCGCGTTCGACATCACGAAGAGCGAAGCGATGGCCCACGGCAGGACTCGCATCCGGAGTGGCTTGTTCATTGCTGCTGATTCCTCAAATGCATCTGAAGACTGCTGACACGAAAGTAGCCACTGGCCCTCTCCCCGTCGGGGGAGGCCCTCATGGCGAACTTCTGTGGCCCCAAAAACAGCCGGACCCTCGTCGGTCCGGCCAGCTGTTAACCGTAGTTTAACAGCGATTGATGACGAATTTGTAACATCAGGATGAATTCTGCTGCGATGCAGCAGGTCCGCGCGCCCCGTCGATGTAGCGCGCGCGCTTGACCGGCTTCAGGTAGGCCAGGTCCAGCCGCACCAGACCGTCGACACAGCCGCCGAAGGCCGGATCGACGCCGAAGTCGAGGAATCGAACGCCAGCGGGCTCGCACAGGTCCGCGTACTGGCGGTAGAGCGTCGGCAGCTGTGCCTTCATTCCCGCCAGGCGCTGCTTCAGGAGGCTCAGCCCCTCGCCCGGCGAGCGCCCGGCCCAGTCGGCGTTCGCCGCCTCGGCCGCCTCGCGGGAGATGACGAAAGGATTGCGCGCCCGCGCCAGCCGGTCGCCGTCGCGGAAGTAGTGACCGTGGTAGTGCACGATCCACTCACGCGCTTCGAGCGGGAGCATCGCGCTGAGGCTGACCGGCCCGAACAGATAGCGCACGTCCGGCCGCGTGCGCAGGTAGGCCCCGATTCCCTGCCAGAGGTAGTCGAGGCTGCGCGATCCCCACCAGGCCGGATGCACGAAGCTGCGGCCGAGCTCGACGGCCTCCGGCAGGAAGGCCGACGCTTCCGGCGCGTAGTCGAACAGGCTGGCCGAGTACAGGCCGTCGAGGCCGCGCTCGCGCAGGATCGGACCCGCCTCACCCAGCCGGTAGGCCCCGACGATGGTCCGGGACGGCTCGTCCCAGAGAACGACATGGCGGTACCACGCGTCGTAGCGATCGAGGTCGCGGCGGGCTCCGGTCCCTTCGCCGACGCGGCGGAACGACAGTTCGCGCAGCCGTCCGATTTCGCGCAGGGCCGGATTGTCCGGGGTAGCGTCGAGCAGCAGGATCTGCTTCCCGTCGCTGGTGCTGCCGAGCACTTCCGCGGCATCCAGCGCGCGGCGCACGGCCTCGAGCGGCTCCGGATGCGCAACGGCGGCGGAGGTGGGGAACACGGTCGGACGCCGGCGCGCGAGCCGATAGACGTGCCGGCGCATGTGCCTGGCAATGCCGTCGACGTCGAGCTTCGACTGCATCAGCGTCTCGGCCGTCACCATTTCGCCGACCTGGAACTCGATGCGCGAATTCGATGCGCCGAACATCTCGCGCGCGAGCAGCAGCATGCCCAGCGGCTTGGCCAGCATCGACACGCCGTAGAACATCGGCGAATTGCGTGCGGCGATGTGCACCGGCAAGACCGGCGCGCCGGTCTTCAGGGCGAGGCGCGCGAAGCCGGTCGACCAACCGAGGTCGCGCACGCCCTTCGAGCTCATGCGCGAGACTTCTCCCGCCGGGAACACGATGACGGCCTCCTCGCGCTCGAGCGCGCGATAGGCCTCGCGCATCGCGCTCATGCCGTTGCCGCCGAACACGGGCACCGGCAGAAACAACGGCGCCAGCGGCTCGAGTTTCAGGAGTATGTCGTTGGCGAGGATCTTGACGTCGCGCCGAACGGAGCCCACGAGCTGGATCAGGGTCAGCGCGTCCATCGCACCGAGCGGATGGTTGGCGACGATGACGACGCGCCCTTCCGAAGGGATGTTCTCGCGGTCGGTGTTGGCGACCTCGTAGCGGATGTTCAGCTCGTGCAGCGCGAAGTCGATGAACTCGAAACCGCTCAGCGACTCGCCTCCGCTGAGCATCGTGTTGATGCGTTCCTCGCAGGCGATCCTGCGCAGCAGTCCGACGACCGGCAGCGAGAACGCACGCGCCTTGCCTTCGGCAAGCCGCGGAAACTTCTCGTAGAACGTGCGTTCAACGCTGATCAAGGCACATCTCCCCAGACATTCTCGGCACGCTAGCGTCCCCGTATTACAACAGCTTTGCGCCTGCCGGTCGTACGCCTCAATGTGAAATGGCGAGCTTCACGTATGCGACCACGCCGTCGAGGAACATCTGTACCGACAGCGCGACCAGCAGCATGCCCATGAGGCGCTCCATCGCCGTCAGCACGCGCAGGCCGAGGATGCGGAACAGGAAGGTCGACGACAGCAGGATCAGCAAGGTCAGCAGCCAGGCGACGAGCAGGGCCACGCTCCAGTCGACCGTGCGCCCCGGGTGGCTGTTGGCCAGCAGCATGACGGCCGCGATCGTCGACGGACCGGCCACGGCCGGGATCGCCAGCGGCACGATGAACGGCTCGCTGCCTTCCTCCCCGCCGAAGATGCCGTTCTGGGGAGGAAAGATCATGCGCACGCCGATGATGAACAGGATGATCCCGCCCGCGATCGCCACCGATTCCTGCTTGAGCTGGAGGAAATGCAGCAGGTACTGGCCACCGAACAGGAACGCGAACAGCGTGACCAGCGCGATCAGCATCTCGCGCACGATCACCAGCATGCGTCGCTCGGGTGCGCAGTTCTTCAGGACGCTGAGGAACAGCGGGATGTTTCCGACCGGGTCCATGATGAGGAACAACAGGACACCGGCGGACAGCGTGCTCATCGAACTTTCCATGGGCTTTCCGTTGGTTGCTGCAGGGGTGCGGCTCCGGTGGCAAACCCGGAGGTACGGAACCGCGGGCTCCGCCGCGGCCAGCAAGCAGGCTCCGATGACGTCGCGGCTTCCCGCGCCGGCGCGCGGACACGCGATGCGGCACCGCTTCCCTCCGGGACGGGTCCTACTGCGTCATTGTAGGACCAGGCGCTGGAGTACGGACTCCAGAGGCCGGTCAAACCGTCGGGCGCAGGTCCAGCACCTTGCCGCGCAACGCGGCGCCTTCGCGACCGAGCAGCCAAACGGCGGCAGCGGCCGCGAACGCCGGCTCCGGATGGACCAGGGTGTTCTCACCGTAGTACGCGGCGCGGCGCAGGGCGGTCCGCATGGGGCCCGGCAGAAGCGCATGCGTGCGGACGGTCGAGCTGTCCGTTTCCTGGTGAAGGATCGAAGCGAGACCGGCAAGGCCGTGCTTGGCGACGCCGTATCCGCCCCAGAACGCCTTGCCGACGCGTTCCACGTCGTCGAACACGAACACGATCGCCGCATCATCGGAGCGCCGCATCAACGGAAGGCAGGCCTGGGTCAGCAGCGCCGGCGCATGCAGGTTGACCTGCTGCGAACGCGTCCATTCCGCGGCAGTCTGCTGCTCGAACGGCTGCAGGGTGTCGAAATGCGCAGCGGCGTGCACCAGCCCGTCCAGGCGACCGACGCCGCGCTCGACCGCCGCGGCCAGCTCGGCGAAATCACGCGGCGTCGCTCCGGCCAGATCCATCGGATAGATCGCCGGTGTCGGCGCACCGAGCGCCTCGATCTCGTCGTAGAGCTTTTCGAGCGGACGCACCTTGCGTCCCAGCAGCACCACCGTGGCGGCAGCCGCCGCCGCGGCCAGCGCAACGGCTCGGCCGAGGCCTCCGGTGGCACCGGTGACGAGCACCACGCGATCGCGCAGGGAATCGGCGGCGGGCGACGGCGTGCCGTCCGCCGGGCGTACGTGATCGAGCACGATCAGCCCTGCGTGTCCTGGACCAGGCGCTCCAGCTCGCCGGACTCGTACAGCTCCAGCGTGATGTCGCAGCCGCCGATCAACTCGCCGTTGATGAACAACTGCGGGAACGTCGGCCAGTTGGAGTAACGCGGCAGGTTCGCGCGGATCTCGGGATCTTCCAGCACATTGACCGAATGGAAGCTCGCCCCGACCGCCTTCAGCGCCTGCGCGGTGCGGCTGGAGAAACCGCACATCGGGAATTGCGGCGTCCCCTTCATGAACAGCACGATCGGCTGCGATTCGACGGTGGACTTGATGCGTTCGATGACGTCCATGATGACTCTCGGATGGAAGGCGCGGCGCGATATCGCGTCGAGGCCCGCATGGTACCAGTTCGCACCGGTTCGGTTGATTTGGGAGGGCGCGACTCCATAGACTGCGAGACCCCTCCGTTTTCCTCCACCAGTCGGCAAGGAGACTCCCGATGGCGATCGAACTTCCTCCGCTTCCGTGGGCGCGCGACGCGCTGGCTCCGCACATTTCCGCGGAAACCATCGACTACCACTACGGCAAGCATCACCAGACCTACGTCACGAACCTCAACAACCAGATCAAGGGCACGGAGTTCGAGAACCTCTCCCTCGAGGAGATCATCAAGAAGTCCTCCGGCGGCATGTTCAACAACGCCGCGCAGATCTGGAACCACACGTTCTACTGGAACTGCCTGGCGCCGAACGGCGGCGGTGAGCCGACCGGCCGCCTCGCCGACGCGATCAACAAGGCGTTCGGCGGCTTCGCCCAGTTCAAGGACGAGTTCACCAAGACCAGCGTCGGAACCTTCGGCTCCGGTTGGGGCTGGCTGGTGCAGCGCCCGGACGGCAGCCTCGCGCTCGCCAGCACGTCGAACGCCGGCACGCCGATCACCGGCACGGATCGTCCGCTGCTGACCTGCGACGTGTGGGAGCACGCCTACTACATCGACTACCGCAACGCGCGCCCGAAGTACGTCGAGGCGTTCTGGAACCTCGTCAACTGGGATTTCGTGGCGAGCCAGATGGCCTGACCGGCGACGGCGCAGCTTCCGCGCCGCCCGCATCCGGGAAACCACGCCCGCGCCGGCCTACCGCCGACGCGGGCGTTTTCGTTTTTGCCACGGCCCGGAACGGGGACGTACCGGCATCCCCCAGGCGTTGGCGTACTCCGTCGTCCGTGCGGCATTCGGTGACGGCACGCCCCATGGACCGGATCAGCCCGCGCCCTTCAATACGGCCAGCACGGGAGCGACCTGTTCCTCTCGCCCGAGCGCCCTGCCGAGCCGGGTCAGGCGCTCGCGCATCTCCTCCGCGCTGCGAGCGCACACTGTCGCGTGGCCGACCTTGCGGCCGGGACGCGCACTCTTGCCATAGTCGTGCCAGTGCGCACGCGGCTCGGCCAGGATCGGCGTCGCCGGCGGCAGTTCGCCGACCCAGTTCAGCATGACGTGGATGTCGAGCGCCGACGTGTCGCCGAGCGGCAGGCCGAGCACGGCACGCAGATGGTTCTCGAACTGGCTGGCCGGCGCCCCTTCGATCGTCCAGTGGCCGGAGTTGTGCACGCGCGGCGCCATCTCGTTGCCGAGCAATCGGCCTCCCTGGACGAACAGTTCCAGCGCGAAGGTGCCGACGTAGTCCAGTTCCTCGGCGATGCGCCGGGCATGCGCGAACGCGAGCGGCGCCAGCGCCTCGCTGTCCGGCGCGGGTGCAAGACTGGCGGAAAGGATGCCGTCGGCGTGCCAGTTCTGCGTCAGCGGATAGGCGCGGAATTCCCCCTCGCGCGAACGTACGGCGACGACCGACAGCTCGCGCTCGAACGGCACGAAGGCCTCGAGGATCGACGGCGCGCCACCGAGCGCGGCCCAGGCCGCGTCGACGTCGGCCGGCGATTTCAGGCGGAACTGGCCCTTGCCGTCGTAGCCGAGCCGGCGTGTCTTGAGAATGGACGGCACGCCGAGGCGCTCGACGGCCCGGGCGAGGTCGTCCCGACTGTCGACCGCCTCGAAATCCGGTGTCTCCAGGCCAATGCGGCGGAACAGCGTCTTCTCTTCCAGGCGGTCCTGCGACGTCGCCAGCGCGCGCGGGTTCGGGAACACCGGCACGTGCTCCGTCAGCCACTGCGCGGTTTCGGCCGGCACGTTCTCGAAATCGAACGTCGCCACGTCGATTCGTGACGCGAAATCGGCGAGCCGGTCGAAGTCGCGCCAGTCCGCCAGCAGCAGGGGGGCGACCTGCCCCGCGCACGCATCGGCCGCCGTATCGACGACGAGGAAGCGCAGGCCGAGCGGTGCGCCGGCCAGTGCGAGCATGCGGGCCAGCTGGCCGGCGCCCAGGATACCTATCGTTTGCATGTGCGGGACGACCCGAATTCTTCGCAAAGTCCGTGCGGGGAGGATCCGCGCGGCACTGACATGTTCTCTCCCGTCGCCGGGAAAGGGATGGGACGAGGGTGAGCGGAGCGGGACACCTCGCTCCGGACGCTCCCAGCCGCGCCTGCGGCGCATCCTCTACCCGAGGAGGGAGAGGTGAAGACCCCCGGCTCGCACCTGCTCATGCCGTCTCGCGCGGATCCGGATGGGCCAGGACGGTGTCGGTCTGCTCGCGGCGGAACGCGTCGAGCCGCGCCGCGAGTTCGGCATCGGCGCCGGCGAGGATCGCGGTGGCGCAGAGCGCCGCGTTGATCGCGCCCGCGCGGCCGATCGCGAAGGTCGCGACGGGAATCCCCGCCGGCATCTGCACGATCGACAGCAGGGAATCCATGCCATTGAGCGCGTGCGACTGTACCGGCACGCCGAGCACCGGCAGCCGCGTCTTGGCGGCCAGCATGCCCGGCAGGTGCGCGGCGCCGCCGGCGCCGGCGATGATCGCCGACAGGCCGCGCCCGATCGCCTGGTCGGCATAGTCGAACAGCAGGTCGGGCGTGCGGTGCGCCGAAACGACGCGGACCTCGTGGGGAACGCCCAGCCGCTCCAGCGTTTCCGCCGCATGGCGCATCGTGTCCCAGTCCGAGCGGGACCCCATGACGACTCCGATTTTTGGGCGCTCTGTCATTGGTCGTGGCACGCGTAAATCGCTATTGTACGCACATTCGCACCGGCCACCGCCCGGCGCAATCCGGATGCCCATGGACAAGCGCTTGCTCGACATCCTCTGCTGCCCGCTGACGAAGGCGCCGCTGCGCCCGCTCGACCCGCCCGAGCTCTCCGTCCTCAACCGGGCGATCGCCGCCGGCGACGTCCGCGACCACGCCGGCAGCGCGGTCGGGCGGACCCTCGCCGCCGGCCTGGTCACGCGCGACAGCCGCCGGATCTACCGCGTCGACGACGACATCCCGGTGATGCTGGTCGACGAATCCATCGAGACCTCGCAACTGGCGGACTTCCCGCGCCCATGATTCGACGGCCGACCTTCCCGAGTGACAGGTTTCACAACGCCGTAACCGGCCCTGCGGGAGCATGCGGCCCGTACGTCGGGGGAAGCGCCGGCAGCGACGCAGGTATCGCACCATGACATCCGTCAACGAATCCCAGAACGTCGTCGACCTGCAGCAGCGCCAGGTGGCCGCGGCCACCAGCAGCGACCGCCTCGGCGACCTGCTCAAGCTCGTCCGGGGCATCTCGCTCAAACGCATCAACGCCCTGGTCAACACGCTGTTCGAGAACGTCGACGACGCGCTGTTCGACCTCGCCGAGCGCGCCGGCAGCAACGCCGTGCAGACCGAGTACTTCGACGGCATGCGCGAGGTGCGCAAGAAGCGCCAACTGGTCGAGCGCCTGTTCCAGGAGCAGGCGACCAAGGCCTTCACCGACTTCGCGGAAGGCAAGCTGCGCACGGCGCGGCCGGAAGTCGCGCCGCAGTCGCCGAACAGCGGCCTGTCGCTGGTCGACGACCAGGAACTGGAGGAATCGCTGGCCGTCACCAGCATGGTCGCGAAAGCGGAGAACCGGCTCACCCGCGCGATGTACCAGCTCAACCAGCGCCTGTCGGTGATCATCGGCGGCGGCAAGGTCGAGGACTCGAACAATCCGATCGGACCGGCCGCGCTGGGGCAGGCGTTCCGCGTGGCGGTGCGCGAGTTCGACGTCAACGTGCAGGTCAAGCTGATCGTCTACAAGCTGTTCGACCGCTACGTGATGACGGGGCTCGAACCCGTCTACGACGAGGTCAACGTCGAACTGATCCGCGCCGGCGTACTGCCGCAGGTACGGCACTCGGTCCCGCAGGGGACGCGCAATCCCAATCCGGCGTCACCCGTCCACGGCGGCGTGGCGGACGGCTCCGCCGAGATCGGGGACGTCGCACCGGGCGGTCCCTACTACGCATCGAACGTCTCGAACGAGTTGCAGGCCGAGCTCTACGGCACCCTGCGCTCCTTGCTGGCGAGCCGTCGCGGCAGCGGCGACTTCGTGCCGGCCGCCGGCAGCGGCGCGCCGGGAACGCCCGGTCTCAGCCCGACCGACCTGCTCAGCGCGCTGACCATCCTGCAGAACCAGTCCCTGGCCGCGCGTGCGCAGGCCGACAGCGTCACCGACGCGGCGCAGGCCGTGCAGCAGATCAAGCGCGAACTGCTCGAACAGGTCAACCGGCTGTCCGAGGACGCGAAGGATCGCCGGGTCTCCAGCGCGGACGAGGACACCATCGACCTCGTCGGCATGCTGTTCGAGTACATCCTGCGCGACCGCAACCTGCCGGCGCAGATCCAGGCCATCCTCGGCCGCCTGCAGATCCCCTACCTGAAGGTCGCGATCCTCGACAAGCACCTGTTCGCGCAGAAGGCGCATCCGGCGCGGCGCCTGCTCGACACCCTGGCCGAGGCCGGCAAGGGCTGGTCGGAGGAATCCGATCGCGACCATCGCCTGCACGATCGCATCAAGGCCTCCGTCGATCGCGTGCTCAACGACTTCGACGACGACGTCGGCGTGTTCGAGCGGGAGCTGGAGTCGTTCGACGACTTCATCGAACAGCACCACAAGCGCGCCGATCTCGCCGAACAGCGTGCCGCCGAGGCGACGCGCGGGCGCGAGAAGCTGCTGGATGCCCGCCGTACGTCCGCGCGCGAGATCCTGAAGCGCATCGAGAACCGCGACCTGCCGCCGGTCGTGCATAGCGTGCTGTCGCGCCCGTGGGCGAACTATCTCGTGCTGATCCTGCTGCGCCAGGGCGAGGATTCGGACGAGTGGAAGAACGCCCTGCGCTTCGCCGACGAGTTCGTCTGGAGCGCCCAGCCGAAGACGACCGAGAGCGAGCACACGCGCCTGCGCGCCTTGCTGCCGCAGCTCGAGAAGGCCCTGCGGCACGGCCTCGCCACGGTCGCCTACCACGACAGCGACGTGCGCCAGCTCATGCAGGAGCTGTCGCAGTTCTACCGGCGCCTGCTCGACGGCCAGAAAGTCGAGACGCGCAGCGCGAAGGAAGTCATCGAAAGCAATCTCGGCCCGGTGGTCGAATCCGCGGCAGCCGAGGCCGACACGGAAGCCGCTGCGCCGGCTCCGGCCGTGGCCGTGCAGAGCCCGGTCGAGGAAGTCGTCCTCAGTTCCGGCAGCGTCGAACCCGAGACGCCGGCCGAGCCGCTGGCCGAAGACGACGAGTTCGTCCGCATGGTGCGCGAGCTCAAGGTCGGCACCTGGATCGAGTTCATCGACGATGAAGACCAGCGCGAGCGCGCGAAGCTCTCCTGGATCAGCCCGATCAGCTCCAAGTACCTGTTCGTCAACCGCCGCGGCCTGAAGGTCTGCGACAAGACCGTCGCCGCGCTCGCGGTGGAGCTGCGCCGCGGCAGCGCCATCGTGCTCGAGGAGGTACCGCTGTTCGACCGGGCCCTCGACGCCATCGTCGCGCGCCTGCGCAGCACGCACGACACGGCCCCTGCAGCGACGCCCGCGCCCCCCGCCAGCTGAGCCGCCCCCGACCGCTCTTCGCGGACCGTTCTGCGCCTCGGGCACAGCGGTTGGCACGGGGACACGCCGAGCACGATCGGATCCCGGGGCGGTTCCCGGAATGCAGCCACGATCGGTCGCTCGTCGTACCGCTCCGCATCGAGTCCGCAGCAGCGCGCGGCAGCGCCGACACGACATCCGATGACGGAACGGCAGCGGCGAGATCCGTCTCGCACCGCGCTCACCACGCCGCGAACCTTCTGGCTATCATGCGGGCCATGTCGAACAGACCCGGGGCTTCCTTGAACACCGATTCGCCGACTCTCCCCTCGAGGGAAACGATCGAGGGCGATGTCCGTCGCGCCCTCGCCGAGGACATCGGCAGCGGCGACGTCACCGCCGACCTGCTGCCCTCCGGCGCGAACGCGCGCGCGCGCGTCATCACGCGCGAAGCCGCGGTGCTCTGCGGCACAGCCTGGTTCGGGGAATGCTTCCGGCAGATCGATCCGGACGTCCGCGTGGAATGGCACGTCGCCGACGGCGACCGCGTCGCTCCCGGCACCGTGCTCTGCCACATCGAAGGGGCTGCACGCAGCCTCGTCACCGGCGAACGCACCGCGCTGAACTTCCTGCAGACCTTGTCGGGCACA
Source organism: Rhodanobacteraceae bacterium UBA703 (assembly GCA_002297645.1). Classification (GTDB taxonomy): domain Bacteria; phylum Pseudomonadota; class Gammaproteobacteria; order Xanthomonadales; family Rhodanobacteraceae; genus Dokdonella_A. The sequence continues at coordinate 62,804 of DBMH01000098.1, read as the reverse complement.
GCGACGGCCACCGCGACCTACGTCGAGGCGACGCGCGGCACCCGCACCGTCGTGCTCGACACGCGCAAGACCCTGCCCGGCCTGCGGCTGGCTCAGAAGTACGCGGTGCGCGTCGGCGGCGGCCGGAACCACCGCATCGGCCTGTTCGACGCCGTCCTCATCAAGGAGAACCATATCGCTGCGGCCGGTTCCATCGCCGCTGCGGTGCAGCGGGCACGCGCGCTGCATCCCGGCCTGCTGGTCGAGACCGAAGTGGAAAACTTCTCCGAACTCCGCGAGGCGCTGGCGGCCGGCGCCGACCGCATCATGCTCGACGAATTCGAATTGCACGAGCTCGCGCAGGCGGTCGCCGAAGTGGGCGGACGCGTCCCGCTCGAAGTCTCCGGCTCGGTCGCGCTCGACCGCGTCCGCGCGATCGCCGAGACCGGCGTCGACTATGTCTCGATCGGCGCGCTGACCAAGCACGTGCGCGCGATCGACCTGTCGATGCGGATCGAGATCTCCGGTCTCTGAACGGCTCCCTCCCGGGCTTGCCTGGCGCGGGCGGGAACCCCACACTGTCCCGATGCTCGGAACCTGGATTCTTCTTCTCGCCCTCGCCCTCGCCATCTGGGCCTGGATGGACGCACTGCGGGCCCGCGAGGCCGCCATCCAGCACGGCCGCGCCCTGTGCGGGGACGCCGGCGTGCAACTGCTCGACCAGAGCGTCTCGCTGAAGCGGCTGCGCCTCTCGCGCCGCGACGGCCTGCCGACCCTGGTCCGGCGCTACCAGTTCGAGATCAGCCTGGACGGCAGCGACCGCCACCGCGGCCACCTCGATCTCGCCGGACACCGGCTCGAATCCTGGAGCCTTCCGCTGAGCGCGACGGCCTCGCCCGCGCCGGCGGCGCCGCGGCCGCCGTATCTCCGGGTGGTGGAATAGGAGTTCCGTCCGTCGGCCGCAGCGCCGCGGCCGATCCCGGGTTACTTGACGACCCGCAGGTGCGATCGTTTCGGCGGCTCTTCCGGTGCCGGTGCCGGCGGAGGCGGTTCGGTCGACGGGCTCTCCGACGAGAACATCATCCCCTGCCCGTTTTCCTGCGCGTAGATCGCCAGCACCGCGGCCATGGGTACGTGGACCGACTGGCTGACCCCGCTGAAGCGCGCAAGGAAGCTGATGTGCTCGTTGGCCATGTCGAGCTGGCTGACCGCACGCGCCGCGATGTTGAGCACGACGCGACCGTCCTTGGCGGTGCCCGGAGGCACCCGCACCCCGTCGCCGGCGGCATCCACGAGCAGGTACGGGGTCAGGCCGTTGTCGCTGATCCATTCGTACAGCGCCCGCAGGAGATACGGACGATTGGACGTCATGGAAGTCGAGGACATGGAATTCGGCTCGCGGACTGGGACCGGCCAGTTTCCCGGACTAGGCCGCTGGACGCAACGCCTTTTCCTCGGCGGTCATGCTGCGCACGAAGCCCTGGCTGCGGAAGATGCGCTCGCCGTAGTCGATGATCGGCTGGGCCTCGCGCGGCAGCTGCACGCCGAGCGAGTCCAGTCGCCAGACCAGCGGCGCCAGTGCGCAATCGGCCAGGCTGACTTCGGGACTCAGGAAGAACTTCGAGGCCTTGAAGGCCGATGCGTTGCGGACGAGGTCGTCGCGCAGCGCCTTGCGCGCGGCCTCGGCGCCCTTCCCGCCTTCCTCGATCTGCTCGACCAGCGTCAGCCAGTCGTTCTCGATGCGCACGATCGCCAATCGCAGCCGCGCCCGCGACATTGGGTCGACCGGCATCAGCGGCGGATGGGGGTAGCGTTCGTCGAGGTATTCACAGATGACGCTGGTGTCATAGAGGACCAGATCGCGATCGACCAGCGTCGGCACCGAGTTGTACGGATTCAGGTCGATCAGGTCCTCGGGCGGACTGTCCAGATCGACGACGACGTGATCGTAGCTCACGCCCTTGGCGGCCAGCGTCATGCGCACGCGGTGGCAATGCACGCTGTCGGGCGCGGAGTACAGGGTCAAGATGGTACGCGAGCGCTGGTTCAAGGCCATTCGTCATCCCCTCTCCATCCCGTTTGGAGCTTACCCACGAGTCGGCACTCTACTACGGCGAACGCCCGGGCGACTAGGAGCGGCGACGGCGAAAGGAACGGGTCCCCGAAACGAAACAGCCCGCGGGATGGAATCCCGCGGGCCGTGGAGCCGGAAAGGCGGCCGTCGCCCCCCTGCCTCAGTGCACGTCCTTCCAGAACTCGTGCTTGAGCAGGTAGGCGATGAACGTGAACAGGGCGAGGTACAGCAGCACCCAGACGCCCATCGACTCGCGTTGCAGTGCAGCAGGCTCCGCCGCGTATTGCAGGAAAGCCGTGATGTCGCGCGCCGTCTGGTCGAACTGCTCCGGCGTCTGACTGCCCGGGGTGTGCAGGTCCAACGCCGCACCGCCTTCGTGGCCACCGTGGGCGCCCTCGCCGGACGCCGGCTTGAGCACCTGGATGCCCTGCAGTTCCCACAACGGGTTCGGCATCGACGCGTTGGCGAACAGCGTGTTGTTCCAGCCGAGCGGGCGGCTCGGATCCAGGTAGAACGACTTCAGATAGGTGTAGATCCAGTCCGGACCCTTCGAGCGGGCTTCCAGGGTCAGGTCCGGCGGCGCCTTGCCGAACCACTGCGTACCGCCGGCGTGCGGCATGTGGTTCTTGGCCTGGTCGCCGATCTTGGCACCGGTGAACACGAAGCTCTTCTCGACGTCCTTCGGGTCGAGTTTGAGATCCTCGGCAATGCGCGAGTAGCGCAGGTACTGCAGCGAGTGGCAGCCCGAGCAGTAGTTGAAGAACAGCTTCGCGCCGCGCTGCATCGAGGCGACGTCGTTGAGGCTGACGCCGGCCGACTGCAGGCCGCCGCCTTCGGACGCCGTGGCGCTGGCGAACGTCATCAGGCAGGCGAGCGCGGCACCGGCGAGCTTGGCGAACATGGATTTCCTCATGGCGGGATTCGTCCTGGCCTTAGTCATGCGTCGTCACCCGGTCCGGCACCGGCTTGGTCTTCTCGTAGCCGAAGTGCGTATAGGCCCAGAGGAACGCGAAGAAGGCGAAGTAGACGATCGTCCAGAAACGGCCGAACAGGTTCTCGATGAAGGTCGAGTCGGCGTCGGCGCCGAAGATCTTCGGGATCATCTCGGCCGAAACGCCGGCGCCCACCGCGCCCAGCATGAAGAACGACAGCGCGAACAGGCCGAGCGCGACCTTGTAGCCGGTGCCGCGGTAGCGCACCGACTTGACCGTGCCACGATCCAGCCACGGCACCAGGAACAGCAGCACGATGGCGCCGAACATCGCGATCACGCCCCAGATCGCCGTGCCGAAGAACGACGGCACCATGCGCAGGATGGCGTAGAACGGCGTGAAGTACCAAACCGGCTTGATGTGTTCCGGCGTGGCGAGGTTGTTCGCCGGCACGAAGTTGTCGTGCTCGAGGAACCAGCCGCCGAAGGTCGGCGCGTAGAAGATGATGAACGAGGCGATGATCAGGAAGAAACCGATGCCGACCATGTCGTGCAGCGTGTAGTACGGATGGAACGGAATGCCGTCCGCCGGCGCCTTTTCGGACCAGCGGTTGCCCTTCGGCCCCTTCTTGATCTCGACGCCGTCCGGATTGTTCGAGCCGACTTCGTGCAGCGCGAAGATGTGCAGCACGACGAGCAGCAGCAGCACCAGCGGCAGCGCGATGACGTGCAGCGCGAAGAAGCGGTTCAGCGTGGCGTCGGCGGGCAGGTAGTCGCCCATGATCCACTCGACCAGCGAAGGGCCGATCCACGGGATCGTTCCGAACAGCGAGATGATGACCTTCGCGCCCCAGAACGACATGTTGCCCCACGGCAGCACGTAGCCCAGGAACGCCTCGGCCATCAGCGCCAGGAAGATCAGCATGCCGAGGATCCACACCAGCTCGCGCGGCTTCTTGTACGAGCCGTAGAGCAGGCCGCGGAACATGTGCAGGTAGACGACGACGAAGAACAGCGAGGCGCCGGTCGAGTGCATGTAGCGGATCAGCCAGCCCCAGCTGACGTCGCGCATGATGTACTCGACCGAGGCGAACGCGGCCGACACGCCGGGCGCGACTTCCGCCGCGCTCGGCTTGTAGTTCATCGTCAGGAAGATGCCCGTCAGGAGCTGGTTCACCAGCACGACGAGCGCGAGCACGCCGAAGTAGTACCAGAAATTGAAGTTCTTCGGCGCGTAGTACTCGGTCATGTGCTTGCGGTACACGGGCATCAGGCCCGGTGCGCGCTCGTTGACCCAGTTGCCGATGTTCGTGAATACGCTGGCCATCAGACTTTGCCCTCCGGACCGACGCCGATCAGGACGTGCGTGTCGTCCACGAAGTGGTATGGCGGGACGGCGAGGTTCGCCGGTGCCGGCACGCCTTCATAGACGCGGCCCGCGATGTCGTAGCGGGACTTGTGGCAGGGGCAGTAGAAGCCGCCCTTCCACTGCGGATCGAACGGTTCCGGCTTGAGGTCCGGGAAGAAGTCCGGCACGCAGCCCAGGTGCGTGCACAGGCCGGTCACGACCAGCCACTCGGGCTTGATCGAGCGGTATTCGTTCTTCGCGTATTCGGGCTGCTGCGCGGCGTTGTCCGACTTCGGGTCGCGCAGGTGCGAATCGAGCGTCGGCAGTGCGTCGAGCTGGTCCTTCGTGCGATTCACCACGAACACCGGCAGGCCGCGCCATTCGAACGTGACCTTCTGCCCCGGCTCGATCTTGCTGATATCGGCCACCACCGGCGCGCCGGCGGTCTTGGCCGCTACGCTCGGCTCCCAGGACTTGACGAAGGGAATCGCCGCGAGCACGACACCCGCGCCTCCGACGACGGAGGTCGTCGCAGTCAGGAATCGGCGGCGCCCCTGGTCCACCACAGCATCGTTTGCCATCAGCACTCCGGAGGGTTGTGCGATCGTCCAGGACCGCAAGACTACGAAACACGCCCAGCCGCCCCGCCGCGAAGCTTTCGCGCTGCGGACGACCGGAAAATCGTGTTAGTTTAACGAACGCCCCTGTACCGCACAATCGAAGCCGCGCGCCTGCGGCGTCCTGTGCGGACGATCGCGACGTCGCCACCGGCATCGATCCCCATGCGCACCCGCAGACTCATCGACTTCCTCGCCTTCGCCGCGCGCTGCGCCGTGGTCGGCCTCGCCGCCGCGTTCGTGCTGAACCTCGCGGCGCCGGGACTGGTCGCGCGCCTGCGCGGCGGCGCGCAGGAGCCGTACGACCGTGCCGGGATGGTCGACGCGGGCTCGCGCCACGGCCCGTTCTCGTACGCCGACGCCGTCACGCGCGCCTCGCCCGCGGTCGTCAACATCTACGCGAACCGCACCACGCTGCAGCGCCAGATGGTGCCGCTGAGCCCGCTGACGCAGCGACTGCTCGGCATGCGCGGCGGTGTCGCCCTCGGCCCGCTGGAAAAGCGCCTCGACCGCAGCCTCGGTTCCGGCGTCATCTTCAGCTCGGCCGGCTACGTGCTGACCAACAACCACGTCATCAACGGCGCCGACGACATCCAGGTGCTGCTCGACGACGGCCGCGTGTCGAAGGCCCAGGTCATCGGCAGCGACGTCGAGACCGATCTGGCCGTGCTGAAGATCGACGCCGGCAACCTGCCCGAAATCGCCGTGCCGGACGACAAGACCGCGGAGGTCGGCGACGTCGTGCTCGCGATCGGCAATCCCGTGGGCCTCGGCAAGACGGTCACGATGGGCATCGTCAGCGCCACCGGCCGTCAGTTGCGCATGTCCGCCTACGAGGACTTCATCCAGACCGACGCCGCGATCAACGCCGGCAACTCCGGCGGCGCGCTGGTCAACGCGGCCGGCGAACTGATCGGCATCAACACCGCCGTCTATCCGCGCACGCCGACGGCCGACGCCCGCGGAGGCTACACGCCCGGCGCGGAGGGCATCGGTTTCGCGATCCCGGTGACGACCGCCAAGACCGTGCTGGACCAGATCGTCCAGCACGGCCACGTGATCCGCGGATGGATCGGCATCGACTACGTCGACATCCCGCCGCCGAACGGCGCGACCTCCCGCCCGCAGGGCGTCCTGGTCGCCCGCGTGGTGCAGGAAAGTCCGGCCGCGCAGGCCGGGCTGCAGCCCTACGACCTGCTGCTCAAGCTCGACGGCGTCGCCATCGTCGACCAGGGTGACCTGCGCAACCGGGAAGCGATGCTCGTTCCCGGCACCAAGGTGCGCATCGAGGGCCTGCGCAACAACGTCCCCTTCGCGATCGACGTGACGCTGGCGCAGCGCCCGTCGCCGAGTACGATCGGAGCCTGAGAAGCCGGGATTGGGGATTGGGGATTCGGAAAAAATGGCGGTGCAGGCTTCGGCTCTCGTGGAGCGCTTCGCCAGCCGCCCTTCCGAGTCCCGAATCGCCAACCTCGCCCCCTACAGCGCCTTCCGGTAGCGGTCGCGCAGCGTCGCCACGCGCTGCACGTAGACCTGGGTCTCGTCGTAAGGAGGAATTCCGCCGTATTTCTGCACGGCCCCGGGCCCCGCATTGTAGGCCGCGGTGGCGAGCTGGGAGTCGCCGTTGAAGGCCTGCAGGAGTTGGGACAGGTAGCGGGCACCGCCGCGGATGTTCTGGCCGGCATCGAACGCGTCGGCGACGCCGAGGTCGTTGGCCGTTCCCGGCATCAGCTGCATGAGCCCCTGCGCGCCCTTGTTCGACAGCGCCATCGGGTTGAATGCGGATTCCGCGTGGATCACCGCCCGCAGCAACGCCACGTCGACGCCGAAATCGGCGGCGGCGGCGGCCACTTCGTCCTTGTAGGCATCCAGGTTCAATGCGGTGCGCGCGAAGTCGATCTTCGAACGGAGATCGCAGGCGACGCAGGTCGCGATGTAGGTGAACAGCACCGCGAACGAACTGCCCTTCGGGCGGATGTTGGTGTACTCGACGATGCCGTCCTTGCGCTGCACGCGATAGACGGAACCGCGGACGACCTGTGTCCGGACCGCCGGCGCCGCGGCGGGTTGCTCCGTCACTGCGGTGGCCGCCGCGACCGGCGGCGCCGGCTGCGGACGCGGCCGGTAGGGCGCAGCGATGAACAACGGCGGCTCGAGTCCGCGCGCGGAGCTGTCCACGCCGGCGTTGACGGTGGAGAAATCCTCCGGGAAGACGGCCTTGGCCGTGCTCTCGATTCCCGGATTCACGCGCGCGAACGACGGGCGCGCCGCATCGGGCGGATACACCGTGGAAGCGGCGGCGACGTTCGCGAAGTCCGGCGCTTTCGGCGGCGGATTCTCTTCGTACACCCAGCGGTGCGTGGTCGTCGTCCGTGGCTTCGGCGCCTCGGCGACGGATGGCGGCGCGGGCGCGGGCGCCTTGGGCCTGGGCGCGTTGTCGGCATAGCGCGACAGCACCTTGCAGTTCTGGAAGCCGTCCGGCTTGTTCGTGTAGCCGATCACCCCGTCCTTCGCCACGCAGCGATACAGCACGCCCGCCTCCACGGGCCACGCATACGCGCACAAGGCAAGACAAAGGAACGAAGCAAAACGCGACATGGCCTGTATGGATCGACTTTTCCGCCGGAAGTTTCCGTCCCGGCAACGGCGAAACCGTTGCAGGACCGCCCCGCCACGCTTGGCGAGGCGCGGTTTTACCACGTAAACTGTTGGACTTTCTAGGATTTCGCTCACGCAGATGGCCGGCAAGCTGTACATCAAGACCCACGGGTGCCAGATGAACGAGTACGACTCGGCCAAGATGGCCGACGTGCTCAAGGCCTCGCACGGACTGGAGCTCACGCAGGACGAGGCCGAAGCCGACGTGATCCTCGTCAACACCTGCTCGATCCGCGAGAAGGCGCAGGAGAAGGTGTTCAGCCAGCTCGGTCGCTGGAAGGAGCACAAGAAGGACGGCAAGCCGGTGCTGATCGGCGTCGGCGGCTGCGTCGCCAGCCAGGAAGGCGACGCCATCGTCAAGCGCGCGCCGTTCGTCGACCTCGTGTTCGGCCCGCAGACGCTGCATCGCCTGCCGCAACTCATCGAGGCGCGCCGCGAGAGCGGCAAGCCGCAGGTCGACATCTCGTTCCCCGAGATCGAGAAGTTCGACAAGCTGCCCGAGCCGCGCGCGGAGGGCCCGAGCGCGTTCGTGTCGATCATGGAAGGCTGCTCGAAGTACTGCTCGTTCTGCGTCGTGCCGTACACGCGCGGTGAGGAGATCAGCCGGCCGTTCGACGACGTGCTCGCCGAGATCGCGATGCTCGCCGAACAGGGCGTGCGCGAGGTCAACCTGCTGGGCCAGAACGTCAACGCGTATCGCGGGCCGATGTTCGACGGTGGCGTCGCCGACCTCGGCCTGCTGATCCACGCGATCGCCGAGATCGACGGCATCGGCCGCATCCGCTTCACCACCTCGCATCCGCTCGAGTTTTCCGATTCGCTGGTCGAGGCCTACGCGAACGTGCCGAAGCTCGCCAACTTCCTGCACCTGCCGGTGCAATCCGGCTCCGACCGCATCCTCGCCGCGATGAAGCGCGGCTATACCACGCTCGAGTTCAAGCAGAAGATCCGCAAGCTGCGCGCCGTGCGCCCGGACATCTGCATCTCGTCGGACTTCATCGTCGGCTTCCCCGGCGAGACCGACGCGGACTTCGACAAGACCATGAAGCTGATCGACGACGTCGGCTTCGACCAGAGCTTCTCGTTCATCTACTCCAAGCGCCCGGGCACGCCGGCGGCGAACCTCGCCGACGACACGGCGGACGACGTCAAGCACGCCCGCCTCGCGCGCCTGCAGGCGACGATCAACGCGAACGCGAAGGCCATCAGCGACGCCATGGTCGGCAGCGTGCAGCGCGTACTCGTCGAGGGCCCGAGCCGCAAGAACCCGAACGAGCTGACCGGCAAGACCGAGAACATGCGTTCGGTCAACTTCCCGGCGCCGCCGCGGCTGATCGGCCAGTTCGTCGATGTCGCCATCACCGAGGCGCTGACCAATTCGCTGCGTGGGCGCGTGAGGCTCGACGAAGCCGACGCCGCGTGAGCGACGGGCTCGTCATCCGCGGGATCAGCGCGGGCGAATTCGCGCGTGCGTGGCCGATCTTCCGCGCGGTGATCGCGGGCGGCGACACCTACAGTTATCCGCCCGACCTCACCGAGGATGCGGCGCGCGCCATGTGGACGACGGCGCCGAGCCGTTGCTTCGTCGCCGAATGCGACGGGGACGTGCTCGGCGTGTACATGCTGCGACCGAACCAGCCCGGCCTCGGCGACCACGTCGCGAACTGCGGCTACATGGTGTCGCCGGCGGCGCGCGGCCGAGGCATCGCGGCCGCGATGTGCGAGCACTCGCTCGCCGAAGCGCGCCGCGCCGGGTTCCGCGCCATGCAGTACAACTTCGTCGTCAGCAGCAACGAAGGCGCGGTGCGCCTGTGGCAACGCCACGGCTTCGCGATCGTCGGTCGCGTGCCGGGCGCGTTCCGCCACGCGGTACTCGGACCGACCGACGTCTACGTGATGCACCGCGCCCTGTAGCGCCGGGCTTCCGCGGATGGATCATCGGACTCCGCCCGCGCCCTCCAGGAGCCGCCCGCGGCAGCAGGCCATGCCCCGCCGCCGGACGCGCCAAGCCGCCGTCGAGAGGAACCCGCCCGCCCGTGGCGATGATCAAGCCGCCGACAGGCGCCGCGAGCGCGACTATCGCGTCGCCACCCGCGCCGCCATCTCGCCTGCCTGTTCCGGCAAGGTGGCGCCTGGTGGGAGCGGCCCCGGTCTCGACGCCCTTCCGCCGGACATCGCGATCGAAACCGCTCCCGCAAGGCGGCATCAACCGCCCTCGGCGTCGTCGACCGCTTGCGTACCGTCGCCGTATGGCGTGTCGAAGCCTTCCTTGAAGATCACCAGCGTGTTCGTGTCGCTCGCGGACTCCGCGCCACCGGCGCTGGCGGAAAACGTCACGCTCACGCCCTCGGCGTCCGGGCGCACGGGAACGACGATCCGCCACATCAGCTCGCGCCCCGGCGGCAGCGTGACGCGGTAGCGCAGCGGATCGAGTTCGTTCGAGCGCATGCAGGTCGCGCCCGCTCCGGTGCCGTGGCAGGTGACTTCGGCGAAGTCGGGATCGAAGCCATCGGACAACGCGAACGTCACCGGCACGTCGATGGCCGTCGGGGCACCCGCGACGTTCGCCAGCGTGACGATGGTGTCGACGATCTGGCCGTAGCGCACGTAGTCGCGGCCGTCGTCGATGGTCAGGGTCAACTGCGAAGCGACGACGTTCAGCGTCGCGGTGGCGGAGGCTTCCTCGTAGTTCGCGCCCCCGGCCTTGGTTGCACGCACGGCGCAGGTGCCGACGGCCTGGGCGAGGACGGTGTCGCCGCTCACGCCGCACGGGCCGCCATCCAGCGAGTACGTCACCTCGCCGTCGCCGGAACCACCGCTGGCGATGAGCCTGCTCTGCTGTCCGGGCGTCAGCACGGCGGGAGCGGTCGCGAGGCTCAACGGCGCCTGCTCGGCTTTTTCCACGGACATTTCACCGTGCGCGGTGCTGCCCTCGAAGCCGGCACCGGACGCCGCATCGGGCGTGAACGTGGCGGTGAGCGTCTTCGTGCCGGCGCTGGCCGGCATCAGATCGCAGGTCGATCCGGGCAGCTCGATCGTGCAATGGACGCTGCCGTCGCTGATGACGATGCGTCCGCCGGGCGCGCCCGATCCGGGCGAAACCACGGTCACGCCCGCACCAATCGAGATGCTCCGGCCGAACGAAACCGGCGTGACGGGGACGTCCAGCGTGGTCGTGGTCGATGCCCTGGCAACGGTTTGGCCTCCCGCCAGCGTCGCGTCGACCGCGAGGTTGTCGGCGTCGCCCGCGTACTGGAACGTCGCCGCATGATTGCCCGCCGAAAGCACCGATTGGGGCACGTCGCAACTCGCGCTGGCCGTACCGGCGACGGACGTCAGGGTGGATCCCGGGCAGACTTCCGTGCCGCCGATGAAGAACGCGATGCCATTGCCGGTCGTCGGCACCTGACCACCGGCGGACGGCGTGACGGTGGCGGTCAGCGTCACCGGCTGGCCGAACACGCTGGGATTGGCGGAGCTGGTCAGCGTTGCACCGGGCTGTGCGGCCTCCACCGTCAGCGAGCCAGTGCCCTCACTGCCGTCGAAGTCGGTGCCGGACGCCGCATCCGGCGTGAACGTGGCGGTGAGCGTCTTCGTGCCGGCCCGGACGGGCGTCAGCGAACAGGCCGCTTGCGCCGGCCATGCGATCGCGCAACTCGCGCCCTCGCCGTCGCCGATGGCGATGGTTCCGCCCGGCGCGCCCGATCCGGGGGCGTTCACGGCGAGGCTCGCGCCGATGGTGGCACTGTGGCCGAGCGTCAGCGGCTGTGGCGGTGCGATCAGCGACAGCGTGGTGGAGGCTTTGCCGACGAGGAGGTCCCGAGCATCGCTGGTCGATCCCTGCCGGTTGCCGTCGGCGGGCGTGAACACGGCGGTCAGCGCATGCGTGCCGGCCGCGAGACGCACGTTCGGGCATTGCCCCACCGCAGCCGCCACGCTCGCGCAACCGGGCACCGCGACGCCGTTGTCGAGGAACGCGATCGCACCGTTCGCAGCGCCGTTGACGAGCGGACCGTCGGCGCCGCCTGCCCGGAGCGCGGCATTCAGCGAGACGGCCTGGCCGGACACGGGCCCGCCGCTGAAGCTCGCGTCGACGGCGACGTGCGTCGCTGCCGCGTCCACGCGCAGCGCCAGTTCATTGGACGACGGCTGAGGAGCCGGACCCGGATAGTTGCCGTCGCCGCCGTACTGCGCGGAGATCGTATGGTTGCCAGCGGCGAGCGCGCGGGTGGTGCAAGTGGCCGTGACGGGCCGCGGAGCCGGATTGCCCGGGTCCGGGGGCAGCGAGTTCAGGGGCTGGCTGTCGCAGCCGATCGAAACACCATCGGCGCGAAAGCTCACGACGCCTGTCGGCTCGTGCGAATCGTTGATCATGGGATGGGTCGACGCGGCGGGGTGCACCGTGGCGGTGAAAGTGACGCTCTGGTCGTAGGTGATCGGGCCGGCGCTGCCGGTCAGCACCGTCGTGGCAAGGCGCGGCGGGAAGGTCGCCGCCACGCTGCAGTCAGCCGTGATCGCGCCGGTCTCCCAGAGGGTGGTACTGGAAGGCTGGAAAGCGCCACCGCAACTGCCGCCCATCGCCGCGATATGCCCCGGAGCCGGCGTCACCTGGAACGTCGCGGTCTGGCCGTGCACGATCGTCTGCGGCGCACCCGGCGAAATCGAGCCGTTCGCGCCGGCACTCGGCGTGACCGTATGGGTTTCGACGACCGTCAGCACGCCGCTGGCGGCACTGCCGTTGAAGGCAGTGCCGGACGCCGCATCCGGCGTGAAGGTGGCGGTGAGCGTCATCGTCGAGCTCGCCAGATACGAGCAGCTCGTCTGCGACGGCCACGACATCGAGCAGCCCGCTCCGGCAGGGGCGGTGATGGCGATGGTTCCGCTCGGCGAACCCGCGCCGGGTGCATTCACGGCAACACTCGCGCCGATGTCGACGAACGACCCCGTCACGATCGGAGACGAAGGCAGGCTCAGCGTGGTCGTGGTGTCGGCCTTGGCGACGGAAATGCTCACGGCATCGGGGCTGGTCGAAGGCAGCGCGTTGCCGTGGCCGGGCGTGAACTTCGCCGTCAGCGAATGAGTGCCCACCGCAAAGTGCGTGACCGCGCATTGCGCCTGCCCGGACACGCCCACCGTCACCGCGCCACAACCCGGCACGGCGGTGCCGCCGTCGAAGAAGGCGACTGTGCCGGCGATGGCCGGATGATTGGGATTGCCGTTGATCGCGACGCCGGCGACCAGCCAGATCGTTTCGCCGAATCGTGCACTCGTCGGGGACGCCCCGGCACCGATCGTCGTGGTCAGCGCATCGACCTGCAGCGACAGCGTGTTGGAGGCTGGCTGCGAAGCCGGGTATGCCGCATTGCCGCCGTATTGCGCGGTGATGGCGTGGCTGCCCACGGCGAGCGCATCGGTGGCACAGTTGGCGACACCCGAGTTGTCCAGCGGCTTGCCGTAGCAACCGATGATGACGTTGCCGTCGGCGAAGAACGTCACCGTGCCGGTCGGCGTCGCGGTGGCCGGCGCGATCGGCACGACCGTGGCAGTCAACGTGACGCTCTGGCCGTACGAGCTGGAGGCGGGAGCGCTGGTCAACGTCGTGGTCGTGACGCCGGGCGGCGGCGGCTCCTCCCAGGCCAGCTCCCATACCTCGTCGCGCCCCATGCCTCCGCCGAAATTGCCGGCCAGCACCAACCGCTGGCGCGCGCTGTCGTAGGTCATCGCATGCGACTGGCGCGCGCCGGGATTGACGGTCGGCTGGACGATCGGCGTCCAGTTGCTGCCGTCCCACTCCCAGTGTTCCGCGCCGTGGCCGACACCCGCTCCGCCGTACAACACGACCTTGTGACGCGCGGCGTCGTAGGCCATCGTGTGTCCGTGGCGCGCGGAAGGCTTGTTGGCGGGGGTTTTCTTCGTCCAGCTGTTGCCGTCGAATTCCCAGGTGTCGTCGTAGATTTCCGTGTAGGTATTGTTCGTGCCGCCGAACATCACCACCACGCCGCGCGCGGCGTCGTAAGCCATCCCATGCCGCCAGCGGCCCGGCGTGTAGCCGAGCGGCACGACGACCCGGGTCCAGAGCTCGCCGTCGAATTCCCAGGTGTCCGCGCAGGGAAACATCGACACGCCGTCGCTGCAGTAGATGCCACCGGTCAGCACCACACGCTGACGGGCGCTGTCGTAGACCATCGCGTGGCCGTTTCGCGCCTGCGGAGCCATCGCAGGAAGGGGTGCCGACCAGTGGGTGCTGGTGCCGTCCCATCGCCAGGTATCGTTCTTGCGCTGGCCGAAACCGAAGCCGCCGAACAGCACGATGCGGTCGTGCGCGGCGTCGTAGGTGATCGGTGCGGTGCGCCCGCCGGGGCCGGGCGAGGCGTCCGCCGCAACGTGCGGCGTCCACGCGCTGCCGTTCCAACTGCTGAGGTTGACGATGCCGGCGTCTGCGTTGAACAGCACGGCGCGGTTGCGCGTACTGTCGAACGTCATCGAAGAATCCTGCACGTAAGCCGGTGGATTGCCCGGCGTGACGTTGCGCCAGACTGGCGCGAGGGCGGCCTGAGCGGCGAACGACGCGACCAGCGCGATGGCCGCGAGGAGGCCACGAAGGCGGCGGGAGATGGGATGTCGCATGGCGGAATTTCTCTGTCGTGGAACGGCGCTGCCGCATCGGCGCGGACGGAACCCACGGATCTCGACGCGCGCGCGCCCGTCGCCGCGCCAGAGGCGCGGCCCGATCCTTCGCGGATTCCCCTGTGACGGCGGCGCGCGCGGAGTCCCGCTGCGCCGATGCGGCTGCGACGCGTATTATCGGCGGTGCATCGGCGGCACCGATTGACCCGGCGTCTCAGGTCGTTGACCGCCCGTCCCGGCAGGAACACAGGAGAGGATCACGCCAATGAACCGCGCATCGCGCCGCGTTCATGCCAGCCGCGCGCGCGCCGCCGCGACCGCCTCGCGATTCGCCGACATCCCATGGATCGGGAAATCGTGCCCATGACGGAGCCGATGCCCGCCCCGGCACAAGGCAGCCTGCCGTACACGCGCTTCTCCACCGCCGGCTTGTCCCCGACGGATGCGTTCGACGTCTGGCACGAGGCGATCTCGGTGGTCTTCGATGCCTCGCGCGAAGCCGATGCCGCGTTCGAGGCGGAAGTGGAAGCCTTCGACCTCGGGGACATCCTGTTCAGCCGCTTCGCGTTCGGCGCGCAGCGCTTTGCGCGCACGCCGCAAATGGCCCGACGCGACGACATGGACCATTTCGTGGTCCACCTCTATCGCAGCGGCGGCTATCGCGGCGAGGCCGGTTCCCGTCCGCTCGACCTGGCTCCGGGCGAAATCAGCCTGTTCGATCTGGCCAAGCCGCTCGCGACGCAGGCGCGAGCCTCGGACACGCTGGCGTTGCTGGTTCCGCGCCACCTGCTCGAACCGCTGCTGCCGACCGACGACCTGCACGGCCACGTGCTGCGCGGCACAGCGGCCGCGCTCTATGCCGACCATCTCCTCGCACTGCGGCGGCGACTGCCCGCGTTGCCGTCCGGCGACGCACCGATCGTCGTGCGCGCGATGGTCGAGTTGCTCGCCGGCCTGGCCCGGCCCGACCTGCACAACGACGCGACGCGCACCTCGCAGCAGGAACTCGCTCTGGACCGCGCCCGCCGCTACATCGACGCTCACCTGCATCGCTCGCGGCTTTCGCCGGAGGACGTCCGTGCCGCCGCCGCGGTCTCGCGTGCCAGCCTCTATCGCCTGTTCGAGGCGAGCGGCGGCGTGGCGCACTACGTGCTCGTGCGCCGCCTCGAGCGCTGCCGGCAGGCGCTGGAGAACCCGCGCGACCGCCGGCTGATCTCGGAAATCGCGTATGCGCACGGTTTCGTCAGCGAGGCGCATTTCAGCCGCGCGTTCCGCCAGCGCTACGGGGCGACGCCCGGCGACGTCCGTGCCGGCGGGCGCGCTGCTGCCCGGCATCCGGCAGCCGCGCCGCCGGCCACGGCGGTCGACGCGTTCGACGACTGGATCCGGCGCTTCCAGCGCGACGTCGCCACCTGACGCCGGCACGGACTGGTTTCGCCGCAGTCCCGGCGCTACCCTCGCGCGCCTATGACGAAGACCACGCACCACGATTTCACGCTCGAACCCGCCGACGGCGAGCGCCTCGCCAATCTCGCCGGTCCGTTCGACGAGCACCTGCGCCAGATCGAACTGCGCCTCGGCGTCGAGGTCGCCAATCGCGGCAACGTGTTCCGCGTGAGCGGCAGCGAGGACGCGGTGAAGCTCGGCGAACGCGTGCTGCGCGAGCTCTACGCCGCCACCGAGAGCGAGATCCTCGGCAGCACGCAGGTCAACCTGCACCTCTCGGAAGCCGGCGCCGGAGCGGCCGGCGTGCGCGCGGCGGAAGGCGCACACGAGGTCGCGGTCAAGACCAAGCGCGGCACCGTACGCGGCCGCGGCGCGAACCAGACGCGCTACCTGCACGCGATCGCCACCCACGACATCAACTTCGGCATCGGCCCCGCGGGTACCGGCAAGACCTACCTCGCCGTCGCGATGGCGGTCGACGCCCTCAACGACAACCGCGTGCAGCGCCTGATCCTGGTGCGGCCCGCGGTCGAGGCCGGGGAGAAACTCGGCTTCCTGCCCGGCGACCTGACGCAGAAGGTCGATCCGTACCTGCGCCCCCTGTACGACGCGCTGTACGAGATGCTCGGCATCGAGCGCGTGATGAAGCTGATCGAACGCAACGTGATCGAGATCGCGCCACTCGCCTACATGCGCGGCCGCACGCTGAACGATTCGTTCGTGATCCTCGACGAGGCGCAGAACACAACGGTCGAGCAGATGAAGATGTTCCTCACGCGCATCGGCTTCGGCTCGGTCGCGGTCGTCACCGGCGACCCGACGCAGACCGACCTGCCGAAGCACGTGAAATCCGGCCTGCGCGACGCGATCGAGGTGCTGCGCGACGTCGACGGCGTGAGCTTCACGTTCTTCACCGCGAAGGACGTCGTGCGCCATCCGCTGGTGCAGCGCATCGTGCACGCCTACGAGCGCCGCGACGCTGAAGGGGCGGCGAAGCCGGATGGCCGCTGAGCGCGCCCCGCGCAAGCGCCCCGCCGCGAGGAAGACGGCGCCGAAACTGTGCCTGTGGCTGAAGAACGAAGCCGGGCGCAAGGGCGTTCCGATGCTCCGCAGTTTCGAGCGCTGGTTGGCGGCGATTCCGGAACTGCAGCGCCTGCGGAGCTGGACCGAACTCAACATCCTGATCGTCGGCACCACGGCGGGACGTCGCTACAACCGCCAGTTCCGTGGCCGGGACTACGCGACGAACGTGCTCAGCTTTCCCTACGAGGCCGCTCCGGGCGAGCACTCCGGCCTGCTCGGCGACCTCGTGATCTGCGCGCCGGTCGTCGCGCGCGAGGCGCGCGAGCAGGGCAAGGATCCGCGCGACCACTATGCGCACATGACGATCCACGGCGCCCTCCACCTGCTCGGCTACGACCACGAGGACGACGCCGACGCCGACCGCATGGAGGCGCTGGAACGCGCCGTGCTGGCGTCGCTCGGCATCGCCGATCCCTACGCATGAACGGCCTTCGCGGGACGAAATCCGCCTTTCCGGAGCGTCATCTTGCCCGCAACCCGCATTTGCTACACTGCCGCCCCGCCCCGATGGGCCTGTTGCCGTAGAAGATGAGCGAGGACCCGCACAGTACACCCCCGCCACGATCGTGGTTCGAGCGCATCACGCAGGCGCTCTCGGGTGAACCGCAGAGCCGCGAGGAACTGATCGAGGAACTGCGCCACGCCAAGGCCAACGGCCTGCTTTCCAACGACACGCTCTCGATGGTCGAAGGCGCCATCGAGGTCGCCGACCTCACCGTCGCCGACGTCATGATCCCGCGCGCGCAGATGGTGTCCCTGCCGGTCGACGCGCAACTCCCGCAGGTGCTGGAAACCGTCATCGAGTCCGGCCACTCGCGCTTCCCGGTGCATGCCGGCGACAAGGACGAGATCATCGGCATCCTGCTCGCGAAGGACCTGCTGCGCTGCATGCGCGACGGCGCCGCGCAGCAGATCCGCCCGCTGCTGCGTCCTGCGACGATGATCCCGGAATCCAAGCGCCTCAACATCCTGCTCAAGGAATTCCGCCTCTCGCGCAACCACATGGCCATCGTCGTCGACGAATACGGCGGCGTCGCCGGCCTCGTCACGATCGAGGACGTGCTGGAACAGATCGTCGGCGACATCGACGACGAGCACGACGACGACGACGACGAGCACACGCTGATCCAGGCCGGCGCCAACGGCGAGTTCCTCGTCAACGCGCTGACGCCGATCGCCGAGTTCAACGAGCGCTTCGGCTGCGATTTCAGCGACGACCAGTTCGACACCATCGGCGGCATGGTCACCACCGAGATCGGCCATCTCCCCGAGGTCGGCGAGGAAGCCGTCTTCGGCGGCTTCCACTTCCAGGCGACCAAGGCCGACGCGCGTCGCGTCCTGCAGTTCTCAGTGCGCGTGCATGAAGCCTAGAAGCCGGGACTCGGGATTCGGAATCCGGGATTGGGCGAAGCAGGGCTTTTTCGGCCGGGTCGCTGGGGCCTGCCTGCTCGCCTTCTGCTTTGTCGCGGCCTGCGCGACCGAAGCGAGCGCACAGGCGCTGGACGATCCGGCTCCCGCCGAATCCCCGATCCCCGATTCCCGCCCCCTGC
The DNA here is from genome assembly GCA_002297645.1 of Rhodanobacteraceae bacterium UBA703. Lineage (GTDB taxonomy): Bacteria > Pseudomonadota > Gammaproteobacteria > Xanthomonadales > Rhodanobacteraceae > Dokdonella_A. The sequence continues at coordinate 44,491 of DBMH01000098.1, read as the reverse complement.
CCTCCATCAGCCTGCTGACGGTCGGCCCGGGCGAACTCTTCTTCGAACGCTTCGGCCACAACGCGATCGTCGTGCGCGACGAGACCACGGGCGAGGCGGTCGCCTACAACTACGGCATCTTCGATTTCGACGAGGGCGACTTCCTCGCCAATTTCGCGCGCGGCCACATGCGCTACCGCATCCTCGGCGGCGACCTCGCCGACGACCTCGCGATGTACCGGGCCGAACGCCGCGAAATCGTCGAACAACGCCTGAACCTGTCACCGCAACAGGCCGACGAACTCGTACGCTTCCTCGAATGGAACGCGCGCCCCGAGAACGCGCTGTACCGCTACGACTACTTCACCGCGAACTGCTCCACGCGCGTGCGCGACGCGCTCGACCGCGCGCTCGGCGGCGCGCTGCACGCCCAGACCGAAGGGCGTTCGCGCGGCTACACCTACCGGCTCGACGCGCTGCGGCTGATGGCTCCCGAACCGTGGCTGATGCTGCTGATCGACCTCGGCCTCGGCCCGTTCGCCGACCAGCGCCTCGACTACTGGCAGGAGAGTTTCGTCCCGGAGACGCTGCGCCACGTGGTCGATGGAGCGCAGGTCGCGGACTCCGGCGGCGGCACGAAGCCGCTGCTCGTGGACACCCGCGTGCTGGCGAAAGGCGAAGTGCAGGAGCCGCCCGCACTGCCGCCCGACCTGCGCTGGCCGTTCCTCTTCCTCGGCACGGGACTCGCGTTCGCCCTGCTGTGGCTGTCGCGCCGGCGCGCGCGTGCCGCCCGCATCGCGCTGGCGGTCTTCGCGACGTCGTTCCACCTCGTGTGCGGAATCGGCGGGCTCGCCCTGCTGTTCCTCTGGTTCGGCAGCGACCATCTGGCCGCGTGGCGGAACGAGAACCTGCTGCTGCTGAGTCCGCTGTGCCTGCTGCTGGTGCCGGCCTGGTTCCGCTCGCGTCGCCCCGCCCCGCCTTGGGTGCTGGCGATCGCCTGGCTGGTCGTGACGGGCGCCGCGTTCGCGCTGTTCTCGAAGATCCTGCCGTGGTTCGTGCAGGCGAACCTGCACTGGATCGTGCTGTTCCTGCCGCTGCATCTCGCGCTGGCGCTGGCGCTGTCGAGGAAGCGCGCGGCCTGACCCGCGATTGCCGCGATCCCGCAGGAAACGGCATCATCCGCGCATGGGCCAACTCTCGACCAACCTGCCGACCGATCCGAGCTGCAAGGATCCGATGGTCGTCAACTGCGTCGCCTATTCCGCCGACGGGCAGAAGCTGCGCGACATCACGATCGACGAGATCAGCGACGTCCTCGAAACGCCGGACCAGTGGGTCTGGGTCGGCCTGCGCGAGCCGACCGAGGAACTGCTGGAAACGCTGCAGGAGGAATTCGGCCTGCACGAACTCGCGGTCGAGGACGCGCACAAGGCGCACCAGCGCGCCAAGATCGAGGTCTACGGCGATTCGCTGTTCATCGTGACGCACACCGCGCAGACGGTGAACGGCAAGATCGCCTTCGGCGAGACGCACGTCTTCCTCGGCAAGCGCTACATCGTGACCGTGCGCCACGGCGCGTCGCTGTCGTACGCGACCGCGCGGCGCGGCTGCGAGCAGACGCCGGAACTGCTGGCGCTCGGCCCGAGCTACTCGCTCTACGCCGTGCTCGACTTCATCGTCGACAACTTCTTCCCGATCGTGCGCGAGTTCCGCGAGGAACTGCAGGAACTTGAGGAGGAAGTGTTCGAGGACACGTTCAAGCGCGAGACGATCCGCCGCCTGTACGACCTCAAGAAGGAACTGGTCTCGCTGCGGCTGGCGATCGCGCCGATCCAGGACATCGTCAACCAGCTCGTGCGGCAGTATCCGACCCTGGTTCGCGACGAGGTGAGACCGTACTTCCGCGACGTCTACGACCACGCCGCGCGCATCAACGAATCGACCGACACGATGCGCGAGATGCTGACCGCGGCGATCAGCGTCAACCTGGCGCTCGTCGGCGTCGCGCAGAACGAGGTCGTCAAGCGCCTCGCCGGCTGGGCCGCACTGCTCGCCGCGCCCACGCTGATCGCGAGCTGGTACGGCATGAACTTCCACGACATGCCGGAGCTGGGCCGCAGCGGCGCCTATCCCACGCTCATCGGCGTCACCCTCGGCATCTGCGCGGTGCTGTACGTCGTGCTCAAGCGGGCGAAGTGGCTGTAGCCGCTCTGCGCCACTCGCGCCGTCCGCTTGCCCCAGCCACTGAGGGACCCTGACGGGACGACTCGTCGCCCTGTGCCGGAACATCCGAGGATGAACGCCGGCTGCGAAGACATCGCGCTTCGCTCGCAGGGCTGTTCGCGCGGAGACGAGGGCGCCCAAGGCACGCGGTCCGTCGGCCGTGGATGGACTCTCCCCGGGAGGGCTTTCCGAGACGGCCTCATCGTGATCCGCAGGCGGTACGCCACATCGTGCGACGAGGCCATCGACCAAAGTCGTACGCGAGCAGGTCCGCCCGCGCATTGACCGACCGTATCCAAAAGCCCACGCTTCCAAGGCAACCCTTTGCCGCATGGAGCCGTCCATGAACACTGCCGTCGCCGGCAACCCGCCGGGCCCTGTTTCCAAACTCACCTGGGCCGCGGTTGCGGTCGTCGGCGCGATCTGCCTCGGTGTCGTCGCGCTGCGGCGCGGCGAGCCGGTCAACGCGATCTGGCTGCTCGCCGCCGCGCTGTCGGTGTTCGCAATCGGCTACCGCTTCTACAGCAAGCTGATCGCGGAGAAGGTCCTCGTGCTCGACGCGACCCGCGCGACGCCGTCGGTGCTGCGCAACGACGGGCTCGACTACGTGCCGACCGACAAGTGGATCGTCTACGGCCACCACTTCGCCGCGATCGCCGGCGCGGGCCCGCTGGTCGGCCCCGTGCTCGCCGCCCAGATGGGCTATCTGCCCGGCACCCTGTGGATCCTGTTCGGTGTCGTGTTCGCCGGCGCGGTGCAGGACTTCATGATCCTCGGCCTCTCGCTGCGCCGCGACGGCCGCTCGCTCGGCCACATGCTGCGCGCGGAGCTCGGACCGGCCGCGGGCGTGATCTGCATGATCGGCGTGCTGGTGCTGATGATGATCGTGCTCGCGGTGCTGGCGCTGGTCGTGGTCAAGGCGCTCGCGATCAGCCCGTGGGGCACGTTCACGGTCGCCGCGACGATCCCGATCGCGATCTTCATGGGTCTGTACCTGCGCTTCCTCCGCCCCGGACGCGTGCTCGAGGTGTCGATCATCGGCCTGGTCCTGCTGCTGCTGTCGATCTGGCTCGGCGGCAAGGTCGCCGATTCGAGCTGGGCGCCATTGTTCACCTTCGACGCCGCGCAGCTCGCGTGGCTGGTCATCGGCTACGGCTTCTTCGCCTCCGTGCTGCCGGTGTGGCTGCTGCTCGCGCCGCGCGACTACCTCAGCACGTTCCTCAAGATCGGCACGATCGCGCTGCTCGCGATCGCCATCGTGTTCACCATGCCGCAGTTGCAGATGCCGGCCGTGACCAAGTTCATCGACGGCACCGGCCCGGTGTTCGCCGGCAACCTGTTCCCGTTCCTGTTCATCACGATCGCCTGCGGCGCGGTATCGGGCTGGCATTCGATCATCGCCTCGGGCACCACGCCGAAGCTGCTCGCCAACGAGCGCGAGGCGCGTATGGTCGGCTACGGCGGCATGCTCACCGAGGCATTCGTCGCGATCATGGCGCTGATCGCTGCGTGCGCGCTGCATCCGGGCGTGTACTTCGCGATGAACGCGCCCGGCGCGATCATCGGCACCGACGTGCAAGCTGCCGCGACCGCGATCAGCCAGTGGGGCTTCGTCGTCACGCCGGACCAGCTCTCGCAGACGGCAAAGGAAATCGGCGAGACGACGATCCTGTCGCGCGCCGGCGGCGCGCCGACGCTCGCCGTCGGCATGGCGCAGTTGCTGCACCAGATCCTGCCCGGCGAAGGCATGCTCGCGTTCTGGTACCACTACGCGATCCTGTTCGAGGCCCTGTTCATCCTCACCACCGTCGACGCCGGCACGCGCGTCGGCCGCTTCATGATCCAGGAACTCGTGGGCCTGGCCGTGCCGTCGCTGCAGAAGACCGAGTCGTGGGCGGCCAACTTCATCGGCTCGGCGATCTGCGTCGCGATCTGGGGCTATTTCCTCTACTCGGGCGCGGTCGACCCGCTCGGCGGCATCAACACGCTGTGGCCGCTGTTCGGCATCGCCAACCAGATGCTCGCCGCGATCGCGCTGATCCTGTGCGCCGTCGTCGTGGTCAAGCTCAAGCGCGAGCGCTGGTTCTGGGTGCCCGCGCTGCCGGCCTGCTGGCTCGTCATCTGCACGCTGACCGCGGGCTGGCAGAAGCTGTTCGACGCGAAGATCGGCTTCCCGGCGGCCGCCGCGAAGTACGCCGACGGCATCGCGCAGGGCCAGCTGATCGCCCCAGCCAAGTCCATGGTGGAAATGCAGCGCATCGTCACCAACAACCAGGTGGACGCCGCGCTGACCGGACTGTTCATGCTGCTCGTCGTCGCCGCCGTCCTGTTCGGTGCGCGCACGATGCTCGCCGCGCGCCGCAAGCCGGTGCCGAGCGCGAACGAGGAACCCTACGTGGCGCTGGCTTCGGTGGCAGCCTCGTGAAGCCCGCTCGCGCCCTGTCCGACATCCCCCCGCCCGGGCGCGACCTGCGCGCGCTCTGGCGGCGCGCCGTCAGCATCGGGCGACGCATGTTCTTCAGCATTCCCGACTACGACGCCTACGTCGCGCACCTGCGCGCGCACCATCCCGAGCGCACGATTCCGAGCTACGAGCAGTTCTTCAACGAACGCCAGGCCGCACGCTACAAGGGCGGCGGCGGGCGATGCTGCTGAGCCGGCAGGCCGGCTTCGCGAGACGAAAAAGCTCCTGCCGGGAATGCGGCGTATGCGCAGGACGGACAGTGCGCATGCCGACAGTCGCTTGAAGCCAGTGGACCAGGGAGGCGGCGATGTCCCCAGCACGAACGTCTGTCGTATCGGCACGGATCGTCGCAGTGATGCTGCATGCCTTGGCAGTGCTGCCGGCGATGCATGCGTAAGCTCACCCGTCAAGCAGACAGTCGTAAAGTAGAACCGCTGGCGTGCTGTTGACGAACCTCGCTCGGCGTTTTTCCGCCGAGCGAATCATGCGGACGTCGCTCGTTGTATTCGATCATCCACCAATACGCGGCCTGCCGCAGATCGTCGATCTTCAGAAACAAATACGGGTCGAGAATCTCTTCGCGAAACGTCCGGTTGAAGCGCTCGATGAAGGCGTTCTGGTTCGGCTTCCCAGGTTGGATGTACTGGATGGCCATGCCGTTGTCCCTGGCCCATTGCACGAATGCCTCGCCGAGGAATTCGGGGCCGTTGTCGGTACGCAGGATCTGCGGTAGTCCATGATCCCGTTTGAGCTGCTCGAAGATACGCACCAGTCGGAATGAGGTGATCGACGTGTCGACCTCGATGTGCAGCGCCTCGCGATTGAAGTCGTCCACGATGTTGAACGTACGGAGGCGGCGACCGCAGGCGAGCGCGTCCGATACGAAGTCGGCCGACCACACCTTGTCGGGCGCTGACGGCACGTAAAGGCGCGCTCGCACGCGCTTGGGAAGGCGGCGCCGTGCCGCACGCCGCAGATTGAGCCCCATGGCCTTGTAAACGCGATGTACGCGCTTGTGGTTCCATTGCTTGCGCTCGCGCCGCAGCATGCCAAAGCACTTCCAGAACCCGCGGTTGGGCCGTCCTTCGACCAGCCGGGTCAGCGCAGCGATCACGGCTGCGTCGCGTACCGTCCACTCCAGAGGCGGCGCATACCACGCCGCTCGCGACAAGCCAACGCACTTGCAGGACCGGCACAACGGGCAGGCATGAACCTCGACCAGGTAACGCACCGCTTCACGCTTCCGCGCCGGCCCTACAGTTTTTTTGCGATCAGGTCCTTCATCGCCGCGTTGTCCAGTGCCATCTCCGCGTACAGACGCTTGAGTCGCGCGTTCTCGGCTTCCAGCTCCTTCACGCGCTTGAGATCCGACGCCTCGAGACCGCCGTACTTCGACTTCCACTGGTAGTACGTCGGCACGCTGATCCCGGCCTTCCGGCATACGTCCTTGACCGGCATTCCCGCATCCGCCTGCTTCAAGATCGCGACGATCTGCGTCTCGCTGAACCGTGACTTCTTCATCTGAACCTCCTGGTCTCAATGTGCCAGAAAGTTCTACTTTCGACTTGTCTGCCTAACGGGGGAGCTTACGAGAGGTGGCTCAACTTTACGACGGAAATACCTACCCGAAGTGGCTCAGCTTTGGATGGAACTTAACACCAGACCCCTTTGGCCCGCTTCTTGGCCCGCCCAGTACCTTTCCAGTCCTATCGTCGCTTAATCTCCAGCGCCAACGGCTCAGCCTCATTCATTGCCTCTCTAATATTTGATCCGTACTTAGAGCTCAACATTTTACTATTTATTTTTACATAAACAATGTTGCTATATATTTCCTGCGACGCAACAACCTCCGCAGTCTTAACATCATTCGACCTCAGCGCCCTTAAAATCATCGCGTTCGATTTAAGACTATTCACGACAGAAAGCGCCCGATCATCCCGAATTGACCCGAGCAACACATCCTCACCCGAAGAAATTAAATGCTTCGAAGACAAGTACCCAATAACAGCGCCAACGACAACCAATGAAATCATACAAGCGCCAACCCAGATTCTTCCATTTAACGATCGCATGGACACTCCAGCTTTTCACAACCAGCCAAGCAATCAGATAATTGCTTTTTTAATCTTAGCAACATTATAGCATAAGTATTAGCTTGCGATTCTTCACATAAATCTTTCCTTTTGCTTTGATCATAACCAAGATTCTCGCAACTATCGTCATCAAAAAAATCCGATGATAGATTATCGGAATCCTGCACATACTTCTTCCTACATCCCTCACGACAGCGCTCCTGTAAAGCAGCCGCGCATATCTCCCCGGGGGTCGGAATAGGGCGAAAATCGGAACCGGAGCACGAACCCCTAAAAACGCATTCCGGAAAAAGACCAAGCCTATCTTTTTTTCGCAAGGGGTTTTGGAGTGCGTAACCATACAAATTCACCCCACCAAGCAACTTCACAGGGTCACTTTCAACATATCTTCCCGTTTCAGGAACATAGCTTCTATAGTAATTATAGAATAGGCCTGATTCTGAGTCGGAATATTGACCGGGAAATCTCAATTTATTTATCTCTTCACCACGACGCGATATTACTTTACCAAACGATTCGATCTCAATTTTCCATGCTGCCGTTCCTGCCGCGTTAGTCACTCTCTGCGACGAGCCCAAATTATCATTCTGGAGGAAATTTAGACCCCAATCGATTCCGTCGGCATCAGCAAGCCAGACAGGATCCGTTCCCCACCGGTTTCTTGGTCTCCATCCATATGTTCTTTGCAGAGCGCCATTGGGCGCGTACTCCGCGATCAGCCCTTCGTCCGCATACTGGAACCAGGTGATGCCTTGGCTGGTTTCCTTCTTGAACCGCCGCCCCATCGGGTCGTACTGGTACGCCGCGATCGTCGTGCCGTTGTCCTTGATCTCGCTCAGGCGTTCGGCCGCGTTGTAGAGGAAGGTTCGCGTTTTGCTCGGGCTTTGTGGGTTGCCGGTCTTCTGCTCGGCCGTGTTGCCGTTTAGATCGTAGGCGTAGGTTTGTTCGTCCTGTCCGGCGCCATAGGTGTTCAGTTCGTTGTTCGCGTTGTAGCTCCAGTTGCCGGGCTGGTGCGCGCTGGTCTTGCGGTTGTGTACCGGGTCGTAGGTATATTGCTCGACCGGCAGGCCATTCGGGTTGGCAGGCCCTTGCTGGACGCTGGGCGGAGGGGTGGCGCCGGTCAGGCGATCGAGGCGGTCGTAGGTGTAAGCGTAGGCGCCGTCTTCCGTCTCGCGCCGGGTAATGTTGCCGGCGGCGTCGTAGGTGTAGCGGTAGTCCATGATGATCGCGCCGGCGACCGATTCGCTCTTGATCCGCGTCGGGCGCTGCAGCGGGTCATAGGTGAGCGTGCGGGTGGCGCCCGGCATCGTCACCTTCGTCGGCACGCGCCACTGGTAGTCCTGGTAGCGGATCGTGTTGCCCTTGATCGTGATGTCCTTCAGGCGGTTCTTGTCGTAGGTGCTGGTTTGTACCGTGCCGTCGGGATAGGTCAGGCTCTTCTTCAGGCCGTTCGGTTCGTAGGCGGTGTGGATCGTCTTGCTGATCGCGTTCGTTCCGGTTCCGTAGGTGACCGTCTCGTCCGTCTTCTGGCCCTTGGTGTCGTAGGTGTAGGTGGCGCGGCTTTCGGTGTCGCCCGTTTGCGTGTAGGCCGTCAGCAGGTTTCTTCCGTCGTAGCTGTAGGTGACGATCTGGCTCGGCGTCGGGCTGTTCTTGGGGTAGTGGTTTTCCGTCGTGCGCCGGCCGGCATCGTCGTAGCCGTACTGGCGGCGCTCGCCGTTCGGGCTCGTGCGCGTGGTCAGGTTGCCGACCTCGTCGTAGGCGTAGGTGATGGCTTGGCCGAGCGGGCGTGCTTCGGTCGTGACCCGGTTGGCCTTGTTGTAGCTGAACGTGTGCGTGTGCCCATTCGCGTCGGTGACGGTCTTGAGGTTGTCGCTCGCGTCGTAGGTGTAGGCGGTGATGCCGCCGGCGGCATCGGAGACGGCCTTGAGGCGGCCCAGGGCGTCGTAGGTCGATTGCGTGGTCCGGCCGAGCGGATCGATGGTGCTGATCGTCTGACCCTTGGCGTCGTAGCCGGTCGTGGTGACCTGGCGTTCCGGTGGATCGGTGTCGTTCGGCAGGACGCGGATGACCTGGGTGCGGTTGCCGCGTTGGTCGTATTTGTACTCTTCGCAGTAGGTCGGGAACTTTGTTGCCGTCAGCAACCCTTCCAGTCCGTAGGCCGGCTGATTCGCGCACGTGCGGCCATAGACCATCACCGTCAAATTGCCGGCCCCATCGGTGATCGTCGTCAGGCGACCATCCGCATCATAGCCGTAGACCGTCCGCACACCGTTCGCGTCCGTCTCGTCCTTGCGCTGCCCGTCCTTCGTGTAGCGCGTCGTCGTCACGCCCCCCAGCGGATCGGTCACGCTTTCCGGCTCGTTGTTGCGCGTGTAGACCGTGGTCGTCGTGTGGCCCTCCGCATCGGTGACGGTCTTGCGGTTGCCGACTTTGTCGTACGTGAAGACCGTTTCGTTCCCCAGCGGGTCCTTGCGGCTCGTGATCCAGCCCGCGGCATTGGTCGGTGTGCGCCAGACCTTTCCGCGCGCATCCGTGCGCTTCGTCACATTGCCCTGCACGTCGACCTCGAACGACGTCGTGTGACCTTCCGCGTCGGTGATCGACTGCACGTTGCCGTAATCGTCATACGCCCACGTCGTCGTCGCGTCCTCCGCCGGGGTTGCACCCTCGGCAGGCACCGCGTCCTTCACCGTCTGCGTCAGGCGCTGGCCGTGTTCGTCGTAGGTCGCCGTCGTGATGCGCTGCTCGGACCGACCGACCGCTTCGGTCAGCTTCACCAAGTTACCCTTGGCATCGTACTCGTACGCCGTTTTGACCCCCAATTCGTCCGTCCGCTCCAGCGGCAGGCTGTAGCGCACGTCCCACGTCGTCGTGGTCGTCGAGCCGTCGGGGTAGGTCACCTTTACCGGATTGCGGTTGGCGTCGTATTCGGTGCGCGTGCGCAGGCCGCGCTCGTCCACCTCGACCTCCACGTTCGCGCTGTCCTTGATCACCCGCGCCGTCAGCCGCGTACCGATTTCCTGCTGTACCAGGTTCCCGCTCGCATCGTAGCGGCCGTAGGTCTTGCGCCCTTCCGGACTCGTCTCGGTCACGTCGTATTGCCGCGTACCGCGGTTGTAGTCGTACAGGTAACGGGTGATGTAGCCCTGCGCGTCGGTCACCGTGACCACGCGGTTGCCCTGGTAGGCGATCGTCGTCTTGCGCCCTTCGGGATCGGTTTCCGCGGTCAGCAACCCGCCGCCGCTGTAGCCGTACTTCCACGCATTGCCCAGTACGTCGGTGACCTGGGTCAGGTTTGCACCGCTGTACTGGTAGTGCACGCTGCGATTGCTGTTGTCCGTGATCGAGTCGATCTTGTCGCCAACATAGGCAAACGTCAGGATCACGCGGCTCGCGTGATCGCGGACTGTCCTCAGGCGACCTTCGCTATTGCGCTCGAAGTGCACCGCCACACCGTTGCGATCGGCGTAGTTCCGTATCCGGCCGGCCGCATCGTAGTCGATCGTGTTGCCGAGACGGTCGCTCCAGCGCAGGCCCTCGATCGCGCCCTGTGTCGTACGACTCACGCGAATGAAGTAGCTGCGCTCACTCTCCTTGAGCACGAACACGTCCGTGCCCTGGGCTTCGAACTTGGCGCCGGCCCGGCTGATCGAGCGGATCGTCGCCCCTCCATCCAGTTCGAGGTCCAGATCCGCCCATGCCGGATTGACGTACCAGCGGAACTGTCCCTTGTTCAGGTTCACCGCCTGCCAGGTGCGATCCACCGTCACCCAACCGCCCAGCACCTTCACCTTCAAGTCCACCGCTCTCGCTCGGTACTCGCCATTCGGAAGACGCACCTCCGCGTGGGCCGACGAGGCAGCCATCAGGCAGGCGACGAGACAACCCACGATCTTGCGAAGTTGGCCACTGATGCGCCCACGCAGTCCCTTTCCGTTCATTCCGCTCATGCCCGCTCGATTCCCCTGTCCTTTCCCGATCGTCGTTGCGTTTTCCACGTCGTGCATGTGCATCAGCCTCCCGGGCCTCCCCCGTTGCAATCCGGACAGACCGGTACGCAACCCGGACCGCTCGACATGGGCGTGCCCTGCGCAGAACTGGATTGCTCGCCCACCCAACCCAGCCACCAGATCTGTCCGTAGATGCCGTCCTTCCCCGGTACCTGATTCCCACCGCATTGCCCGTAGACCTTGCTGAAGCCCGCTCCGGCCGCCCCATTTCGATCGACTCCTGCCGCGCACTGGTAACCGAAATTCACGCGCATCGGATTGCCGTAGCGGCGGCAGCCTCCGGACGACGTGGAGGCCCCTGCCTTCACCGACTGGAACGCCCCGGCTCCTGCCAGCGTCCGGAAGGAAGCCCCTCCCGCGATGCCCGGCAATGCCTCCGCCTTCTTGATGACGCGATACGGAATCCGCACGCTTTCCCGGGGGCCGAGGGACTCGGGCGGCGCGCCCATGTACTGGTATTCGTAGTAGGCGTCCGTCTTGGCCGGCGTCCATACGACGTTGTCCGCACGTATCAGGCCCCGGTTGGTGATCGTGATCTCACCGGTGATGTCCTCACCCTCCTGCATGTCCGGCAGGTTGATCGAGGTCGGCTCGATCAGCACCACCGGGGCCGGTACCTGCGTCTGGAAGATGGCCGTCAACGTGACGTCGTAACGGTCCTCGATCGTCGTCTCGGTCACGTTCCATTCGAACGTGACCAGTTCGTAGTCGAGGAACACCTCCTCGCTGGTCCGTTGTCCCGGACGTACGGTCACACGGCCGCTGGCGCTGACATGGTTCGGCGCACTCGCGAGATAGCGGTAGTGTCCGATCGGCAGGTCGGATATCTCGACCTCGCCGTTCGCATCGGTCGTACTGGACGCCACCACCTTGTAGTCGATCTCGCGTTGCAGGCGTACCGATGCGCCTTGCACGCCCTCGATGATGGCCCCTCCCTCGGTGAACGTCTTCGTATAGATGTCGCTCACGTGCAGCCGGATACCGCCCTGGCACGTGGCCGCGCCCTGCGAACAATCCGGTGTCACCGACACCGTGACCGGGACATCGCCGCCGACGCCATTGGCGTCCTGAACCTGCAGGACGAAGGAATAGACACCTTCCGCCACGTCGCTCAGCGGCTTGGCGACGACGTGGAGGGCACGCATCTCTCCCACACCCAGTTCGCTGAATGTCGGCCTCTCCAGCGAGATCCAGGTCGGAGGCGGCGACGTCGTACCGGTCGCCCAGTCCTTCGCGAGCAATTGCACCTGGATGCCAGTCGCTGCCGAATAGCCCTTGTTGGCCAATTGCACGCTCTCGAGCACCTGTGCGTTCTTGCCGACGCTGGTCTGCACGGACTTGGGCTGCGGCATCACCAAGGGTCTGGGCACGTGCAACACGTAGTCGACCACGACCTCGCCACGCTTCTTGCCCTCGCCATCCTCCGCAACGAGAACCACGGTCCCGCTCTCGCCCGTCTGGCCGTCTCCGGTGAACGTCACCTCCAAGGCTCCCTGTCCACCCGGCGGCACGTTGACGGGTGCGGCGGGAACCACCGAGATCCCGCTGGGCACATCCGGATTCACGAACCGCACGCCGTTGGCGCCACTGCCGGCACTGGCTTTCGCCATGACGCGGATCGTCGCCGGAACCGTGCGTACCGCCTGCAACGCATATCGCGTCGGACTCAACGTGAGCCGATTGATCGTGAACTGTCCCTGGTCGGGCAACGTCGTCTGGTCCGGATGGATCGCCGATACCTTGTAGGTCCCCGCATCCGATCCCTGGGGCACGAAGCGGAACACGAAGTTGCCCTCCGCATCGGTCGACGTGGTGATCCTGCGCTGGAACCCGCCCACCTGCAGGACGATTTTCAGCAGCGCGTTCGCCACCTTCTCCTCGTTGTGGTCGACGGCGCTGCCGCTGATCAGGATCGGCTCCTCGCCGAAGGACATCGGAGGATCGATGGATTGGATCCGGCCGACATAGGCCGTCTGCGGTGGCGGTGGCGGTGGCGGATTGCGCCGGACTTTCACGGTCCGCTCCCCAATGGCCGTCTTCCCCGCCCGGTTCGTCGCCTTCACGCGCAACACATGCGCTTCCTCTCCGCTCGTAGCGGACGCAGCGTTCCAGGTCCACGCATAGGGCGCGTTCGCGAGAGGGGTGCCGACCGGCTGTCCATCGACGCTGAACTCGACGCTGGAAAGTCCGACCGTGTCCACGATCGACGCCTCCACCGCCACCCCGATCTGTCCCGCATCACCGGTGTCGATCAAGGCATCGGCGACGGGTTGCGTGATCACCACGCTCGGCACCGGTGCGGAGTAGGTTACCGAGACGGGCGCGCTCGCCGCGCCGATGCCGCGCTCGTTCTCCGCGGTCGCCGTGACCACGTGATCGCCTTCGCCCGGCAACGTCAGCATGCCGGCGAATGCTCCGTCGAATGTCGCCGGAATCGGGGCACCGACGTCGCCGCCATTCAGCCGGAGCCGGACCTTGCTGCCCGCCTGCGCCGTACCGGATATGGCGACCTGCGGCTGCGTCACCCTGGCCGGGCTGCCCGGCGCCAGGATCAGCGGCGCTGGCGGCACCGGGATCTGCACACCCAACCCTTGCACGATCCGATCGCTCGAATTGCCGATCGTGTCGACAGCGTGCACGCTGAGGTCGTGTGTCCCATTGTCGACGACGGCGGGATCCAGCAGGACCGAGTACCGGCCGGCACTGAGTCCACCTCCAGCCAGCGCCTTGGTTCCCAGCTTGACGTCCACCCTGGCCACGCCACTGGCATCGGTGACGCCGAACGTGAGCAACCCCGGAGCAGCCAAGGGATCCCCGTCGTTCAAGGGATGGCCCGCGAACAGGATCGAGCCGATCTCCGGGCCAGTCGTGTCGCTGGAAACCCGCTGCAGCCGGACCGTGAAGCGCGCCAGCCCCGTCTGCCCCCATCCATCCGTCGCCACTGCCTTGAGCACGTGCACGCCGTCGGCGAAGCCACCCACACCCCAGGTCACCCGGTAGGGCTCGGCCGACGCGCTGCCGATCCATTGCGTGTCGACGTAGAAATCCACGCGCTGCAGGTTCGCGCCCGTTGCATTGGCCACTACGTCCGTATCGGCGCTGATCGGATCCGAGCCACTGGGAGCCGAGATCGTGACCGTGGGCGGCGGCGGCAGGGGCAATGCCGTATCGACGAGGATCGAGAACTCCGCCTCGCTTGCGTATCCGCGCTCGTTCGTCGCCTGCAGCGTAAGCGTGTGACGCCCGTCGGCGAGGCCCACCAGGCTCAGTGGCGCCGTGTAGACCGATCCCGACAGCGATCCGGACACGGGTTGGGCATCCAAGCGGACAGCCGCCGACGCCACGCCGCTGCGATCGCTGACGGAGAAGGCCACGGTGCCCGCCCCGGTCAATGTCATTCCGTCCCGCAACGGCACCGAGCCGAACAGCGGATTGAAGATCGACGGGCCGCTGGTATCGCTCCCGCTGTCGGGATGCACCACCGTGACCGACCTCGTCGCCTGCCCGGTCTGACCTGCGGTATTGGTCGCGACGACCTTGAGTTCATGAGCGCCATCGGCGGCACCGCCGATCTGCCATTCCCTCTCGTAGGGCGGCGCGGATACGCTGCCCAGGAAAGCGCTGCCGGCGTAGAAATCGACCTGACGTATCGCCGCACCCTCCACGTTCGCGCGGATCGTCGTGTCGTACTGGATCGCGGCATTCGCAGCCGGAGCCGTGATCTCGACCGTCGGCGCCTCGAGCACGGGTGCCGGAACGACTTCGATCGCCAGCCTCTGCTCGCTGGCGTTGCCGATCGAATCGACGGCCTCGAGCGTGATCTCGTGGCTCCCGCTCACCCCCTGGAGGTCGAGGTACGCCTCGTAGTGTCCGACGCCGTTCCGCTCATCGAGCAGCACGCCGTCGAAGCGTGCCGACATCGACGCCACTCCACTCGGATCGCTCGCCGAGAAGCTCAACGTGCCCGACGTTCGCAGGATCATCCCGCTCGTCAAAGAGCTGCCATTGAAACGCACGTCGTCGATGACCGGCCCCAGCGTGTCCCCTCCGGCGCGGCGTATCGTCACCGCGCGCGTCGCCACGGCCGTCTGCGCCCGCGAACTGATCGCGACGACCTTGAGCGTGTAGTCCCCCTCCATCACGCCGTCCAGGGACCAGAGCGTCTCGTAGACACCGTCGATGCCCGATGGCACCGCAGCGATCGCATGCTCTCCCTGCATCCCGTCGAGATAGGAGAATTCCACCCGGTCGATCCCGATCGAATCCGTCGCGCGCGCGGAAATGAGAGTGTCGATGGAGAGCGTCGCTCCCACCGGGGGTGTCTCGATCGTCACGACGGGAACGTCGGGCACGTAGACGAACGGATTCGATTGCTTCGTCGTCGTATTGCCGGTCTGCGCCCGGAATTCCGCATGGATCGCGCCATTACCCGGCAGCGTGAAGGAGGCCGCCGGTGCCATCGCATGGAAAGGCGCCGAACCGAATTCCCCACTGGAGGCGAGGCGGTATTCGATCGCGTTGCGGCATTCGAGCGCGAGCGACACCTGCGGCTGCACGACGGTATAGGTCCCGTCGGTGGACTCGATCGAGCAGTCGATGAGTGGGATCACGGTCTCGTAGGTACCGTAGTCGACCCCCGTGCTCACGGCATCCCCGAGCCCGTCCGGATTGCCCGGCGCCTGCGGCCCCAGCGTCGATCCCCACCAGTTGCGATCGGCATGGACCAGCGCAGTGCCGGGCGTGAGGTTGCTGATGCCCAGGACGAGGCTGCCGCTGATCTCCGATGCCGTCACGGTCGGCGACGCGCCGCTCGACTCCAGACCCGTCTGGTTCCGCAGCAGGCTCAGGCCGGTGAACACCGGACTGGCTCCGTTGAGCACGCGGATGCCGAGAAGACTGTCGGTCACCTTGAGGAATCGCGGTGTGTAGCTCCTCTCGAGTTGCAAGCCAGCGGCACCGTTGCCGCCGGCATAGCGGATCTCGAGTCGATCGATCCCGAGCCGACCGATGCCGGCGGTGCCCTCCACCGTGACGCCACGCCAATCCCCCGGGACCGGCAGACCGGGCGTCGCTTCGACACGCCCGCCGATGCTGTCGTCCTGCACACTGGTCAGCACCACGTGGCGCCCCGTCTGCAAGCCGTCGCGCACGAGCAGGCCGGCATCGCTGCCGAACTTGACGACGACTCCGTCGTCGATCGTCAACTGGGCCGCCGCGAATGCCGGCCCGTGGATCATCGACACCATGATCGCGAAGGCGATCCGGCCGATGACAGTGCGCAATCGGATGCCGGAAGACGTCTCCGGTCGACGCGGCGAGCAGCGGCGCAAACGCTTCGACAAGCGCAGCCCGGCGCCGGCCACGAGGGAGAAAATGCGGATCGTCATGGTCTCGCCTCCCCTCAGTTGCCGGTCACGGTGATGGGCTCGCTGGTGTAGGGACGCATGTACGCCCCGCGAACGCTGATGGCGGTCCTTCCGGTGCGCAAGGCGTCCAGTTGGACGGTCCCCGATCGAGAGCTGCCGGCAGGAATGGTCACGGTGGCGGGCTGCACGTCGGCGACACTCGGCAAGGCGCTCGCCACGTCCACGGATAGATCGCTGGCGGCAACCTGGGTCTGGTCGCCCGCATTCTCGACGTACACGAAGACGTCGAAGGCATGCTGCGTCCCGCGAATGATCGGCATCGACGGCCCGCTTGCCCCCAACGTCGGCGCCACGACCTTGGCTGCGAAGGGCACGGCGGCGTGCAGACCGGGAGCGCTCGCCTGGATGTCCGTACGCCCTATCCCCGATCCGACGATCCCGAACGTGGCAGAGGATTCATTGGCCGGAATCAGGATCGTGGCGTCGGTCGTGCATACGGACGGATCGGTGCACGACACCTGCACGCTGACGTCGTTGGCGAACACCATCGGTTGATCCGCGATCGTCACGCCCAACCGTGCCGTGAGGCGGAGTCCACGTCCGACGACGGCCTCATCCATCGGAGCTTCGTGGAGGTCGTTCGCGATCGTCAATTGCGGCTTGTCGACGGTGACCGGCTCCGAAAGCCATTCCTGGCCCGGCCCCAGCGTGGCCCGTACCCGATAGCTGCCGGCGGCATTGGGACTGTCCACCGTCACACTCTGCGAATATTCATCTCCGGCAAGCTGCTCGACGGTCGCTACTGGACCGGCGTCGTCATGGAAGCCTCCGACGATCGGCGGCGCTCCGGCCTCCACGATCGCGAGCTGGAACGACTGCGTCTGTACCGGAGCCTGGGCATCCGTCGTGCACGGCTCCTCCGGCTCATCCGAATCCTCCGGCCGTTCGCACGGATAGGGCACGACCCAGTACAGGCTCAGCGGGGCCGGAGCTCCATTGACCGCACGAACCGGATCCATGCCGAACCGGAGCTGCGGCTCGTGCACGCGCACGTCCAGCGAGAACGGCTCCGCGTCGTCCCCGACATAGGCATCGATCGCGATGGGCAGGGTCGTGAGGTCGATGCCGACGATGGGCACCCTGACTTCGCCGGTACCATTCGCTTCGAATGTCACGCTCTCCGGAACCTGGACCCAGTCGGGAGCCCGACTGACCAGCCGCACCGTGAGGTTCCCATCCGGTGGGCCCCACTCATCCCAACGGCGCCCCCCATCCCGGAAGAACCTGAGCGTCGCCCATTGCTGTAGCCCCTTGCCGACAATGAGCGCGCCATTTGCATCAGTGCTCCAGCTTTCCGGATACCACCGGACCAATCCGCGACCAACCACCTGCCGCTCCGACAAGCCGATCTGCTGCCCGTCCAGTTCGGCTGAAAGGCGATAACTGCCATGCAGATTCGGTGGGGCAATACGGGCGTAGCCGGATCCGCCATGCGCACGAAGCGTCACACTCGAAAGCCCGTTGTCGTCCTGGTCCCTGAGCGACGGCACCGGCAACACGCCCGTCGGCGTTTCGTCCACGACCGACAGGGCGATGGTCTTGTCTTCTTCCAACCACGGCGAATGCTCTCCCTCCCAGACGACCACGAACTCGTCGCGGCCACTCGTAAGGGATCGCACCCCATCGAGGTCGCTGAAGGCCACTCGCTTCGGAACGACCGAAACCGACATCGCGACGGGATCACCATTCGGCTCACTGGCAATGATCGAGACGGGAGCATCCGTGACGGCCTTGCCGCGCAGGCCAAACCATGCATCGCAATAGCTGTCCGGGTAGATGTATGTGACCTCGAGTTTGTCCGGGTCACTGCTGACTATCGAAATGGAAGGAAAATCGGTGCAGACATATCCGAGGGTCGAACTAATATGCAGAAAATCTACTGCCAACCCCTCCCCCAGTGAAGTCAGAGATTTACTGAACTCGAGGACCGGCTTGACGACCGCCTGAATCCCGGAGGTCCATTGTCCCAGGCCGTCAACGGTCGCGTGGACGCGATAGCTCCCCGGTTCGCTCGCCACTCCCGCATACAACTCTGCACAAGACTCCCCTTCCGGGATCGGAAACTGCGCAAGCGGGGACGAACCGGTCGGCGAATCGTAGATCCCGTCGATGAGGTTCGGCGACGTGGCGTCGACGACCTGCAGCCGGACCGTCGTGTCGATCGAGCTGTAGCCTGCATGCCAGCACACATGAAAGGGCTTGCGCGCTCGTCCGGCCACCTGCGGATCCTCCCAATCTCCCAGACGGTCGAAATAGAGCTTCGGCTGGGAAACGCGTACCTCGAGGGCTTTTGTCGAAGAACCGACTTCCGGCATCTGGCTTTGCGCATGAATGCTCACGCTCGCCGCCGTCACGTCGAGCCCGACGAGATTGAAGCCGATGCGATTCGTATGCGGTGCCAGGGTGACCGTGGAAGGAATCGAGATCTTGCCCGGGTCGCTGCTGGTCAACGCGATCGTGACCGGTCGATCGAAGTCGCACGCGATGCCGCCTGCGGAGCAGACGATGTCGACCGGATGAGACAGCGATCGGCCCAGTTCGATCTGCTCATACGCGAAACGAAGGGCCGGCTGCTCCGTTACGGTGACGCCGTACAAGCCGTCGATGCCCGGCGTTGCCGCCGTCGCCGCCAGCACGACGGCCGACTGCCCTCGTGCCACGGCCTCCAGGGAAGCGCTGGCCGTGGCGGCGGTCTGTCCCTCCGGAACGAATACCTGGTTCGGCTGGACGTCCACGATGCCGTCCGTCGCCGTCGTCAACTCCAGCGTCACACCACCCGCCGGCGCCGGCACCGACAACGACACCGGCAACGTGACCTTGCTTCCCTGGGCCATCGTCCGCTGCTGGACGCCCGTACCGAGCGAGGCGACGATGCGGCGCACCGTCACCTTCGTGCTGGCGGACTGGTAACCGGATGCCCCGAACGTCAAGGTAGCCGCCGTGGCGTTGTCGCGAATACCGGCCAGCGGAACGCGCACCGAGGTTTCACCTGCCGCAACCGGCACGCTCGACGGCACGTCGAGAAAATTCGCACCGCCCTTGTCGATGGTGAGCGTCAGCCCTTCCGCCGGCGCAGGATCGCTCAGGGTGACGATGAGATCGGTGGTCAGATCCGGCGCCACGAACGCAGTACCCGGCGCGCTCAACATCAGCGGACGCACCGTCACCGACGCGGAAGATTGTGTGAACCCGTCCGCCTCGGCGCGGAGCGTCGCGACTCCGACGCCACTTCCCTGCACGTCGAAACTGGTCGCCGTAGCTCCTCTTTCGATCGTGACGTTCGCCGGTATCTGCACGATGCTGCCTGGTGTGGCGCTGAGGCCGACGAGAACCGCCTCGCTCGCCGGCGCAGGCATCCGTACCGACATCGTTCCCTTTCGGTCTGCCCCGATCGTGAGGGTTGCCGGAGACAGAGTCAGAGCGGGACGTGGCACCACGGTGATGCTCGCGGTCGCGCTGCCGAAGTCATCGGCTGTCGCTGTGATCGTCGTCGTGCCCTGCGCGACGGCGGTCAGCACGACATCGCCCGAATGAGCCCCTTCGGGGATGACGAGGGATGAACCGAACTGGACGTTCGACGACGTGCCCTGCACGGCGACCGTCACTCCTCCCGCCGGTGCGACGCTGGGAAGGTTCAAGGTCAGATGGCCGACCTGGCCGACGGTGAGCTGCAGCGCGGAAGGGGTGAAGCTGAATGGCGGCAGGCCGATCGCGATCGTGCCTTCGGAAACGACGTACGGAATGCCCTTGAGGCGCCATGCCGTGTCGCGCGTGATCACGCCGGCTGGAACGAGGATTCCGTTGAGGAGATTGCCCGTGGCACTGAGCCCCTTTCCTTTCGGGGAGGACCCCAGATCCAGGGAGATCGCCGGAGCGGCATGGTGGTCGATGCTGACGTCGTCGAGCGTCGGTGCCGCCGAGTGAATGACCAGCCCGCTTCCGTAGCGGATCTGGACGTGGGAAAGGACGGAACGCTCGTCGAGCGTGCCGTCTTCGAAGCGCAGCGTCTGCCAGTCACCGGGTGCGGCAGTCGCCCCGTCTTCCTTCGTCGAAGTGAAGACGACCGGCTGCGCCGCCGTGCCTTGCGCGGACAAGCCGCCGTCGACGATCGCCAGACTCGCCCCCGTTTGCATGAGCACGCGCACGCCGGGCTCGATGGTGAGCACCTTCCGCCCCGTGACGGTGACCTCCCCCGTAAGGACGTAGGGCGATTCGGACAACGTCCAGGTCGTATCGGTCGCGATAGCGCCCGATACGTGCGTCGGGCCGGCCGCCATGGCACTGGCTGCGGCGAGGACGGACGCCCCGACCAGGAGCCCTCTTCCCCACCAGCCGAGTCGACGTCCCCCATGCACTCGCTGCTGCCCGCTCCCGCGGCGATCTCCCCACGATGTCGGCATCGGCCGCCCCCTTCCCCGTAACAGCATTCCGTTGTCCCCTTCTACTGCTCGCACAGGCTCGACGGCGGAGCGTTCGCATGCGCGGCGATGTTGGCCTGCTCGTGCCGATAGGCGTCGTAACGAGACGCCTCCCCGATGAAGAACAGGGGATCGTCCAATGCCGATGCGCGCGCTGCATTGCGCCACGGCGCCGGGTCCCCTCCATCCGGCAATACGATCACGACTGGACCGGAGCCACGTGCGATACGCCGCAACACGACCGCTGGCGCTTCGGCGGCTCTCGCCTCGACGAGGCGGTTCGATGACTTCGCCCACGCAGACGTCGGCGATTCACCGACAAAGATCACCGCCGCCGATCCGTCCTGCAGGAAGGAATGCACTTCGTGCGGCGCCAGTTGCAATGGCCGCTCCAGCGACGCGACGTCGCCCACCACCGTGCCGCCGGCGCGATGCCATGCGGGAACGCCGCCATCCAGGACCTGCAACTGCGACAGTCCTTTCGAACGCAGTGCCGCGCATTGACGCAGAAGCGACGCCGTATCCTTGCCGTCCCCCAGCAAGACGACGCGCTTCTGTGGCTGGATCGCGGGACTGTCCGCCAGTTCGGACACTCCCAATTGAAGAGTGCCCGGGACCCAGACCGGAGATTCGCCCCGGCGCACGTCAACCAGCACACCGCTCCTCGGCTGACCGAGCAAGTCTTTCGCCCCGATACGACAGGCGACTCGATGCCGTGCGGCTCCCACCTGTTCACGGAGAACAGGCCTCTCTTCAGCGGAGGCACCGTTCATAGCGCCGATCAGGACCAGCACGGCGCGGATGCAGAAACCGCGAAACAGGCTCATCGCTCAGCGCTCCGTCGCCTTGCAGCTGACTGTGCCGGAGGTGACGAGGAGTTCGCTTCTGTCTCCGAAAGCTACTGGCGTGTCTGCGCGGAACGTTCCCGATACATCGAGGCCATTCACCAGATTCTCCCCATAGAAAACGAGCTCCGTCTCGTCTCCTTCAGCCGTGCTGATGGCATGCAGCACCGGGACTCCATTCACTTCCGTCGCACTGACCTCGATGAGCGGCACTGCCGAAGGGGGGAATGAAATAAACCCGGTACCCGCCGCCACCTGCAGCCGTACCGCATTCCCCACCACACTGCCATTGCCCTCTTCGCCGCTCAATGAGAAATAGGAGACCGTTCCGACGGTGATCGGGCCATCGAAAATCGTCAAGGAAGCAATTCCTTCGGAGGAATAGGACAGTGACCATTGATATGTCTTGCGTGGATGCAGCGTCGCTTGCATTTCCTGATAGGAATTTATTCCGTAAGCGCCCAGCCTCCACGCCGATGATCCAGAATAATCCTGAGACTCATAGAAACCGACCCCCTCGCTCTTGGGCATGAAAGACAGCCCGCGATCCTTGACTACCGACACGCTCGATACCGCTGTCTCCGCCGGCATGCACACGGACAGCGTCGCGTACCATTCACGATGAAGCGCCTGCAGCAGCCATGCCGACCGCGTTCGTTGCGCCACCGTGTCGATCGTCATTCTCTTCAGGGAGTCGTCCGCCCACAGCACGTTGGTTATGGACAAATTGAGATCGCCGTCAATCCGCGCATTGATTGCATCCTGCAAGTACCCCAGCACCACGTTGCGAATGAACCGGTCACGCTGGCTGATTGAAGCCGGATCGATGTCCGATACGAGTGTCATGGCGGATGCGGCCAGCTCGTCGGTACCCATGACGGCGAGTGAAAGGGACTGATCCGCGAGTGCCCCACCCTCCTGCCCCTCCACCACCTGAGCGGTCAGGACATGACTTCCATTTACCAATGGCAGGCGGATTCCGACTCCCGTCTCGAAGGCGGTCGAACTTTCCAACAGCGTGTTCCAGCTGGCCCCGGAGGCCGACGAGGTCGCCGGCGTCGGGGCAACTTTCACGATCTGTGATCCCGAAGGCGCCGTCACCGTCTCAACGATCGAAACCGCATCGGCGAGATTTTCCACCTGAAGCGATACAGGCACATAGGCATCGGCCGTCAGCAGACTGGGCAACAATGGGCGCAGCATCGCTTCGATCTGCGGCAGAAGCGACTCCAAGGCCATCAAGTTCGACACCGGGTCAAATGCAAAGAACAGGACGCTACCGCTCCCGTGGTTGTTCAGAACAATGGCCGGCGACTGACTGGAGAACGTCGCGAGCACGTGGCCCGATGTGAGGGAGTAGAACTGGCTGATACGGGTGCTCAGATTCGGCCCCTGGAGATATGTGTTCGGCAGGAACGAAACCGTCTCATTCGTCGTCCGGCTGAGCGCTCCGGGAAACACTCCCATCCATTCCAGCATCGTCTCGCGCGGCGCCACGACACTGTCCAGGAACACCGAGTCCCCCCGCAAAACAGCCAGCCCGATCTCCTGCACCAGTTCGTCGCCAAGCAACTGCTCCGCTGCGTCGAGCCAGTAGGTATTCCACCTTCCGCTGCGGAATTCCTTACGGAACACGTCGACATCCGATGTGACGACATGCTCGATGCCTACCGTGTCGAGCAGGCCTTCCAGCTGGTGGACACGCCCCGACGCGCACACCTCCGGGTCGGACCAGGGGGGGATACAGCGGCTTAAAACCAGGAGCCGAGTCTCCCGCTTCATTTGCACCTGCAAACCCACTGCACTCGGCCGCAGTACCGTCACCGTCAGGGAGGCCGAGTTGTTGGCGACATCCGGATCCACCGTAGCCGGATCCGTCGACGATACGGTCGCGCCGATCATCAGCTGACCGTCGTTCGCGGTGCGGACCTGCACTTCGAGCGTCGCCGCACCCGCTACCGCCAGCGAGCCGATGGCCCATTCCCCGGTCGTCGCATCGAAGGTTCCCGACGACGGGTTGGCCGAGACCACCTCCAGCGTCGACGGCAGGTCCAATTGCGCCCGGGCTTCCGCGGATGCGGGTCCGGAGTTCACCGTGCGTAACGTCACAGTGAACACCTTGCCGGCCCGCGGCGTCGATGGCGTGGTGGTCAACGCCTCGATCGCCAGATCCGCTTCCGGTGCTGTCGCCTGCGGCACTTTCGCGAATTGATAACCGGTTGCGTGCGTCGTCGTCACGAGATCGATGCTGCCGATACTTGCAGTTCCGATCGTGCCACCCGCAGTGCCAGCGGCATGCGTGCCGTCGACATGCCCCGCCAGCGCCCCCACGGTCAATGTGTAGAGGCCGGCGGGAAGATCCGTGAACGAGAACGTGCCGTCGCTTGCACTCGTGACCACTCGTGGCGTGCCCATGCCGCTGGCCGTGATCCTGACGCCGGCCAGCCCCGTTTCGCCCGCATCCTGGACGCCGTTCCCGTTCGCATCCGCATAGACGAGGCCCGCGATCGACGCCTCGGCCGGCTCGCCGTCATAGGTCAGCGTGTATCGACATTCGCTTCCGCATTCCGCCGGATTGGCTTCGAACAGGTTGAGGAAGTACAGCCACCCCGTACCCGACGCATTGCGACGCTTGGAGAACCATACGTTTGCCGACGATACGGCACGCCCGTCCGAACGCACCGCGCTGACCGCCTTGCCCTGCCCGTCGAAATGGATCGGCGCGCGCGCGTAGACCATCAGCCCCGACGGTGGATTGAACGCCAGTGTCGAGCCGTTAAGGTTCGGTGCGAACATTTGCACCGCTTCCGTGATACCACCGTCGGATTCGTAGACCCAATAGGTGTCGGCATCCGATGCATTGATCGCCGTCTGCACCAGGAAATCCCTCACCTTGTCGCGGCAGGAGTGCTGCTCTCCTCCTGCGCAGGAAATGTCCACGAGCACGTCATGCGTCAGGAGACCCGTCACGCCCATGGCGAGCAATGACGTCATGGCGCCGCCCAGCTCGTCCGCGTGGGTATATTCCGCAGAGAAGTCGTAGAACTTTCCCGACAGCGTCGTCGTCATGATCCAGCGGCCCATGCGGGTCTGGCCGGGCGCTATCGTGCCGAAATCCAGCAGCAGGGACGGTTGGGACGGCTGGTTGTCGACGTAGCTGCCGTCGATCTGGAAGCCGATCAGAAGACCCTGTTCGTTCTCCACGATCCGCGGCTGCGCCGACTCGATCTTCACTTGTGGCGCCGGCCCTGCACCGACGTTGGTGACCCGCACGCCCAGCGTGAACGGCACGACAGGCTCTTCGATGTTCGGTGTCTCGGGATCGTCCGCGTAGACATCGCCGGGAAGGAAATAGTCGAGCTTCAACTTCGGCAGCGGACGGACCGTGATCGTCTCCGGGATGACGTCGACCGACTTCTCTTCACCCGCGAGCCGGTAGGTCACCTTGGCACCCACCTGATACATCTCTCCCTGCGGCGCCACCCCTCCGGAATTCTTCCCCGGGATGATCAGCCAATGCGCCTCGCCCGTTGTCGAAGCCGCGACCGTGCCGTGGCCGTCGACGCGGCCGGTGATTCCCACCGACGGCTCTTCAAGAACGAAGAAATTCGCGTCCTCGTCATTCGGATCCGACGAGGCCGACACCGCCACCCCCGATGAATTCTTGAACGCGATGTCGACGCGAATGTTCTCGACAGCGACGCCTTCCAGGCCATTGCGGATCTTCAGCACCGCCTTGAATGCCTGGCGCTCCAGAGTGAGCTTCTGGTCGATCTGGATCTTTACTTCGGCGCAGACCGATTCCGCCCATGCCGTCGGGACGTTTCCTCCCGAAAGCGCCAGCCCGGCAACGACGGTCCGCAGAAAAAAGACGCCCAGCCGGCGCGCGAATACGCGCATGCCGCCCCGTGTGTGCTCCATGTGACTCCCCTAGGCGAAAATGCGCCCCCCCGCCATGCATCCCGTGCATGTCGCCTTCGGAGGCTAACCGATCGAATGGAAAGTGAGAAGCCCGTCACTGCATTCCTGACGGACCCGCCCTACCTCGACTCACCATTATTCACATAATGAAGCGGGCTTTACCGGGATTCGACTCGGACGTCATTCGAATCCGTCATCGAAAATGCGATCCATATCCGATGGTGGCGTGAAATCACCATCCAGATGGATTTCGATGCTGTTGCTGCTTCCGGCGAACGCCGCGTTGATCTGGTCGCGAAACGAACCGCAATCGCCAGGTGGCGCTTCCGGAATGTCGAACTGGCTATCAGCCAGATCCAGACCGGTAGCGCTTCCCGTTCCCGACAGTCCGGCGACGATCGGCTGGAACGCGCAGGCACCGATCGGAATCGGGAAACCGTTGGCGGTGGCCGACACGACCGTCAGCTTGAGCGATGCGTCCGTGAGCGCGGCGACGCCGTCCGAGGCCACCTGGCCGCTCGACGTGTCGGTCTGGCTCAGCTGGTACTTCACCACATAGGTGACGCCACCGGACGAACTCGTCGACGTCGTCTGCGGAAACGTGAACTTGCCATTCGCGATGGCGCCGGTGACCAGGTCGTAACCCGAATTGGCGAACTTGCCGCCGGCCGGCAGCACGGCGGCGTTGCCGTTGATCGTGGCGGTGCCCGTCACCGCGAAGTCGACCGCTGCGGCGAGCCGCGGGAAGGCCGCTGTCATGACGAATGCGAGCGCTGCTGCACGACCCACGCGGAATCCTTTGTTCATGAGCACCGCATCCCCCTGCTCGCAATGGATGCCCGCCTCGGCGGGCATGACGTCTGCCGCCCACGCGACGCGCGCCTCCCGAGGAGGCGCGCGTCGCTGGCGATCACTTCTTCCTGCCCACCGCCGTTTCCTCCACCGCCGTCCACTGCTTCAGCCAGTCGTTGACGGTGTCGTGCCACAGCACGCTGTTGTGCGGCTTCAGCACCCAGTGGTTCTCGTCGGGGAAGTGCAGGAACTTGCTCGGAATGCCGCGGCGTTGCGCGGCCGTGAACGCGGCGATGCCCTGCTCCGACGGGATGCGGAAGTCCTTGTCGCCGTGGACGACGAGCAGCGGGACGCGCCAGTCCTTGACGTGGTTGACCGGGTTGAACTTCTCGTAGGCGGCCGGATCCTCGTACTGGGTCTTGCCGTTGTGTTCCCACTCGTCGAACCAGAGTTCCTCGGTCGAGTAGCTCATCATGCGCGCGTCGAACACGCCGTCGTGGGCGACGATGCACTTCCACGGCTCGTTCCACACGCCGGCGATCCAGAACGCCATGAAGCCGCCGTACGAAGCACCGAGCGCGCAGGCGCGGTCGCGGTCGAGGAAGCGGAAGTTCTCCAGCGCGGAGGCCCAGCCGAGCTTGAGGTCCTCCAGCGGCGCGCCGCCCCAGTCGCCCGAGATCGCATCGGTGAACTTCTGGCCGTAGCCGGTCGAGCCGTGGAAGTTGATCGTGACGACGGCGAAGCCCTGCCCGGCGTAGGTCTGCGGGTTCCAGCGGTAGTGGAAGTCGTTCGTCATCGCGCCTTGCGGGCCGCCGTGGATGATGAAGGCGACCGGGTACTTCTTGCCGGCGCGGTAGCCGACGGGCTTGACGACGTAGCCCTGCACGGACTCGCCTTTCGCGCCCTGGAACGTGAAGAACGTCGGCTCGCCGAAGCGGATGTTCTTGAGGCGCTCGGCATTGAAGCGCGTGACCTGCTTCAGGCCCTTGCCGCGCAAGTCCGCGGCGTACAGGTCGGTCGGGCGCCGGAGATCGTTGCGCGCGGCGACCACGCCCTTCGGCCCGATGTCGAAACCGGCGACGCTGCCGCCGTCGACGACACGCGAGACCTTGCCGCTGGCGATGTCGACCGCGAACAGCGGATGCTCGCCCTTGTCGTCGCTGGTCGTGTAGAGCGTCTTGCCGTCGGCGGAAAGCTTCAGCGCCGAGGCCGAGCGGTCCCAATTCGGCGCGATCTCGCGCTTGGCGCCGGTCGCGAGGTCCATCGCCCAGATGCCGAACCGGTCGGCCTCGAAGCCGGGACGGGTCATGGCGAGCCAGTACAGCGTCTTGCCGTCGTGCGACGGCAGCGGATAGCCGTCCCACGCCGGATTGTCGGCGGTCAGGTTGAGCGAACCGGCGGAGCCGTCGGCGGGAACCGCATAGATGTCGAAGTTCGTCGACCACGGCTCGGTCGTGCCGGCGATGCGCACGTTGTAGTAGACCATCGAGCCGTCGGGCGAGAACGCGTACTCGCTCTCGTCGCCGAACGGCTTGGACGGCACGTCGCCGTCGATGCCCTTGGTCAGCAGGCGGGGCTCGCCCTGGGCGCGGCCGTCGCCGCCGAGATCGGCGATGAACAACTGAGAACGGCGACCATCGGCCCAGGTGTCCCAGTGGCGCACGAAGATCTTGTCGTAGACCGTGCCGGTGGCCTTGTCGGCCTTGCGCGCATCGAGGCGCTGCGTCGTGCAGGCGAGCGTCTCGCAGTCGGTGAACACGTCCATCGACACCAGCAGGCGCTTGCCGTCGGGCGACAGCCGGAAGTTGTTGACGTCGAGCGGCATCCACGTGATCTGCCGCGGCGCACCGCCCTTGGCGTCGATCTGCCACACCTGGCCGACGCCGTCCTTCGGGGCGAGGAAGTACAGGCTGGAGCCGTCGGCCGACCAGCGTGCGCCGGCGGCGCCGAGGTTCGCATCGGTCAGGCGCTTCGGCGCGCCGCCGCCCGCCGGTGCGAGCCAGATGCTGTTGCGGCCCTTGTTGGCGTCGTAGTCGGTCTCGCGCACGGAGAACGCGATCTGGCGTCCGTCCGGCGACAGCGACGGATCGCTGACACGATCCATCATGACGAGGTCGTTCACGTTGAACGGATGCGGCTCGGCGATCGCGGCGGCCGGCAAAACGGCGACCAGCGCCACGGCAAGGGCTGACTTCATCGGCTTCTCCCAGGGGCAACGGTGGACGGACGATGGTAAGCGCTGGCCGACGGCGGCGAAAGGCGCGCGGTCCGGGTTACGCTAGGGCTGGATTTCCCGCAGGTCGGCACGCCATGTTCGCCTTCCCCGGTCCCTTGCCCGCACGACGCGGCGCCTGCCGCGTCATCGCCCTCGTCATGCTGCTGGCCGCGCGCGTTGCCGCCGCCGCGGGCCGGCCGGACATCATCGTGCTGATGGCCGACGACCTCGACGAGGCGACGCTGTGGGACGCGCGCGATCTCGGCCTGATGCCTAACCTCGATGCCTCGCTGCGCGCGGGCGGATTGCGCTTCGACGAATCCTTCGTGTCCGATCCGCTGTGCTGCCCTTCACGCGCGACCTTCCTGACCGGGCAATACCCGCACAACCATGGCGTGCTCAACATCACCTACAACGCCAGCGTGCCGGAAGGGTCGTTCGCCGCTTTCGACGATCGCGAGCATCTCGGCGTGTGGCTGCAGCGCGCCGGCTACCGCACCGGGCTGATCGGCAAGTTCCTCAACGGCTACGGCTACGTGCCGCCGCGCAACTGCCCCGCCTGCGACCGGATGCGCTACGTGCCGCCGGGCTGGAACGACTGGCAGGGCATGCCCGACTACGGCGAACTCAACGGTTCGGCCGGCATCGGCTACGCCGGCGCGTATTGCATGTACAACTACTCGATCAACGTCAATGGCACGCTGGTCACATATCACGGCGCCACCGGCGACTACCAGACCGACGTGATCGCGCAGCGCGCGCTCGCCTTCGTCGACCAGGCCGCCACGTCCGGCCAGCCGTTCTTCCTCTACCTGGCGCCACTCGCGCCGCACTACGAGTTGTGCCTGCCGGCCGCGAGCGGATTCGAATGGGACGTGCGTCCGCCGCCGCGCTACGCCGACACGCTGCCGCCGTCGATCCGGCTGGATCGCTTCAAGCCCTCGTACGACGAAACCGATGTCGGCGACAAGCCGTCCTGGTTCGCCGCAACCTATCCGCCGCTGACGACCGCGAACATGGATGCGCTGGACCGCCAGTACCGCCATCGCATCGAGGCGCTGCGTGCACTCGACGACCTCATCGGCGCGCTGCGCCAGCGCCTGGTCGCACGCGGCACGTGGAACGACACCGTCTTCGTGTTCACCTCCGACAACGGCTGGCTGTACGGCGAGCATCGCACCGTCGGCAAGGTGCTCGCCTACGAGGAATCGATCCGCGTGCCGCTGCTCCTGCGCGGCCCCGGCATGCCGGCGAACCTCGTGCGCCACGCGCCCGCGCTCAACAACGACCTCGCGCCGACGCTGTCCGAACTGGCCGGCGCGACGCCAGGCCTGCCGATGGACGGGCGCAGCCTGCTGCCGCTGTTCGGCACCGACTCCGTGCCGGGCTGGCGCCGCCGTTTCCTCGTCGAACACCATCGCGACTTCGCCGGAGCGCCGGTCGCCTATGCCGACTATCTGGCCGTGCGCACCACCGATGCCGAAGCCGCCGCCCAAGGTGGCCCGCGACGGCTCTGGGTCGATTGGCGCCTCGACCGCCAGCCTCGGGGCATCGAGCACTACGACATCACGGCCGATCCGTACCAGATCGAAAGCAGGTCCGGCGGCGACGTCGCCGCACTGCGCACCTCGCTCGCGCTGCTGCGCGATTGCGGAAAACCCGGTCGCGCGAGCTGCCGCGTCGCGGAATTCTCGGCCGACGAGATTCATCTCGACGGCTTCGACTGAGCCGCGTCGATCCTGCGCCTCCCGCACGCGCGAGCCGTCATCCGACTGCCGCTACACTGCGCCACCGATCGCGCCTTCCGCGCACGATGACCCATTGCATGACCGCTACCGCGTCTTTGCCCGCCTCCGACGAACTGTTCGGCCATCCGAAAGGCCTCTACGTCTGTTTCTTCACCGAGATGTGGGAGCGCTTCTCCTTCTACGGCATGAAGGCGCTGCTGCTGCTCTACCTGACCAAGTACCACCTGTTCACCGACGACAACGGCTACAACCTGATCGGCGCCTACGGCGGCCTCGTCTACGCGATGCCGGTGATCGGCGGCCTCGTCGCGGACCGCTGGCTCGGCATGCGCAAGGCGGTCGTGTTCGGCGGCCTGCTGCTCGTGCTCGGGCATCTCGGCATGGCGATCGAGGGCCATCCGGCCACGAGCGCGAACGGCCTCGTCACGCGCGACGAAGGTGCCCTGCAGGTGTTCTATTTCTCGCTCGCGCTGATCATCCTCGGTGTCGGCTTCCTCAAGCCGAACATCTCGACGATCGTCGGCAAGCTCTACGGCGAGAACGATCCGCGCCGCGATTCCGGCTTCAGCCTGTTCTACGCCGGCATCAACATCGGCGCGACGATTTCCGGCGTGCTCTGCGGCTGGCTCGGCGAGACCTACGGCTGGGGATGGGGCTTCGGCGCCGCCGGCATCGGCATGCTCGCGGGACTGGCGAACTTCCTCTACGGGCAGAAGCACCTGCACGGCCACGCCGAGCCGCCCGATCCCGCCGCGCTGCGCCAGCGCGTGTTCGGCGTCCTGACGCGCGAGCACCTGATCTACCTCGTCTCGCTCGCCGGCCTCGCCGTGATCTGGATGCTGATCCAGGCGCATTCGCTGTTCCTCGAGATCGTGCCCGGCTGGTTCGAGCCGAGCCCGGTCCTGCTCGCGATGCATTTCGTGTCGGCCTGCCTGCTCGGCGGCATCCTCTGGTTCATGTTCGCGCGCTGCACGAAGGTGCAGCGGCAGCAGATGGGCGCGGTACTCGTCTTCATCGCGCTGTGCCTGATCTTCTTCACGCTGTACGAGCAGACCTACGGCTCGTGGGTGCTGTTCTCGGACCGCGCGATGAACCATCGCGCGCTCGGCGTCGAGTGGAACGCGAGCGAGCTGACCTCGCTGGGCGCCGTGTTCATCCTCGTGCTGGCGCCGGTCTTCGCGTGGCTGTGGCCGCGGCTCGACGCGCGCGGCTGGAACCCGAGCAAGCCGGCCAAATCGGCGTACGGACTGATCCTCGCCGGCGTGTCGTTCCTCGTGCTGGTGTGGAGCGCGCGCCACCCCGAGGCGAACGGCCTCACCGGCATCTGGTGGTTCGTCCTCGCCTATTTCGTGCTGGAGGTCGGCGAGATGCTGCTGTCGCCGATCGGGCTTTCGGCGGTGACCGAACTGTCGGTACCGAGCGTCGTCGGCCTGATGATGGGCGGCTGGTTCCTCGGCACGTCCTATTCGGAAGTGCTCGCCGCCGAGCTCGGCAAGCTCTCGGCGATCGAGATTCCCGAAGGCGAGGTGCTGAACGTCGCCGAGGCGCTCGCCAAGTACGACCAGCTCTTCGTCTTCTCCGCGCAGATCGGCATCGCCTGCGGGCTCGTGACGCTGGCGTTGACGCCGTGGATCAAGCGCTGGATGCATCTTCCACCCAACACCATGCGTTGAGGCCTCCGATATCCGCCAGCGGGGTGCGGACGCGGATGCAACCCTGCGACGGAGGCGCTAGCATGGTCGCTTGTGCTCGGGGAGGAGCATCGATGATCCGCCGGACCTCTTGTGCCGGACCACTGGTCGCGGCCATCGCGCTTGCGCTTGGAGACTGCGCGGGCGCCGCGACCATCATCGTCAACCAGGACGGCGACACGCACGTTTCCGGACGCTGCTCGCTGCGCGAGGCGATCTGGGCCAACAACGAACAGGCCGTGCCGGCCGACACGAACTGCGTGGCCGGCTCCGGCAGCAACGACGTCATCGCGATTCCGTTCGCGACCATCACCCTGACGCAGGGCTACCTGGGCATCGCGCGCGCCGTCGAGATCAAGGGAACGCTGGCGCAGCGGACGAGGATCGTTCGCGACGCCTCGGCGGCCGAGTTCGGACTGTTCCGGCCCTCGGCGGCGACCACGTTCCGGCACGTCACGCTGTCCGGCGGTGCCATGCCCGCGCTTGCCGGCATCGGCGGCGGCGGTGCGATCCTCGCCACTGCATCCGTGACACTGATCGACAGCGTGGTGTCCGGAAACCGATCGCAGAAGAACGGCGGCGGCATCTACTCGACGAAATCGCTGACCCTGCTGCAGAGCACCGTCAGCGGCAACCAGGCGCAAGGCAACGGCGGCGGCATCGCGGCGAAGTACGACATCGCCATCCGCGACAGCACGATCGCGGGCAACTCCGCCGGCGACTCCAGCCACGCCGGCGGTGGCGGCGGCATTGCGTTCATGAGCATCAGCGACCGGCCGACCGGCTTCGAGATGCGCAACAGCACCGTCTCGGGAAACGATTCGCGAGGCAACGGCGGCGGCATCCTGCTCGGCTCGGGGCTGAGCGCGGTGATCGGCAATAGCACAATCGAATCGAACCGCGCCTACGGCACGGCCAACGGCGGCGGAATATTCGCCGACGCGCCTCTCAGCCTCACGCTCTCGAGCACGCTGGTTTCCGGCAACGTGCTCGGCAAGTACGAGCAGAACATCGCCGCGTCCGCGGCGATCAGTGTTTCCGGCAGCCGCAACCTCGTCCGCGCCGCGGCCTCCGGCGTCACGTTGCCCGGGGGCACCCTCGCCTGCCTCCCGGCGCTGGGAACGCTGTCCGACAACGGCGGGCCGACGCCCACCGTGCCGTTGCGGCCCGGCCCCTGCGCCATCGACGCGGGCCTGCGCAACAGCCTCGAATACGACCAGCGCGGCCCCGGATACACGCGCGTGGCCGGCATGGCGGCGGACATCGGCGCGTTCGAATATTCCGACGTGATCTTCGCGAACGGATTCGATCCGCCCGCCTGACGGCCCGGGCGCCCCGTCGCGAGGCGCCCGGACACCGGCTCAGTGCGCCGCTTCGGGCGCGAGGCTCGAACCGAGGAACCCGAGCATCTTCGTGTAGCGCTCGACGTTGTTCTCCGGACGGAAGAAACCGTGTCCTTCCTTGTCCTTGAGCAGCCACTCGTACGGATGCTTGCGTCCGTCGAGCGCCTTGCGCAGCGCGTCGGCCTGCGAGACCGGCACGCGTTCGTCACGCCCGCCCGCGACCAGCATCACCGATGCCTTGATCTTGTCGACGTTCGCCGCCGGCGAACGACGGCGCATGTCCGCCGGATCGGTACCGAGGACCATCTGCAGATAGCGCTTGCCGTACAGGCTGTTCGGAATGTCGCCGTCGCGATACATCAGGCCGAGGTCGTAGACGCCGACGTAGCCGATCGCGCAGCGATACAGGTCGGGTTCGCGCACGACGCCTTCGAGCGCCGCATAACCGCCGTAACTGGCACCGTAGACGCACAGGCGCTTCGGATCGGCGTGCCCTTGCTGCACGGCCCAGTTCGTCGCATCGGTGAGGTCGTCCTGCATCGCCAGGCCCCATTGCCGGTAGCCCGCGCGCAGGAAGTCCGCGCCGTAGCCGCCCGAGCCGCGGAAGTTCAGCTGCAGGACCGCATAGCCGCGGTTCGCGAGGAGCTGCACGTCCGGATCGAAGCCCCACGCGTCGCGGATGCCGTGCGGTCCGCCGTGCGGGTGCACGACCAGCGGCAGGTTCTTGCCACCGCCGCGCGGCAGGGTCAGGTAGCCGTTGAGCTCGACGCCGTCGCGTGCCTTGAAGCGGATCGGCTGCATCTCGGCCATCTGCTCGGGCTCGATCCACTTGCGCGCGCTGCCGATGTACTCGGCGTTCTTCTTCTCGGTGTCGAACAGGTAGTAGTCGCCCGGGTTGCGGTCGCTGAAGACGTGCACGAGGCCGAACTTGCCGTCGTTGGCGAAGCTGCCGAACAGCGCGACCTGTCCGGGGAACGCTTTCTGCGTCGCCAGTGCGAGACGCGCGTGCGGCGAGGCCGCGTCGAAGACGTGGAACGCGGTCTTGCCGTCGTAGGTCACCACGCCGTAGGCGTCCTGGCGGTCCGGCGTCAGCAGCAGTTCGCCGGGATCGGCGCCGCCTTCGTACAGGAGCTCCTTCGAATCGCCGTCGAGGTCGATCCGGTACAGCGCATCCGGCTTGCCCGGGCGCGACGCGTCCAGGTAGAGATGACGGTTGTCGCGCGCGAACAGGCGCGGCGTCATGGTCACCTTGCTCGATTTCGGATCGTTGAAGACGCGCCATTCGCCTTCATCGCCGGCGCGCACGTACAGCACGTTGTTGAGGTCCTCGTCCGGTGCCAATGCCACGCGCACCTTGCCGCGATGGTCGGCCACGAACGACGCGTTGGCCTTCGGCCCGACGCCGATGCGGCGCGTCTTGCCGGTGTACACGTCCAGCAGCTCGACCGCCGGCGGCGCGTTCTCGCTGTTCTGCCAGTCGAACGTCTGCACCAGGATGTTCTTGTCGTCGCCCGGTATCGTGTCGATCACGAAGGCGCTGGCGTAGCGCTTCTCGGCACCGCGCTGGATGCGCGAGCCGACCTGCTGCGCGCCGCGATAGCCGAACAATTGCGTCGAGCCGCTGCCGTCGGCGTTGATCGCGTACAGCTCCCCGTTCGGGCGCGGCTTGTCGACGCCGCCGAGCTGCTCGGCGACCGAGGCGACGATGCGCGTGTCGTTGACCCACCAGAACTGGTCGACGACGTTGTTGCCCGAAGCGCGGATGCTGGCACTGTGCTTGCCGCTGGCGCGGTCGATGACGACGACGATGACGGTGTCGTCGATCGGCATCTTGACCGCGAGGTACTTGCCGCCCGGCGCGATCGCCATGGCCGACAACTGCGGCATGCGCGCGAAATCCTCGATCGGCACCGCCGTCGACGCCACGGCCGGCGCCGAGGCGGGCGCCTGTGCCGTGTCCGCAGCTACCGCGAGCATCGGCGCGAACGCCAGTACCGCAACCGAAATCCACTTCATCGTTTCCCCCTCCCTCTCCCTTCCTGGTTGAACGACAGCCTGCTGGCGCGGGCTGTCAGGTGATCTTGGCGCGCCCGTAGCGATCCTCGAGCCGCACGATGTCGTCCTCGCCGAAGTAGTCGCCGCACTGCACCTCGATCAGGTGGATGTCGGTCCCGGTCGGATTCTCGAGCCGGTGCACGGTGTTCATCGGGATGTAGGTCGACTCGTTGCGGTTGAGCAGGAACTCGCGCTCGCCGACGCGCACCTTCGCGGTGCCTTCGACGACGGTCCAGTGCTCGCTGCGGCGGTGGTGCAGCTGCAGCGACAGCACATGGCCCGGTTTCACGGTCAGGCGCTTGACCTTGCAGTCGTCGGCGTCCTCGAGCACGGTGTAGCTGCCCCACGGACGATGCACGGTCTGGTGCACGCTGGCGGCGGCATGGTTGACCGCGCGCAGCCGCTCGACGACGAGCTTGACCTGCTGCGCGCGCTCGCGGTGCGAGACGAGCACCGCGTCGCCGGTGTCGACGATGACGAGATCCTGCACGCCGACCGCGGCGACCATGCGCGTGTCGGACTGGATGTAGCAGTTCTCGCTCTCCACGACGATGGCCTGGCCGCGCACGCGGTTGCCGTCGCCGTCGGCCTCGGTTTCGAGATCGCTCATCGCCTTCCAGGAGCCGATGTCGCTCCAGTCGAACGTGGCGGGCACGACGGCGACCTTGGGCGCGCGCTCCATGATCGCGTAGTCGATCGAGATGTCCGGCTGCGCGAGGAACGCGTCGCGCGCGAATTCGACCGGGCTCTCGTGGCTGGTCGCGTGCGCATGGCAGGCCTGAGCCGCGGCATACACGTCCGGACAGACCTTTGCCGCGACGTCGAGCAAGGCGTCCGCGCGGAAGCAGAACATGCCCGAGTTCCACACGTAGTCGCCCGAGGCGACGTAGCTCTCGGCGACTTCGCGGCTCGGCTTCTCGACGAAGGCGCCGACCTCGCGCCCTTCGCGGCCGGGGACCGCCTCGCCCATGCGGACGTAGCCGAAACCGGTTTCCGGATGCGTCGGGCGGATGCCGAAGGTGACCAGCCAGCCGTCCTGCGCCAGCGCCGCGGCCCGGCGCGCGTCGGCGACGAAGGCGTCGAGGTCGCGGATCAGGTGGTCGGCCGGCAGGACCAGCAGCGTCGCATCGGCACCGACGTGCTCGCACGCGTGCAGCGCGGCCAGCACCACCGCCGGCGCCGTGTTGCGGCCGGCCGGCTCCAGCAGGAACGGCAGGCGGTCGAGATCGGCCTGCGCGTGCTGTGCGTACTCGTCGCGTGTCAGGAAGTAGTAGTCGCGGCCGGTCACCGTCAGCACCGGCGCACCGTCGGCGCAAAGCAGCGCGCGGTCGAGCGTCTTGCGCAGCAGCGACTCGCCGTCGCCCATGCGCATGAACGGCTTCGGATAGGCGCTGCGCGACACCGGCCACAGCCGCGTGCCTGCGCCGCCGGAAAGGATTACGGGTACCAACATGCTCAACTCTCCGTTCCCTGTCGCCAGGGCATTTTCGCCGGATGCGCGCCGCATGGCTTTTCCTCTCCCGCTTGCGGAAGAGGTCGCGCCGCAAGCACGGGTGAGGGCGATCGGAGTGAGGCGCCTCGCTTCGATTCCCTCATCCGGCCCTTCGGGCCACCTTCTGCCGCGAGCGGAAGAAGGCAAAGCTTCATGGTCATCCAAGGCCTTCGGTCGCCTCTCCCGCTCGCGGAAGAGGTCGCGCCGCCGGCGCGGGTGAGGGTTTTCGGAAGGAAGCGCCTCCCTCCGATCCCCCTCGTCCGGCCCTTCTCCCGCGAGCGGGACCAGGGAAAGCGGAGCAGGAGCCCTAGCCGGACCCCGCGGCGATCTCGCCGAGAACCTCGTCCAGGCCAAGGCGCCAATCCGCCAATTCTAGCCCGAATGCGTTTTCGAGCCTCGCGCAGTCCAGCACCGAGTACGCCGGGCGTCGCGCACGCGTGGGGTAGTCCGACGTCGCGATGGGCACGATACGCGGCACGCGCACGATCAGCCCGCGTTCGGCCGCGCCGCGAAGGATCGCCTCGGCGAACTCGAACCAGCTGCATCGCCCCGCGGCGACGAGATGGAATACGCCGCCCGGTTTCGCCTCCATCGCCGCGCGCCGCGCGATCGCGGCCGCCGTCGTGCGCGCGATCCAGCGGGCCGGCGTCGGCGCGCCGACCTGGTCGGTGACGACGCGCAGTTCCTCGCGTTCGGCGCCGAGCCGCAGCATCGTGCGCAGGAAATTGTGTCCATGCGACGCATAGACCCAGGCCGTGCGGAAGACAAGGTGAGCCGCGCCACTGGCCGCGAGCGCGTGTTCGCCGGCGAGCTTCGTGTGTCCGTAGACACCGAGCGGTGCGGTCGCGTCGTCCTCGCGGTACGGGCGCGTACCGGCCCCGTCGAACCCGCTCCCGTCGAACCCGCTCCCATCGAACACGTAGTCGGTCGAATAGTGCACGACCAGCGCACCGTGCGATTTCGCCCAATCGCCGATCTCGCCGACCGCTCGATGGTTGACGCGATCGGCCAGTTCCGGCTCGTCCTCGGCGCGGTCGACTGCGGTGTAGGCGGCCGCATTGACGACCACGTCAGCCTGCGCGTGTTCCAGGGCAGCACGCAGCGAACCGGCGTCGGCGAGGTCGACGCGCAAACAGGGCGTGCCGTCCGCCAGCGCACCGTCGCGCGTCGCCGCGACGATCTCGCCGAGCGGCCTGGATGCATCGAGCAGTTCGCGGCCGACCTGGCCATTGGCTCCGAGGATCAGTATCCGTTTCATCGTTCAATGGAGGGCGTTCGCCCAGCGCACGCCGTCGGGCAGTTGCGCGGGACCGTAGAGGAAATGCAGGACGCGCCGCGCCGTGGCGGCCGTCGCCCTGCCCGAAGCATGCACCAGCAAGGGTTTCATCACGAGCGCACCGCCGCGTTCGACCAGGCAGGGCCGCATCCGTTCGGACTCCATCCGCGCGAACGCGGCCGGGTCGAGACGCCCGCTCCTGTGGGAACCGGGCACGACGCGCAAGGGACCGCCGCCGACGTCCGCGGGATCGAGCTGGAGCCGCACCGCTATCATGGCGTCCAGCACGTCCACGGGGGGCTGCGCGAACCAGGCTCCCTGCTTTCGCGACCATCCCGTCCAGCCTTCCGCATCAACGCGCGACGCGACGGGGATGCTCAGGTCCTGGTGCGGCGCGACGGACCAGTTCGTGCCCGCCTGCTTCGAGAACAGGGTGCACTGCACGGCGATCGCCGACGACGGCAGCAGGCCATCGAGCGAGGGCTCGTCGCGGAGGCGGCGCGCGAGATCGGAAACCTCGGGCACCTCGAGCAGCCGCCGCGATCCGGCGCGGCGCTCTCGCAGGCTCGCTTGCGACGCGCGCAGCAGCGCGTCGCAGACCGGCCCCGCAACGACCGGGGCGAGCACGATGTAGCCGTCCGCCTCGAACCGGCTGTGCGCGTCGCTCATGGACGCCGCCTGCGGAGGCATGCCACTATCGCGTCCCGGCGTACACCGGCAACCGCTCGCGCGGGATATCCGCCAGGAACGGCGCCTTCGCGTCCTTGTCCGACAGCGCGGGCTGCGCGATCGGCCAGTCGACCGCGATGGCCGCATCGTTCCATCGCACGCCGGCGTCGGCCGCCGCGTCGTACAGCGCGGTGCACTGGTAGGCGAACGTGGCATGCTCGCTCAGCACGGCGAACCCGTGCGCGAAGCCTTCCGGTATCCAGAAATGGCGCTTGTTGTCTGCGGAAAGGATCGCCGCGGCCCAGCGGCCGAACGTCGGCGAGCCGACGCGGATGTCGACCGCGACGTCGTAGACCTCGCCCTCGAGCACGCTGACGAACTTGCCCTGCGGATTCGGCCACTGGTAGTGCAGGCCGCGCAGCACGCCGTGCGCCGAGCGCGAGACGTTCGACTGCACGAAGCGCAGGTCCAGCCCGGCCTCGGCGAACTTGCGCGCGTTGAAGCTCTCGTAGAAGTACCCGCGCGCGTCGCCGAACACGGTCGGCTCGACCACGACGACGCCGGGGAGGTCGGTTTCGATGATCTTCACGAGGTCCTGCCCTGTTTGATCCTGCGCATGAGGTACTGGCCGTAGCCGTTCTTCGCCAGCGGCTGCGCGAGGCGCAGGACCTGCTCGGCGTCGATCCATCCGCGCTCGAACGCGATCTCCTCCGGGCAGCAGACCTTCAGGCCCTGCCGGTTCTCGATCGTCTCGAT
This sequence comes from Rhodanobacteraceae bacterium UBA703, assembly GCA_002297645.1. Lineage (GTDB taxonomy): Bacteria > Pseudomonadota > Gammaproteobacteria > Xanthomonadales > Rhodanobacteraceae > Dokdonella_A. The sequence goes on along the minus strand of DBMH01000098.1, from coordinate 5,075 downwards.
GAAATTCGAGGCTTCCGTCAGCGATTCGTGCGTGCCGGTGTCGAGCCAGGCATAGCCGCGTCCGAGCTTCTCGAGCATCAGCGAACCGTCGTCGAGATAGCGGCGGTTGAGGTCGGTGATCTCCAGCTCGCCGCGCGGCGACGGCTGCAGCGTCGAGGCGAAATCGCAGACGCGCCCGTCGTAGAAGTACAGCCCCGTTACCGCCCAGCTCGAACGTGGCTGCTCCGGTTTTTCCTCGAGGCCGACGACCCGGCCCTCCGCGTCGAACTCGGCCACGCCGTAGCGCTCCGGGTCGCGCACCCAGTAGCCGAACACGGTCGCGCCGTGCGTGCGCGCGGAAGCGCTCTTCAGCGCCTCGGTCAGGCCGTGGCCGTGGAAGATGTTGTCGCCGAGGATCAGGCAGCTCGGCTTGCCGTCGACGAAGTCGCGTCCGATCAGGAAGGCCTGCGCCAGCCCGTCCGGAGACGGCTGCACGGCGTAGCGGATCGACATGCCCCACTGCGAACCGTCGCCGAGCAGCCGCTGGAACAGCGCCTGCTCGTGCGGCGTGTTGATGACCAGCACTTCGCGCACGCCGGCCAGCATCAGCGTGGACAGCGGGTAGTAGATCATCGGCTTGTCGTACACCGGGAGCAGCTGCTTCGAGACCGACAGCGTCGCCGGGTGGAGCCGCGTGCCGGCGCCGCCGGC
>DBMH01000098.1:3902-4324 GCA_002297645.1 Rhodanobacteraceae bacterium UBA703 | reverse complement strand
CCCTCTCCCGCAAGCGGGAGAGGAAAATCCGCTGGCGCTATGCGCCCAGCCGCTCCATGCGGTAGCTACCGTCGAGCACGCGGCCGACCCAGTCCTGGTGCGCCAGATACCAGTCCACCGTGCGCGCGATGCCGCTCTCGAAGGATTCGCTCTGCGTCCAGCCGAGTTCGCGCTCGAGCTNNTCGATCGCGTAGCGGCGATCGTGACCGGGGCGGTCCTTGACGTACGCGATCAGCGACTCGCGCCTGCGGCCGTCGGCGAGCGGGCGACGCTCGTCGAGCAGCGCGCAGATCGTCTTCACGACGCGGATGTTCTCGCGCTCGGCGTCTCCACCGACGTTGTAGACCTCGCCGACGCGGCCGGCATCGAGCACGCGGCGGATCGCCGTCACGTGGTCGCCGACGTAGAGCCAGTCGCGCACG
>DBMH01000098.1:0-3854 GCA_002297645.1 Rhodanobacteraceae bacterium UBA703 | reverse complement strand
GTCGTCAGCGTCGGCAGGCCGTAGGTGTGGTGGAACGCGCGCACGAGATGGTCGGACGCGGCCTTCGACGCCGAATACGGCGAATTCGGCTGGTACGGGGACTCCTCGGTGAAGCGCCCTTCCGCACCGAGCGAACCGTAGACCTCGTCGGTCGACACGTGCAGGAAGCGGAACGCCGCCTGCTTCTCCGTCGGCAGGTCGCGCCAGTGCGCCAGTACGGCCTCGAGCAGGGTCAGCGTGCCGACGACATTGGTCTGCACGAACGCGGCCGGACCGTCGATCGAGCGGTCGACGTGCGACTCGGCGGCGAAGTTGACGACGGCATCGGGCCGATGCTCGGCCAGCACGCGGCGCACCAGGTCGGCGTCGCCGATGCTGCCGTGCACGAACGCGTAGTCGTCGCGGGCGGCGACGGCGGCCAGCGTGTCGAGGTTGCCCGCATAGGTCAGCGCATCGAGATTGACGATGCGGCAGCCGCCCGCAGCCAGCGTGTCGAGCACGAAGTTGCCGCCGATGAAGCCGGCGCCGCCGGTGACGAGTAGGGTTTTCATGGAGTCGTGCGGACCATTCAAGAAGAAAGGCCGGCAAGCCGGCCTCCTTCCTATCGTAGCCGGACTGCCGGCCCGACGCGAACCGCGGGGCGCCGCCGCGACGGCGGAGCCCGGAGGCGGACGGCGCCGGTGTCGCCGGGGCCGTCGCAAACGCCGTCCTGACGCGACGCGGTCGATGCCCTCACGAGCACGCAGCCCTGAACACGACGTTCCATTCGCGCAGTGTTCCGTATGCGCACCATGCCCCGCCTCGGACACACCCGGGGCGGAAGAGGAAGTGGGGCGTCGCACCGCTGAAGCCGGCGGAAACCCGCATGACCATCGGTCGCGGGGCAGGCGAATCAATACGAAGAAGCGTCCGGCAGCGACCGGTAGAACGCGGCGACCTTCGGAATGAATCGCTGCGGATTCGCGCCGGCAAGATTGGTCAGCACGATCACCGCCAATCCCTCGTCGGGGTAGACGACGAAGGCGGCCCGTGCGCCGCCGATGCCGGCGACCTGTCGAGGCGGAGTCGCCTGCAACACCGGCCAGCCGGCGGCCCAGTCGCCGTCGGCACCACTGTTCAGTTTTTCGGGTGTCCACATGCGCCGGACCTGGGACGCATCAATCAGCCGCCCGTTCGACAGCGCGATGATCCAGCGCGACAACTCCTCGGCCGTGGTCTGGATTCCTCCTCCCGCCCACAGGCCGTACGGAATGTCGTAGACCCAATGCGACAGACGGTCGCTGTCGTCTTTCGCCGTCGTCCCACGTGGTGAATAGCTGTAGATCGTCGCCGCATTGGGCACGAGGTCGTAGCTGTCGCCGAACGTGGTCACCGGCATGCCCGCTACCGCGAACTGCCGGTCCGCCAGGAACTGCTCATAGGGCTTTTTCGTCAGCGTGGCGATGACCTGGGCCAGCAGGCCGTAATTGGTCTGGTTGTAGGCGAACCTCTCGCCGGCCGGCGCTTCCAGCGGCCGCTCCCTGACGGCCTTCCAGGCCTCGCGCTCGGTACCTCCGCCGATCAGGCCGTGCGGGTCGACGATGTCGGGAAGCCCCGACGTGTGGCCGAGAAGCTGGCGAATGCGGATTCCGCGCCAGGCAGCGGGCACATCGTCCAGGTAGCGCGAAATCGGCGCGTCGAGGTCCATTCGCCCGGCCTCGACCAACTGCATCACGGCGACTCCGGTGAACGATTTGGTCGCGGAGTTGATCGGGAACAGGGTCTTTCCGGTCACCGGCACGCGATTCTCGACGTTGGCGAAACCGAGATTCTCGGACAGCACGACCCGGCCGTTCCGGATCACGGCGACCTGCAGACCGGGTATCCGCTGCTGGCTCATGGTCTCGTGGATGAACTGCCGCGCCTTCGTGTTGGCGTCCTCCAGTGCGTTGGCAGCGTGCGCAAGGCACGGCAAGGCCAGCACGAGTGCGACGACGGCCGTGGCGATGCGTTTTTTTCCAGACAGCATGCAATGTCCCTTGGCGAACTCGCCGATGACGTGAAGTCCGGGGACCATCGATCGCCCCCTATCCAATCGCTCCGATCCGATGCACCACCCGGCACGAGGGTTTAAGCCAGCCACGGCGCCTCGCATGACAGCGCACCGCGCAGGCCGGCGACAGGGTCTTCGTTCATGGTTCGCCGTCGCAGTACGGGATTCGGATTCCAAGCGGGACCGGACGATGGGATTGGAGCCCATGCGTCCCGAATCGGCCTAGTGAGCCGCCAGGATGGACCACGCGTCGATCTCCAGTCGTACTCCCGTGCCGCTCATACCACCGAGACGTGGCCCTTCCGAGACGGTACGCGGCGAGTGCCGCCGAGTGCGAGAACGTCCGACGAGGAGCGGAAACAGGTCGCTGCCCATCGAGCCTGTTGGCAGCTGACGGGCCCTGCCGCAGGACGGGCGCGCGGCATTGCTGGAGCGACAAGAGGCGAGCGGGCAGAGACGCGCGGGAGCGTGCGAAAATTGGACGTCCTCACCCCTGTCGCGCCATGAAACAAACGACCTACGACTTTCGCCAGTTCCAGGAAGAACTCGCCGCACTGGATCGCAAGAACGACACGCGGAGCAAGGAAAAGCCCGTGCCGAAGGAAGAAGCGGCCCAGACCCGCCTGCTTCAGGCCAAAGCGGAATTCATGGCGCTGCGCGATCGCTACGGATTGACCGTCGCCCACGTGATCGCCTTCTTCCCGGAGGAGGAAGGGATCGCGTACCTGCAAAAGCTCATCCTCGACAAGGAGGCCAAGCCCGCGCGCCGGTCGAGGAGCTCGAAGCAACCGCCTCCCTAGCCTGCCGCCCGGCCGGAAGAACCGGCCGCGATCCGCCTCCGGCTGCCGGTCGGAGGCTCCGGTTCCAGTACCGCGCTCCAAAGGCTGCACAGCAGCAGCCGCCCCCCATCCCGGAGGTGCCGGAATGGGGTCCCGAAAGGGGGATGGGCTCTTCTGGAGCTCACCGGGAGTTGCCGGACTCCGCTGAAGCGGCATGCCTCGGGGTCGGCTCGCGCATGCTCCGGGTGCACAGCCGGAACATCCCGGTCATCAGGCGAGAAACGCCTGACCTTTGATCGGGGATGAAAATCAAAGGCCTCTTTGCGGACTGGATACGACTTCGGTCCGGAACGACCCGGACTAGAACGGAATGTCGTCGTCCTCGAAACTGTCGACCGGCGGGGGCGCCTGCCGGGACGGTGCGTTCGACTGCGGCGCACGCGAAGGGGCGCCGGAACGTTCGCCGCGGCCATAGCCGCCGCCACCGCCACCGCCACGCGAGGAGTATCCCCCCTCGCCGCCGCCTTCGTAGCCACCACCACCGCCGCCGCGCGAATAGCCGCCTTCACCGCCGCCGGAACCACCGCCACCGAGCATCTGCATCTCGTTGGCGACGATGTCGGTGGTGTAGCGCTCGACGCCGTCCTTGTCGGTGTACTTGTTCGTGCGCAGCGAACCTTCGATGTAGACCTGCCGGCCCTTCTTCAGGTACTCGCCGGCGATCTCGCCGAGCTTGCCGAACAGCACCACGCGGTGCCATTCCGTGCGCTCCTGGTTCTCGCCGGTCTGCTTGTCGCGCCACTGCTCCGAGGTCGCGAGGCGGATGTTCGTGATCGCGCCGCCGTTGGCGGTGTAGCGCGTTTCGGGATCGGCGCCGAGGTTGCCGACCAGGATGACCTTGTTGATGCCGCGTGCCATGGATGTCTATGCCCTGGAACTGAAGGGAACGGCGCGCAGTATCGCATGCCCGGCGCCGCCGCCACGCCCGGCGCACGCCGCGGCCGCGTGTCAGCCGATGCCGCGGTCGCGCGTCGGCCCTTCCA
>DBMH01000194.1:14622-14785 GCA_002297645.1 Rhodanobacteraceae bacterium UBA703 | reverse complement strand
GACGAGCGGCTGCGCCGGCTCGACGGCAGCGTGACGCGGCTTCCTCGGCTGCGGCGCATCGTCGTGCACGAGCGCGGCCGTTCGCTGATCGTCCCGCTGGCGGAGGTACAGCGTTTCAGCGCGTCCGGGAACTACGTCGAGGTGCACACGGCGGAGAGGCGCC
>DBMH01000194.1:0-14571 GCA_002297645.1 Rhodanobacteraceae bacterium UBA703 | reverse complement strand
CTCGCACCTGGTGCGAGCGGACTTCATCAGCGCCGTCGCGCCGTGGGCGCACGGCGACCTGCGGCTCGCGCTGCGCGACGGCAGCGAGCTGATGCTGAGCCGGCGCTACCGCGCGCTGTTGCCGCCGGATCTGCTCGGCGGCGCCTGACCGCCGTCCCTTCCGTCCCGTCGCGGGTCCCTCCCGTCACGTTTCCGTTGCGCGCCGCGCGCGCGCGACCTTCAATCGCTGCCGGTATCCGGAGGACGACGATGAGGAATCTGTGGTGGGTGGTACTGGCCTGCGCGAGCACGACGCACGCCGCGGGCTTCGACTGGTCCGCGTACGGCGGGGACGGTCGCGGGCTGCGGCATGCGCCGCCGGCGCAGATCACGCCGGGCAACGTCGCCCAACTGGAGCTGGCGTGGAGCTTCCGCACCGGCGAGCTCGGCGACGGTTTCGTGCGCGCGGACAAGGCGCTGACGTTCGAGGCGACGCCGTTGAAGATCGGCGACGCGCTGTATTTCAACACCGCGACCGGCAAGGTGTTCGCGCTCGATGCGGCGAGCGGCCGCGAACGCTGGCGTTTCGACGCCGGCGTCGACAAGGGCCGCGACTATTCTGAGATGGCGACGCGCGGTGTCGGTTTCTGGCGCGACGGCGAGGCGGCGGCCGGTGCGGCCTGCGCCGAGCGCCTCGTGTTCGCGACGATCGACGCGCGCCTGATCGCGCTGGACGCGAAGAACGGCACGCGCTGCGCGGATTTCGGGCAGCGCGGCGAGGTCGACCTGTCCAGGGGCGTACGCCTGGTCCAACGTCGCCTGGGCAACTACCAGGTCACGTCGCCGCCGGCGATCGCGGGCGACGTCGCGATCGTCGGTTCGTCGATCGGCGACAACGGCGGCACCGACCTCGAACTCGGGGTCGTACGCGCCTACGACCTGCGCAGCGGCCGGTTGCTCTGGCATTGGGATCCCATCCCGCGCGCAGCGAAGATTCCCGCCGATGCGGCGAATCCGGATTTCGACGAAATCGACGCGCAGACCGCGCACTGGACCGGTGCGGCCAATGCGTGGGCACCGTTCGCCGTCGACGCCGGGCGCGGACTGGTGTTCATCCCGACCGGATCGGCGAGCCCGGACTTCTTCGGCGGCATGCGTCCCGGCGACAACCGCTGGGCGAATTCCGTCGTTGCGTTGAAAGCGGCCACCGGCGAGTTCGTCTGGGGGCGCCAGCTGGTGCACCACGACTTGTGGGACTACGACGTCGCTTCGCAGCCGATGCTGGTCGATCTGCCGAAGAACGGCGCGACGGTTCCTGCGCTCGTGCAGTTGACCAAGACCGGGCAGGTGTTCGTGCTGGACCGCGAGAACGGCGAGCCGCTGTTCCCGATCGAGGAGCGCGCGGTGCCGCAGACGGTCGTCGCCGGCGAGACACCGTCGCCGACGCAGCCGTTCTCCTCGCTGCCGCCGCTGGTCCCGCACGCGCCGGTGACGCCGGACGACGCCTGGGGGTTGACGTTCTGGGACCGCAACGCCTGCCGCGACAAGATCGCCGCGCTGCGCAGCCAGGGCATCTTCACGCCGCCGAGCCTCGAGGGCACGATCGAGCGGCCCGGCTATGCCGGCGGCTCGAACTGGGGCGGCGGTGCCTGGGATCCGCAGCGCAACCTGCTGCTGGCGAACGTGCTCGACCTGCCGTTCGTCGTCGCGTTGATCCCGCGCGACAAGCTCGGCACGGAATACGACTCGGGCCTCTATGACGGCTGGGAATTCGCCTGGCAGAGCGGTACGCCGTACGGCATGCGTCGTACCTTGCTGAAATCGCCGCTGGGCGCGCCGTGCACGGCGCCGCCCTGGGGCAAGCTGGTCGCGCTCGACCTCGCCAAGGGCACGATCGCCTGGTCGAAGCCGCTCGGCACGTCGCGCGACAAGGCGCCCTGGCCGTTCTGGGGCATCGAGGGTTCGCCCGGCATGGGCGGTCCGCTGACCACGGCCGGCGGCCTGACCTTCATCGGTGCGACGACCGACAATTTCCTGCGGGCGTTCGACACCGCGACGGGCGAGGAAGTCTGGACGAAACGCCTGCCGGCCGGAGCGCAGGCGACGCCGATGAGCTACGAGATCGCCGGCCGCCAGTTCGTGGTCGTGGCCGCCGGCGGCCACGCGAAGCTCGGCACCACGCGCGGCGACTACGTCATGGCGTTCGCGCTGCCGCCGCGATAGGTCCGGCGGGCGCAGCCGTTTGCATCGGGATCGAATGCGGCGCCGGGCGACCGGGGCCGCATTCCCGCCCGCCGAGCCCTCTCAGTCGCCGGCGTAGAACAGTCCCTCGACGAGGGTGCGGCCATCCGGCCGCGCCGGGATGCGCGCCCAGCCGACCAGGCCTTCGCGCGTCTTCACGAGGTAGTCCGGATTGGCGCCGTCCTCGCCGTCGCCGTCGGCGGCATTGAGCAGGATCGTCAGCGGCGTGCCGGCGTCGAGCGTCACCAGCGGCCGGCCTGGATCGCCGCCGCGCCGGGACGTCACGACCAGCGGTGCCGTCGTCTTGCCCTCGATTCCGACGTGGCGGAAGGGCTGTTCCGCTTCGACGTAGCGCCGGCCGTCGTGGCGGAACAGGCGGCGATGGTCGTACATCGAATCGGTGTGTCCGGAGACGTAGATCTCGCCATTCGCGAGAAACGCGAACTCCTTTCCCGGCGCCTCGAAGATCGTGGTGGACGGATCCTCGGCATCGGTCAGCAGGCGGCACATCGGATCGTTGCTCGGTCCGGAGTCGCAGGTCAGCGTCGCGGCGGGCAGGCCGTGGCCGATATCGAGCCGCAGCGGCTGCGACGCGTACACGCCGGCTTCCTCGTAGTTGGCGAGATACGCGGCCGCCTTCGCCGGCCTGGCCGCCTTGCCGGCCGGGTAGCGGATGCGCACACCTTCGTTCTTCAGGTCGAGCACCGCGAGATCCGGAAACGGTCCCGTCGTTCCCCGCGGTTCCCTGGCGGCCTCCGCGCGGCTTGCGCAAAGGGCTGCAACGAGCAGGACACAGTGGATCGGACGCATGGATCTCCCTCGGAGGCTGATCGGACGACGAGGCGGGCGTGGCAGCGTGCGCCACCGCATCCGGCGAGGAGCGGCATGCACGGGCACCACGAATTCCGCGAAGGCGGGCTGCTGTTTTCTACCGATCGCACGCAGCTCGACGTCGAGCGCATCCACGCCTTCCTCAGCGGCGAATCGTACCGGGTGCGCGGCATCCATCGCGAACGGGGCGAACGCAGCCTCGCGAACTCGATCTGCTTCGGCGTCTACGGCGACGGCCGGCAGCTCGGTTTCGCGCGCGTCGTCACCGACCACGTCGGCTTCGCCTGTCTCGCCGGCGTCCTCGTGGTGCCGGCGGCGCGCGGGCAGGGCTCGGCAAGAAGCTGGTCGCCTTCGTGCCGGCGCATCCCGACCTGCAGCGGAGTGTGCCGCTTCCTGCTGGCGACACGTGATGCGCACGGACTCTGCGCGCACTACGGATTCGCGCCGCTGGCCGCGGTAGAACGCTTCATGGAGCGCTACGACCCGGAGGCGCTGTCGCGCTGACGCGTGCTGGCGGTAGGCCGTAGGCGGCGGCCGGATCGGCTGAACGGACGGTATATCGCCGGCGGCGCCGAAAGAATGGCGCAAGGTTCCCGGCGCACCGTGGCGCTCGACCGGGGCCGGCGCGCTGCGACGGCACGGGAGCGTGCCTTTCCATCGCAGAAGGAGAGCATCCCATGGGCTTGATCTGGACCGTCCTGATCGGATTCGTCGTTGGCGTGCTGGCGAAATTCTTCACCCACGGCCCCGGGCCGAAAGGCTTCTTCCTGACCGCCGCGCTCGGCATCGCCGGTTCGCTGGTCGCGACCTTCGTCGGCCGTGCCCTGCACTGGTATGCGGCCGGTCAATCGGCCGGCTTCATCGGTGCGTTCGTCGGCGCCCTGATCCTGCTGTTCCTGTATCACATCGCCGTCCGGAGCCGCGGTCCGACCACCTGACGCGGCTGCGATTTCCACATCCGGGCGGCACCGGGACGGTGTCGCCCGTGGTCGGGTCCGTCGATGCCCGATCGACGAAGACGCGCAGGGACGGCGCCGGTTTCGACATCCCTTCCCAGGAGAACCCCATGCCACTCCTCGATGACATCCTGAATCGCTACCTCGGCGGCAGCGCCGGCTCCGGTTCGGCGACGGAAGATTTCAGCCACGTCGCCCAGAACGTGTCGCCGGACGTGCTCGGCAAGGGGCTCGGCGCCGCATTCGGTTCCAGCGCGACGCCGGACGTCGGCCAGATGGTGTCGCAGATGTTCGCCAACTCGACGCCGGAGCAGCGCGCGGCGCTGCTGAACCACCTGGCCGGCGTGCTCGGACCGAACGCCGGTGCGATCCTCGGCGGCCTGATCGGGCAGGGCGGCGGCGACGTCACGCCGACGCAGGCGCAGCAGGTCGATCCGCGACAGGTGCAGGACGCCGTCAACCAGGCGCAGAGGCACGATCCCGGCATCGTCGACGCGCTCGGCAATTTCTACGCGCAGCACTCGGGCCTGGTGAAGACGCTCGGCGGCGCCGCGCTGACCATCGCGCTGGCGAAGATTTCCGAACACATGAGAGCCGCCTGAGGCGGCACGCTTCACGCCGCGGGCGGTTTCGCGCCGTCCGCGTCGCGTTTCAGCAGCAGCGCCAGCACCGGCGGCGTCACGATCGAGGTCAGCAGCGACATCGCCACGATGACGGCGTAGATCTCGCCGCTGAAGACGCCGGCGGCGAGGCCGAGGCTGGCGATGACGACGCCGACCTCGCCGCGCGGGACCATGCCGACGCCGACGATGGTCGCGCCGCGGCGTCCCAGCGACAGCGCGCCGAGGAAGCCGCCGATCAGCTTCGAGACGATCGCGATGACGGTCACGACCAGCAGCATCCACAGCGCCGCGCCGCTGGCGAACACCCCGAGGTCGACCTTGGCCCCGGTCACGACGAAGAAGAACGGCGTCAGCAGCGCGAGCAGCGGCTGCATCTGGTGTTCGAGCTCCTCGCGCTGGTGCATTTCCGACGCGATCATGCCGGCGAGGAACGCGCCGATGATGGCGGCGAGGCCGAAGCCGGTCGACAGCCACGCCAGGCCGAGGCAGATCGCCAGCGCGATCGTCAGAGGCGACAGCGGGTTGATCGGGCGATCGAGCCAATGCGCGCGCTTGCGCATGACGCGCGTGCCGACCCAGCCGATGACGGCGACGAAGCCGATCGCCTGCGCCAGCACGAGCAGCAGGCCGGTCACGTCGACGCCGGCATCGCCCTGCAGCGAGGTGACGATGCCGAGCAGCAGCATCGCGAGGATGTCGTCGATGACGGCGGCGCCGAGGATCACGCGGCTCTCGACGCGGTCGAGCACGCCCAGCTCCTGCAGCACGCGCGCCGTGATGCCGGCCGAGGTCGCCACGAAGGCCGCGGCGACGAACATCGACTTGACCCATTCGAAGCCGCTGCCGTGCGCCCACAGCGCACCGAGCACGAACGGCACGATCACGCCGAGCACGCCGACGAGGAAGGCGCTCCGGCCGACCTTCTTGAGATCGTCGAGGCGGGTCTCGAGGCCGACCGAGAACAGCAGCAGCACGACGCCGATCTCGGCCAGCACGTCGAGCGGGGTGCCCGCGGCGATCTGCTCGGTGCTGATGAAGCCGAGCGCGGCGGGGCCGATCACGCAGCCGGCGACGATCTCGCCGACCACGCCCGGCAGCTTCAGGCGCTGGGCGATCTCGGCACCGATCTGGGCGGCGACGAAGATCGCGAACAGGGCCAGCAGGATGTCGGCAGCGTGGTGCATGGAACTTCTCCTTCTTCTCGATCGTTCGCGGCGCCGTGTGCGTTCCGGCGGATCAGGCCGGACGATCCCCGGCGTCGTGTTGTCCGTCGAAGCGGTGCTGGGCAGCCAGCACGGCGTCGATGTTCTCCTCCGCCCAGCGGATCAGCGAGGCGAGGGAATCGGCGAGCGTCCCGCCGAGCGGCGTGAGCGAGTATTCGACCGTGACCGGCGCGGTCGGGAATACGGTGCGGCGGACCAGACCGTCCCGTTCGAGGCGCTTGAGCGTCTGCGAGAGCACTTTCTGCGACAGCCCTTCGATCTTCCGCAGCAGCGCGTTGAAACGCCAGGGCTGCTGGCCGAGCAGCCCGAGGATCAGCACCGTCCATTTGTCGGCGATACGGTCCAGCACCATCCGCGTCGGGCATTCCGAGGCATAGGCGTTCCAGGACGGCGCGGCAGGCATCCGTGGTTTCTCCGAGGTAATCAGGTGGTTTCGCGGTGCGCTCTTTGGAGCACGGGGGCACGGCCCCATGGTTTCCGACGGAACCCAGATGAGTTCAGGATACCAGCTGCCGGCCTGGACTCGCGAACCCGATCCGACAACACAGGAGAACACAGATGAACATCGCACTGATCGGTGCTTCCGGCCAGGTGGGATCACGCATCCTGAAGGAGCTTTCCGACCGTGGGCACATCGTCACCGCCATCGCGCGCGATCCGGGCCGGATCGCGACGCTGCCCGGCGTCACCGCGAAGGCGGGGGACGCGTTCGATCCGGCCGGCCTCGCCGCGCTGCTGAAAGGACACGACGTCGTGGTCAGCTCGGTGCATTTCACGGCCAGCGATCCCCGTCGCCTGATCGAAGCGGTCAAGGCGGCGGGTGTGCCACGCTACATCGTCGTCGGCGGTGCCGGCAGTCTCGAGGTCGCGCCGGGCGTCGCGCTGGTGTCGACGCCGGAGTTCCCCGAAGCGTACAAGGCCGAAGCGACAGCGGGCGGGCGCTTCCTGGAATTGCTGCGCGCCGACAAGAATCTCGACTGGACGTTCCTGTCGCCGTCGGCACTGTTCGAGCCCGGCGAGCGTACCGGCCGGTTCCGTCTCGGCGGCGACCGCCTGCTGGTCGGTCCGAACGGCAGCCGCATCTCGTTCGAGGACTATGCCGTGGCGCTCGTCGACGAGATCGAGCGGCCGGCGCACCGGAGGCAGCGTTTCACGGTCGGCTACTGAGCGCTTCGACGGTCCGCTCCGGCGCGAGATGAGGACTCTTGTTTCGGGGGCGCTTGCCCGATATGAACGCGAGGCGCGGTTCCCTCGCGTCCGTATTTCCGGAAGCCGGGGCAGGGGCGCCGGCTTCGCAACCATTCCGTTGAGGACAGGCACCATGCACGAATCGCTCGAACGGCTTCCGTCCACGCCGCGCATGCCGGCGCTGTTCGTCGGGCACGGCAGCCCGATGAACGCGATCGAGGACAACGGGTGGAGCCGCACCTGGCAGGCACTCGGCGAGCGCCTGCCGCGGCCGAACGCGATCCTTTGCGTGTCCGCGCACTGGATGACGCGCGGCGGGACGCTCGTGCACACGGGCGCACATCCGCGCACGATCCACGACTTCGGCGGCTTTCCCGCCGAGCTGTTCGCGCAGCGCTATCCCGCCCCCGGCTCGCCGGCGTATGCGGAGGCGGCGATCGCGCTGCCGCACGCGGCGCAACTGCGCCCGGACCTCGACTGGGGACTCGACCATGGCGCGTGGTCCGTGCTGATCCGCATGTTTCCTCGCGCCGACATACCGGTGTTCCAGCTCTCGCTCGATCTTTCGCTGCCGATGCAGGCGCATTACGCGCTCGCGCGCGAGCTGAAGCCCCTGCGCGAGAAGGGCGTCCTGGTCGTCGGCAGCGGCAACCTCGTGCACAACCTGCGCATGCTCGCCCCCGGGCGACCGCCCTACGACTGGGCGGTGGAGTTCGATACACGCATGGCGGCTGCGCTGGAAAGCGGCGACTTCCAGTCCGTCGTCGACGCGGAGGACCTGGGAGCCGTCATGCGCGCCGCGCATCCGACGACGGAGCATTTCCTGCCGGTGCTGTACACCCTGGGCGTCGCCGACGAGGCGGATCGTCTGAGCGGGTTCAACGAGGGCTTCGACCTCGCGTCGATCTCGATGCGCTCGTTCGTGCTCGCGTGAGGGCAGCGCCCGCGGACCTCCGGAACGTGGGGACCCGGCGGCCCGTTGCGTTTTCGCGGAGCGGCGTCGATGCTAGACGGGCGAAGCGGTCGCCGGGGGCCGCGTGGGGAAGGCGTCCATGACCGATGCGGAGCGCGGATCGCGCGAGGCGATGTCCAAGGTCGACACGGCCTGGCTGCGCATGGAGCGGCCGACGAACCGCATGATGATCACCGGCGTGCTGATGTTCGCCAGCCCGCTCGATCCGGAACGCATCAAGCACTTGCTGCTGGAGCGGTTCCTCGCCTTCCGTCGCTTTCGCCAGAAGGCCGTCATCGGCGTGAACGGCGCCTATTGGGAAACCGACCGCGACTTCGACATCGACTGGCACGTGCGCGTCGCCGCGCTTCCCGGCGCGGCCGACAAGGTGCAGCTGGAGAACTTCGTCAGCGAGCTGGCGTCCTCGCCGCTGGACCTGTCCAAGCCACTGTGGCAGTTCCACGTCGTCGAGGACTATCGCGGCGGCGGCGCCCTGGTGGCGCGCATCCATCACTGCTACGCCGACGGACTGGCCCTGGTGCAGGTGCTGCTGTCGCTGACGGACACCGCGCCGCAGCCGGAGGCGCACGCGGAGCTGGCGAAGACCTGGCTGAAGCGGGATCGCGGCACCGTGCTGGAACGCCTGCTGGAGCCGATGCAGGGCGGCCTGCAGAAGGCGCTCGCCGTCGGCGGCAGGACCTGGGCCAAGGTCGCGCAGATGCTGTCCGACCCGACCGCGGCGGCCGAGTTCGCGCACGAAGGCAGCGAGATCACGCGCGAGCTCGCGATCGCGCTGACGCTGTCGGACGATCCCAGGACCACGCTCAAGGGCCGCCTCGGCGTCGCCAAGCGCGTCGCGTGGGCCGAGCCGCTGCCGCTGGACGAGGTGAAGCCGCTCGGCAAGGCGCTCGGCTGCACCGTCAACGACGTGCTGCTCGCCTGCGCGGCCGGCGCGATCCGCGGCTATCTGCGCGATTGCGGCGACGAGGTCGACGGCCTCACGATCCGCGCGACCGTGCCGGTGAACCTGCGCCCGCTGGAACACGCCCGCAAGCTCGGCAACCACTTANNCCGATCGGCGAGCCGAATCCGCTGCGCCGGCTGGAGCGCGTCGCCGCCTGCATGCGCGACCTCAAGGGGCGCCGCCAGGCCGTCGTCGCGCTCGGCCTGCTCGCCGCGCTCGGCATGGCGCCGGCGGCCCTGCAGGGGCCGGCGCTGGAACTGTTCAGCCGCAAGGCGACCGCGGTCGCGACGAACGTCCCCGGTCCGCAGCAGCCGCTGTTCATGGCTGGCATCGAGGTGCGCGAGCTGATGTTCTGGGTGCCGCAGACCGGCTCGATCGGCCTGGGACTTTCGATCCTGAGCTACAACGGCCGCGTGCATTTCGGCGTGGTCGGCGACCACAAGCGCGTGAAGGATCCGGACGCGATCGTGCAGCGCTTCGGCGCCGAGTTCGAGAAGTTGCTGCTGATCGCGCTGATGGAAGACTGGAGCGAGGATTTCGGCGCGCCGGACGCGGCAGCGACGCTGGCGCGATATCTCTGACCCTGCGTGGCGTGGAACGCGGTACGTCCGCCATCGCGTCGCGCGAACACGACGGGGGACGGGGACGGCGCGAAACCGCAAGAGCCTGGCATGCCGACGAACCGCCCCATGCGCCTCGCCAGCGCCTCCCGGAGCGGGGCTACCCGGACGCGCGGGCAGCGGCGGAGTGGCCGTGCTGCGCGTTCGGCTTCGCCGGGCGGCCGCGCGTCGCGGAGCATCGGATCCAGCCGACCTTTGGCAGCGGAGCCATCGGCGTGGTCGAGGCGCCGCGGCACGCCACGGCCGCGCCTTCTCGAAGCCTGCCGGTAGCGGGTCGCCGATCTCGACCGGCGCGATGCCCGTGCCGTCTCGGAGGGCACGCGCATCGTCGTTCCGCCGTCGCCGCCGGAATAGGCCGATGCCTCCGTCCGGCGCGCGCTGATAGACTGCCGGGATGGGAACGGGGAACGACGCAGAGGGCATCGAAGCGCTGGTCGACGGCGTGCGCACGGGCGTGCCCGGCGCGGCCGATCGGCTGTTCGCGCTGCTGTACGAGGACTTCCGCGACCAGGCGCGCATGCTGTTGCGCATCGGGCCGCGCCACACCCTCTGCACGACCGAACTCGTCAACGAGACGTGGCTGCGCCTCAGCGGCCGTTCGCTCTCGATCGAGAACCGCCTGCATTTCTTCCATCTCGCCGGCCGCGCGATGCGCCAGCTGCTGATCGACCGCGCGCGTCATCGCGACGCCGAAAAACGCGGCGACGGCGCGCAGGCGCTGACGCTGCGCGCCGCGGCCGACGTCGCCGCCGACGAGCCGTTCGACGTGCTCGCTCTCGATCGCGTGATGAGCGAGCTGGTCGGCGTCGATCCGGCGCTGGCGGAGCTCGCCCACCTGCACCTGTTCGCCGGGCTCGACATGGCGGAGATCGCCGAACTGCGCGGCGTCAGCGAAAGGACCGTGTTCCGCGACTGGCGCACGGCGCGCATGTTCCTGCTGCGCTTCATCGCCGAGACCGCGTGACGGGATCCGGGCGGGTTCGCCCGAGGCGCCGCGCCTCGTTCCAGCCGTAGTCGCCGTCGCGCCCCGAAAGCGTGGCTCGCCGCCGCCGTCCGGCCACCGCACGCTCCGCCGGGCGTCGTCGCTGCGCGTGCCGGGACCGTGTCAGTCGATGCCGCCGCATTCCGTAAGGTCTGGCAGGCACCCGGAGACCAACCATGCGATTTTCCAGAACCCTCTTGCCGACCCTGGCATTCCTGCTGTGGGCGAGCGGCGTACAGGCCGCGACCTACTGCGTTTCGAACGTGAACGACCTGCTGCAGAAAATCGCCACGTTCTCGACACAGCCCGACGGATCGACGCTCGTCGTCAAGCTCGTCAAGGGCAACTACTCGATCGGCAACGGCTTCGGCGACGTCGTCCGCGATTCGGGATCGCGCGCCGTCGGATTCCAGTTGCTGGGGGGCTACTCGCCCGGCTGCACGTCGCGCAAGGTCGATCCCGCGAACACGGTCCTCGACGGCCTTTCGTTGCCCGGCGGCGGCCTGCTGCTTTGGCTGCTGGGTGATGCGGACGTGCGGATCGAAGGCATCACGTTCCAGCATTTCGTCGCTTCCAACCCGTACCGGTCGGTGCTGGAAATCGACGGCATCGGGAGTTCGGCCACGTACGCGGTCCAGTACTGCCGCCTTCTGGGCAATACGGGTTCGCAACTGGTGCGCATGGCGGGCGCGCGGATGTCCTTCGCGAACAACCTGGTCGCCGGCAACACGTTGTCGGGCGCCGTCCCGGCGGCGCTGTACGCCCAGTTCTCCTACGAGGCGGATTCGATGCTGTCCGCGAGCAACAACACCATCGCCGACAACGCGGGCGGAGCCGGCGTGCGCGTGGATACCTGGGGCTGGTCGAGCGTCCGCACGAGCGAGATCGCCAACAACGTCCTGTGGGGCAACGGCGGCAAGGACCTCGACCTGTCCAAGTTCGATACGAGCGCCAGCTCGGTACTGGTCAGCGCCAACGTCGTCGGTACGTCGAGCGGCCCGGCCTTGCCGTCCGGCAACCTCGTCACGAACCCGAAGTTCTCGAACGCGGGACAGGGCGACTACACGCTCGCCAGCGGCTCCCCGGCGATCAACAGCGGCACTCCGATCCAGCTCTACGGATTTCCCGCGCACGACCTCTCCGGCGGCACGCGCATCGTCGGCAGCCTGATCGACCGGGGCGCGTACGAGTCGACGATCGACAACTCCACGACCGCCGTCGTCACCACCACTTCCGACAACGGCAGCAACACGTCGCCGACACCGGGCTCCCTGCGCGCGGCGATCAAGGCGGCGAATGCGGCCACCGGGCCGTTCCGCATCCAGTTCGACGTTTCCGCGGGCTGTCCGACCTTGCTGTCGCTGTCGGCGCCGATGCTCGACGTCAGTGGCGACGTCACGATCGACGGCACCACGCAGACGGGCTGGACCGCGAATACCGACTACGGGCGATTCGATTCGACGGTGTGCCTGTACCTCAACGGCCTCGGCAGCACGCCCTGGGCGTTGCACGTGCCGTCGGGGGCTCCGACGAACGCGCGCCTGGTGGTGCGCGGCCTGGGCTTCGCCGGCTTCTCCGATGCGGCGATCAAGCTCGAGGGCGGTCGCAACCATCGCATCTGGGGCAGCCAGTTCGGTTCCGTGCCGCTGACGCTGCCGAACCGCAACGCGATCCGCGTGACCGGCGCGTCGGGCGGTGCCTTCATCGGCGGCTACGACGATCCGGGAGCGGTCAACCTGGTCGCCGGCAGCAGCGACGCCGGCATCTTCCTGGACAACACGTCGGGCGGTTCGACCGTCGCCAACGCAGTGATCGGAATGCAGCCCGACGGCATCGGCGACGGCGGCAACGCGATGGGCATCTTCGCCTTCAATTCGCCGAACAACGTCGTGCAGTACAGCTACGTCGGCAACAGCACGTCGAACGGCATCGTGCTGTCCGGCGCCGCGTCGAGCGGCAACGTGCTGCAGTACAACCGGATCGGTTTCGCTGTCGGCGGCCAGGCCGTTCCGAACGCCGGAGCCGGCGTCCTGGTCAATTTCGCCGCGAAGAACAATACCATCGGTGCGCCGCTCGGCGCGGACTGGGGCAGCAACCTCATCGTCGGCAGCGGCGGCCCGGGCGTCTGGATCTCGCCGAGCGGCGGCGCCGGCAACCGCGTGCTCGACAACACATTCTTCGGCAACGCGGGGCTGGACATCGATCTCGCCGCCGCCGGCCCCAGCGCGAACCAGGCGTCCAATCCCTCCAGCGGTCCCAACGGCCTGCAGAACTACCCGGTGCTGACGAGCGCGACGCGCGATGCGGCGACGAAGACCGAGACCGTCGCCGGCACGCTGACCAGTGCACCGAACACCACCTATCGCCTCGACTTCCACTACGCCATCGGGGACTGCAGCACCCTGCCGGGCGGCCGTGGCGGTGCGTACAGGACGCTGGAGCGGACCTACGTCACGACCGGCGCGCTCGGCTCGGTGCCGTTCACGGCGACGGTCGCGTTCTCCTGGGACGGCCTGCCGATCGGCGCGATCAGCGCCACGGCGACCGACCCGGCCGGGAACACGTCCGAGATCGGCAACTGCGTCGCGGAAATCCTGTCGGACCACCTCTTCCAGGACGGTTTCGAATGAGCCCGTCCCTGCGTCGTCTTCTCGCGTACGGCATGATCCTGACGGCCGGTACGGTATCCGGCACCTTCGCCGCGCGCGCGGAGGAGATCCACTGCGTCGCCGACATGGCCGGGCTGCGCACGGCTCTGGGCGCGTGGACCGCCTCGGTGGAGCCCCTCGTCACGATCCGCCTGGTGCGCGGGGTCTATGCGGTCGACAGTGCCGCCGGGAACGTGCTGGGCATGTTCCAGTCCACGACCGCGGCGTCGCTGCAGCTGCTCGGCGGCTACGCCGACGGCTGCGATACCCGCGTCGTCGATCCACGCAACACCGTGATCGACGGCGGCAACGAGATGAACTCGTACCTGCGCCTGTACAACGTCGCCGGCGACGTGCTCGTCGAAGGCGTCACCCTGACGCGCCTGCCGAACGGCGTGGACGTCGTCCACACCAGCGCACAGCCCGCGGCCGGACATCGCCTGCGCATCGAGCACAGCCGCATCGTCGGCAACGATTCGCGCTTCGGCAACGGCGGCCCGGCGTACACGCTGCGCCTGTGGGGCGTCGGCGAGGGGACCAGCGGCGCCGAAGTCGCGCTCGTCAACAGCGTGCTCGCGCGCAACTACAACAGCGGCTTCACGCAATCCTCGACGCTGACCACCGGCAACAGCGGACGCATCGTCCTGACCGGCAGCACGATCGCGTCCAATACGCTGGACATCGGCGCGGCCGGCATCGTCCTGCAGAACTTCGCGTCGGCGTCGGGCATCGATTTCGTCGTCATGAACAACATCGCCTGGCACAACGGCACGCTCGGCGCCTGGCTCGACATCGACGTGTCGCATGCGCAGCAACCACCGGCGGTGACCTGGACGCTGGCCGGCGCGATCCGGGGGGACATCCAGCCGACGGCGACCAACCTGTCCGTCGATCCGCATTTCCTCAGTCCGGGCGGCGGCAACTTCCGTCTCGGCGGCGGCTCGCCGGCCGTGGACGCCGGCAGCGCGACGCAGCCGGACGGCTTCCCCGACCACGACCTCGACGGCCGTCCGCGCATCGCGGGCCCGGCGGTCGATCTCGGTGCCTACGAGGCGGTTCCCGGCGACCTGATCTTCTACGACGGCATGGACGATTGAGGCGGGCGGCCCGATCTTCCGCCGCCTCGGCAGAGGAAGATCGGGAACGGCGTGCATACGCATCGCACGGCGATCCACGGATCGCCATGCCGCGCTAGCATGACCCGTCCGGGAGGGGGAGACATGCGATCCGACCGCATCGAGGTGATTCGTCGCGCGCTCGACTTGGCGCGTGCGGCGCTGGAACTGCCCGAAAGCGAGCGCGAGGACTGGCTGCTGGCCCGATGCGGGCCGGATGCGGCGCTGCACGGCGAGGCGGCCGCGCTG
>DBMH01000318.1 GCA_002297645.1 Rhodanobacteraceae bacterium UBA703 | reverse complement strand
CGCTGCCGCGCCACCTTCTCCCGTTCGCGGGAGAAGGGAGAGCCTCAGGCTTCGTTGAGCCACACCATCTTCGAGCGCAGCTCGGCGCCGATCTTCTCGATCGGGTGATCGAGGTCGGCCTGCTTCATGCGCTTGTAGTTCGGCAGGCCGGCCTTGTATTCCTCGGTCCATTTCTTCGCGAACGTGCCGTCCTGGATGTCCTTCAGCACGGCCTTCATGCGCTCCTTCGTCGCGTCGTCGACGATGCGCGGACCGCTGACGTAGTCACCGTATTGCGCCGTCTCGGACACGAAGGTCAGCATCTTCGTGATGCCGCCCTGGTAGAGCAGGTCGACGATCAGCTTCAGTTCGTGCAGCACCTCGTAGTACGCGATCTCCGGACGGTAGCCGGCCTCGACCAGCGTCTCGAATCCCTTCTGCACCAGCTCGCTGGCGCCACCGCAGAGCACCGCTTGTTCGCCGAACAGGTCGGTCTCGGTCTCCTCCTTGAAATCCGTCTCGATCAGCAGCGCGCGCGCGCCGCCGAGGCCGGCGGCGTAGGCCATCGCGCGATCCTTCGCCTTGCCCGTCGTGTCCTGGTACACGGCGTAGAGGCACGGCACGCCGCGTCCGATCTCGTACTCGGTGCGTACCAGGTAGCCCGGCCCCTTCGGCGCGACGAGGACGACGTCGATGTCCTCGCGCGGCGCGATCGTCTTGAAGTGCACGTTGAAACCATGCGCGAACAGCAGGGCGGCGCCGGCCTTCAGGTTCGGCGCGATGACGTCCTGGTACAGCGCCGGCTGCACCATGTCCGGCGTCAGCACGGCGACGAGGTCGGCGCTTTTCACCGCCTCTTCCGGCGTCGCCACGGCGAAGCCGTCGGCCGTGGCCTTGGCCGAGGTCGGACCGCCGGGACGCAGGCCGACGACGACGTCGAGGCCGGAGTCGCGCAGGTTCAGCGCATGCGCGCGGCCCTGGCTGCCGTAGCCGAGGATCGCGATGCGGGAGTTCTGGAGGGCTTCAGTGGTGACGGTCATTGCAATATCTCCGGGTTGGATTCGGTCTGCTGCTTCTTGCCGTCATTCCCGCGAACGCGGGGATCCATCTCGATCTTCGAACACAAGACAAATCGGATTTCCGCTTGCGCGGGAATGACGTCGGTAAGGATGGGTTTCGTTCGGTGCGGATGGAGTGCCCGTGTGGATTCACGCGCCGGAGGTCACGGCGCCTTTCGCCGCCGAACCGACCAGCTTCGCGTACTTCGCCAGCACGCCGTGCCGGACCTTCGGCTCCGGCGCCTGCCACTCCCTGCGGCGCGCGTCGAGATCGGCATCGGTTTCGATCACGCGGCGAACGGCGTCGATGACGATGCGGTCGCCGTCGCGCAGCAGGGCGATCGGCCCGCCGCAGGCGGCTTCCGGCGCGATATGGCCGACCATGAAGCCGTGCGTCGCGCCGCTGAAGCGGCCGTCGGTGACCAGGGCCACGTCGTCGCCGAGTCCGCGCCCGACCAGCGCCGCGGTGACGGCCAGCATCTCGCGCATGCCGGGGCCGCCGACCGGACCCTCGTTGCGGATCACCACGACGTCGCCGGCCCGGATGGCCCCGGCCTGCACCGCGCGGAACGTCTCCTCCTCGCTTTCGAACACGCGCGCGGCGCCCTCGAAGTGCTGGCGTCCCTTGCCGGCGAGCTTGAGCACGCAGCCGTCCGGAGCGAGGTTGCCGTAGAGGATCGAGTAGCCGCCGCGCGGCTTGAACGCACGCGCCACCGGCACGACGACCGTCTGGTCGACGGGCGCCGGGAGGGCCGCGTCGAGCTCGGCGTAGAGGCTCCTGCCGGTAACGGTCGGCACGTCGGCGACGAGTTCCGCCGCACGCAGTTCGCGCAGCACCTGCGCGACCCCGCCGGCCGCGGTCATCTCGATCGCGGTGTAACGCCCGCCCGGCATCAGGTCGGCGACGACCGGCGTCGAGACCGATGCGTCCTCGAACGCCTCCAGGGTCAGCGGCACGCCGGCCTCGCTGGCGATCGCGAGCAGGTGCAGCACGGCGTTGGTCGAACCCGCCGTCGCGGCGGCCACGCGCGCGGCGTTGCGGAACGCCTCCGGCGTCATCACGTCGCGCGGGCGGCGATTCGCACGCAGCGCATCGAGCGCGAGTTCGCCGCAGCGACGCGCGGCGTCGAGCTTGGCCGCATCGGTCGCGGGAATGTCGTTGAAACCGAGCGGCGACACGCCCAGCGCGGTCAACACCATCGCCATCGTGTTCGCGGTGAACTGTCCGCCGCAGGCACCGGCGCCGGGACAGGCCGTCCGCTCGACGTCCTCGAGACGCGCGTCGTCGATCTTGCCCGCGCCGTGCGCGCCGACCGCCTCGAACACCTGCTGCACCGTGATCGAGCGGCCGTCGAGGCGACCGTGCGCGATGCTGCCGCCGTACAGGGCGACACCAGGGATGTTCAGCCGAGCCAGCGCCATCGCTGCCGCCGGGATGGTCTTGTCGCAGCCGCACAGCACGACCATGGCGTCGAGCGAATGGCCGTCGACGGCCAGCTCGATCGAATCGGTGATGACTTCGCGGCTGACCAGCGACGCGCGCATCCCCGGCGTGCCCATCGCGATGCCGTCGGTGACGGCGATCGTGTTGAACTCGATCGGCGTGCCGCCGGCCGCGCGCACGCCGTCGGCGGCCGCGGCAGCGAGATCGCGCAGATTGAGATTGCACGGCGAGATGTTCGACCAGGTGTGCACGATCGCGACCAGCGGCTTGCGGATCGCCTCGGCGTCGAGGCCGGTCGCGTACAGCATCGCGCGCGCCGGCGCGCGATCCGGGCCGGTCTTCATCACGTCGCTGCGCAGCGGCGCCTCGACCACGGCGCCGATGCGTTTCGGAGCGGGTTTCGGCTCGCTCATGCCGCCGCCCTCTGCTGCGCGGCGAGCGCGGCCAGCACGGCGTCGGCCATCTCGCGCGTTCCGGCCTTGCCGCCGAGGTCGCGCGTCAGCTCGCCGCTCGCGAGCACGCTTTCGACGGCCGCCTCGATCGAGGTGGCTTCGGCGTCGAGGTGCAGCGAATGGCGCAGCAGCATCGCCGCGCTGAGGATCGTGCCGAGCGGATTGGCCAGGCCCTGGCCGGCGATGTCCGGTGCGGAACCGTGGATCGGCTCGTACAGGCCGGTGCGGTCCTCGCCGAGCGACGCCGACGGCAGCAGGCCGAGCGATCCGGCGAGCGCGGCGGCCTCGTCGGTCAGGATGTCGCCGAACAGGTTCTCGGTGACGACGACGTCGTAGGCGGCCGGCTTCGTCAGCAGCAGCATCGCCATCGAATCGACGAGCTGGTGCTCGAAGTCGACGTCCGGGTACTCGGCGGCGATGCGCGTCACCGTTTCGCGCCACAGGCGCGAGGTCTCCATGACGTTCGCCTTGTCGACCGAGGTCACGTGGCGCCGGCGCGTGCGCGACAGCTCGAAGGCGCGGCGCACGACGCGTTCGATCTCCTCGACCGTGTACTTCGTCTCGTCGGTCGCCTGCTCCGCCGTACGCGTCTTGGCACCGAAGTAGGCGCCGCCGGTCAGCTCGCGCACGAACAGCACGTCGACGCCGGCGAGCCGCTCGTTCTTCAGCGGCGACAGGTTCGCGAGACGCGGGTGCACGCGCACCGGCCGCAGGTTCGCGTACACGCCGAGGGCGGCGCGCAGCGCGAGCAGCCCCTGTTCCGGCCGCACTTTCGCCTTCGGATCCGACCACTTCGGGCCGCCGACGGCACCGAGCAGCACGGCATCCGCCTTGCGGCAGGCATCGAGCGTCGCCGGCGGCAGCGGTTCGCCGTACGCGTCGATCGCGGCACCGCCGACCGCGCATTCGACGAACGTGAACTGGTGGCCGTGGCGCTGCGCGACGGCACGCAGTACGTCGACCGCGGCGGCGACGACTTCGGGGCCGATGCCGTCGCCGGGGAGGATTGCGATGTTGGCTTTCATACGTTCTCTCTGGATGTCCCTTCTCCCGCTGGGAGAAGGTGGCGCGAAGCGCCGGATGACGAAGATCGGAGCAGCGTGTGGAATTCGAGGGCCCGTACCGGCCTTCCCTCACCCGCCCCTGCCGGGGCACCCTCTCCCGCAAGCGGGAGAGGGAGAAATCTCGATCACGCCGCCTCCCGCGCCTGCTCGAACGCCGCGATCGCCTCCGCGTGCCTGAGCAGGAATCCGAGCTGATCGACCCCGTCGAGCAGGCATTGCCGTGCGAAGGCGTCGAGTTCGAAGCGGATGTGCCCGCCGTCCGGCAGCTCGATCGTGCCGGCGGCGACGTCGACGGCGAGTTCGATGCCGGGATGGTCGAGCAGCCAGCGATGCTCGGCCTCGCTCACCACGACGGCGAGCACGCCGTTCTTCAGCGCGTTGCTGCGGAAGATGTCGGCGATCTCGCTCGACAGGACGGCGCGGATGCCGTAGTCGGCCAGCGCCCACGGCGCGTGCTCGCGCGAGGAGCCGCAGCCAAAGTTGCGTCCGGCGACGAGGATCCCGGCGCCCTTCGCTTCCGGCCGGTTCAGCGCGAAGTCCGGGTTCTCGCTGCCGTCCTCGCGGTAGCGCCAGTCGTGGAACAGCGCGCGGCCGAGACCGGAACGTTCGGTCGTGGTCAGGAAGCGCGCCGGCACGATGCGATCGGTGTCGATGTTCTCGAACGGCAGGACGACGGTGCGCGAATGCAGTTTGACGAGCGGTTTCATGCAGCCTCCTGCGCGGCGAAATCGCGCGGATCGGCGATTCGTCCGGCCAGCGCCGTGGCCGCGGCGACGAGCGGACTCGCGAGCACGGTGCGGACGCCCGGCCCCTGGCGCCCTTCGAAATTGCGGTTGCTGGTACTGACGATGAGCTGGCCCGGCTTGCCGATGTCGCCGTTCATGCCCAGGCACATCGAGCAACCCGGTTCGCGCCACTCCGCGCCCGCGGCCCGGAAGACGTCGTGCAGGCCCTCGCGTTCGGCGTCGAGCTTGACCTGCTCGGAGCCCGGTACGACGAGCATGCGCAGGCCGTCGGCGATGCGTCGGCCGCGCAGCAGCGACGCGGCCTCGCGCAGGTCCGGCAGGCGCGAGTTCGTGCAGCTGCCGACGAAGACGATGTCGACCGGCGTTCCGGCGAGCGGCCGACCGGCTTCGAGCTGCATGTAGTCGAGCGCGCGCTGTTCCTGTGCGTTCGCCGCGGCCGGCACCTTCGCGGCGAGCGGCGCGACCATGCCGGGATGCGTGCCGTAGGTGATCGACGGTTCGATCGCCGCGGCGTCGATGCGCACCTCGGCGTCGTAGCGCGCGCCGTCGTCGCTGCGCAGCGTGCGCCAGCGCTCGACCGCGCGGTCCCAATCCGCTCCTTGCGGCGCGCGCTCGCGCCCTTTCAGCCAGGCGAACGTGGTCTCGTCCGGCGCGATCAGCCCGGCGCGAGCGCCGGCCTCGATCGACATGTTGCAGACCGTCATGCGCTCTTCCATCGACAGCGCCTCGATGGTGCTGCCGCGGTACTCGACGACGTGGCCGGTGCCGCCGTTGACCCCGATCCGGCCGATCACGTGCAGGATCAGGTCCTTCGCGCCGACGCCGGGGCGCAGCTCGCCTTCGACGTGGATCGCGAGCGTCCTCGGCTTCCGCTGCAAAAGGCATTGCGTCGCCAGCACGTGACCGACCTCGGTCGTGCCGATGCCGAACGCGAGCGCGCCGAACGCGCCGTGCGTGGACGTGTGGCTGTCGCCGCAGACGATCGTCATGCCGGGCTGGGTGACGCCGAGTTCCGGGCCGATCACGTGCACGATGCCGCGATGCGCGCTGCCCCAGCCATGCAGTTCCAGGCCGAACTCGCGCGCATTGCGTTCGAGCGTGGCGACCTGCTGCTCGGCTTCGACGGATGCGTAGGGGCGCCTGCCGTCCGCATCCGGCGGCAGGGTCGGCGTGGAATGGTCGAGCGTCGCGACGACGCGGTCAGGCCGGCGTACCGTCAGGCCGCGCGCGCGCAACTCGTCGAACGCCTGCGGCGAGGTGACCTCGTGCAGCAGCTGCAGGTCGATGTAGAGGATCGCCGGCGCGGACGCCGACTCGGGCGCGACGAGGTGCGAGTCCCAGATTTTTTCGAACAGGGTGCGTGGTGTGGTCATGAGTGGATGCGTGTGTGGAATGGATGGCGTATCGGTCAAATCGTCGTCTGCCGGCCGTTCCCTCTCCCGCTTGCGGGAGAGGGCTGGTGAGGGCCATCGGAGTGCAAGCCTCCACTCCGACTTCCCCCATCCGCCTGCGACACCTTCCCCCGCTACGCGGGAGAAGGGACAGCGGGTCGGCTCAGGCGGCCGCCTTCGCCAGCGCCTCGTCGTGCACCGGCGTCAGCCAGCCTCGGCGGTCCGGCGTGCGTCCCTC
The DNA here is from genome assembly GCA_002297645.1 of Rhodanobacteraceae bacterium UBA703. Taxonomy (GTDB): domain Bacteria; phylum Pseudomonadota; class Gammaproteobacteria; order Xanthomonadales; family Rhodanobacteraceae; genus Dokdonella_A. The sequence continues at coordinate 1,237 of DBMH01000318.1, read as the reverse complement.
GAACAAGCCGAAGAACGCGTCCTGCAGGGCGCGCGTGATCGGACCCGGTTCGCCGCCGCCGACGGGCTTGCGGTCGACCGACCGCACCGGCGTGATCTCGGCCGCGGTGCCGGTCATGAACACTTCGTCGGCCGAGTACAGCGCCTCGCGCGGCAGGTCGCGCTCCTCGACCGCGATGCCGAGGTCGCCGGCGAGCGCGATCACGGAATCGCGCGTGATGCCGGCGAGGATTCCGGCGCTGGTCGGCGGCGTCAGCAGCCGCCCCTTCTTGAGCACGAACAGGTTCTCGCCGGCGCCTTCGCTGAGCAGGCCGTTGGTGCCGAGCGCGATGCCCTCGGCATAGCCGCCGCGCTTCGCCTCGAACCCGATGAGCTGGCTCGACAGGTAGTTGCCGCCGGCCTTGGCCCAGCTCGGGAACGTGTTCGGCGCCGGCCGGTTCCACGACGACACGCAGACGTCGGCGCCGTGCTCGCGCGCATCGCCGTGGTAGGCACCCCAGCCGAGAGCGAGGATCGAGACGTCGACCGGCGAATCCGGAGCCGGCAGGACGCCGAGCTGGCCGGCGCCGCGGAACACGATCGGCCGCACGTAGGCGCTCTGCAGGCCGTTGGCGCGGATCAGGTCGAGACAGGCCGCGTTGATCTCGTCTTCCGTGTAGCCAATGTCGATCTCGTACACGCGCGCGGATTCGAACAGGCGGTGCGTGTGTTCCTCCAGGCGGAAGTAGCACGGTCCGCGTGGCGTCGAATAGACGCGTTCGCCCTCGAACACCGAGGAGCCGTAGTGCAGCGCGTGCGCGCTGACGTGCACGGTCGCCTCGGCCCAGGGCTTGAGCTTTCCGTTGTGCCAGATGAGCGGTGCGTGGTTCATGACGTCGACCTTTCGTTGTTTGGATGCCTGCGAACGGCCTTCCCTGGCGCGCCTTTCCGTCTCGGCTCCGGCCTCGACTAGTGGTTGGCCGCGAGCGCCGTCGCGACGCGTTGCGTGGAGTGCTCGATGCGGTTGACGATTTCGAGCACGGCCAGCGCGGCCGCCTCGACGATGTCCGTGGAGACGCCGCGGCCGGCGAGGTCGCGCCCTTCGTGACGTGCGCTCAGCGTCGCCTGGCCCTGCGCGTCGCCGCCTTCGCCGAGCGCGCGGATGCTGAATTCGTGCAGGGCGAGGTCGCAGCCCACCGCGCGCGCGACCGCGCGCAGTACCGCGTCGACCGGACCGTCCCCGATCGCCGCCTCGCTGA
>DBMH01000172.1 GCA_002297645.1 Rhodanobacteraceae bacterium UBA703 | reverse complement strand
CGGCGAGCGCGACGCGCGCGGCGATGCGGCCGGAATACTTGTCGCGCACCTCCAGGTCGGCATTCGGCGAACGTGCGCGATTGGCGAGGTAGTAGGGCCAGGTCTTGGCGAGCATGGCGGCGGTTCCCGGGCGATGGCTGGGCCGATGCGGCGCACAACGCGAATCGGCGACGGCGGGAGCATACTCCTCCATCGAACGTTCGAATCGGAACGCAAAAGGGGATCGCCATGTTCACATCGAGTGTCCGGCGTGCGCTGTCGGTCGCGATCGCGCTCGCGGTGTCGTCGCCGCTGGCCGCGCAGACGATCACGGCGCCGCAGCTGAAGGCTCCGGGCAGGATCTCTTACGACGCCGGTGGACTGCCGACGATCCAGGCGGGCAGCGACGACGACGTCGCGTTCCTGCAGGGATACGCGCATGCACAGTCGCGCTTCTTCCAGATGGACCTGACGCGCCGCCAGGTCAGCGGCACACTGGCCGCCTTGGTCGGTGCGTCGCAGCTTTCCAACGATGTGCAGGCGCGTACGCTCGGCCTGCGCCGGGCCGCCGAGCGCAGCTGGCAGGCGATGTCGGACGACACGCGCGGCTGGGTCGCCGCCTATGCCGCCGGAGTCAACCACTGGCTCGCGACGAACCCGCTGCCGCCCGAGTACGCCGCGCTCGACCTCACGCGCGCCGATCCGTGGACGCCGGTCGACACGCTCTGCGTCGGCAAGGGGCTGGCCTACCAGCTGTCGTTCGACCTCGACATCGATCCGACGATCCGGCTCGGCGCCTACCAGAAGGCCGGTGCCGCAGCCGGGTTCGACGGTACGGCACTGTTCTTCGGCGATCTCAACCGCTCGGCGCCCGCCGACGACCGCGTGACCGTGCCCGGCTTCGTGCCGGGCGGCGCGAGCGTGCCGAAATCGGCCGCCGTGCTCGCGCACGTCGGTTCCGAACAGCCGACGATCGACCCGGTCACGCTCGAGCTGGCGCGCAACTTCCGCGCCCGCATCGCCGGCAATCCGCTGTTCGCGAAGGCGCTGGAAGGACGCGATACGCCGATCGGCAGCAACGAGTGGGTGGTATCCGGCACGCTCACCGCGTCGGGCAGGCCGATCCTGTCGAACGATCCCCATTTGAGCCTGTCGCTCGCGCCGGTGTTCATGGAACAGCACCTGCATTCCACCGAGCAGCGCGACGGGGAGCCGATGGACGTGACCGGCGTGACCGTGCCCGGCGCACCCGGCGTGATCCAGGGATGCAACCAGCGCGTGTGCTGGGGCACGACGACGAATTCGCTCGACGTCACCGACGTGTTCCAGGAAACGTTGCGCCTCAACAGCTACGGCATGCCGGTCGCGATCGTGCACGACGGCGTCGACGAGCCGCTGGAGTGGATCTTCCAGACCTACGAGGTGAATCGGCTCGACGGCACGGCGGACCACGTCGTGCGCGACGATTCCATCGGCTACACCAACGGCGGCCTGACCTTCGTCGTGCCGCGCCGCAACGAAGGACCGATCGTGCAGGTCGACAGCGCCAACGCGCAGGGCCTGTCGATCGCCTATACCGGTTTCGGCCCGACGCAGGAAATCGAATCGTTCCGCCGCATCAACCGCGTCTCCAATCTCGACGAATTCCGCGATGCGCTGACGTACTTCAACTTCGGCTCGCAGAATTTCGCCTATGCCGACATCGCCGGGAACATCGCCTATTTCACCAGCGCCGAGGCGCCGATCCGCACCGACCTGCAGACGCTGGGGCGGCCGGGCGGCGGCCGTCCGCCGTGGCTGATCCGCGACGGCTCGGGAGCGCTCAAGCATGACTGGATGCCGGTGCAGCATCGCCAGCCGAACCAGGCCACGCCGTTCGAGATCCTGTCGGCGAGCGAGATGCCGTTCGTCGTCAATCCCGGCAGCGGCTATTTCGCCAACGCGAACAACGATCCGATCGGCTTCTCCCTCGACAACGATCCGCTCAACCAGCTGCGTCCGGGCGGTGGCATCTACTACCTCGACTGGGGTGGCGCCTCGTCGCTGCGCATGGGGCGCATCGACCGCGTGATCCAGTCGTACAAGGCGGCCGGACACAAGATCACGGCGGACGACATGCAGGCGCTGCAGGCCGATACGCACGCGCTCGATGCCGAGCTCGTGCTGCCGTACCTGCTCGCGGCGTTCGACCACGCGCAAGCGGCCGGTGCGCCGGCGCCGCTGGCACAGCTCGCGGCGAACCCGAAGGTCGCGGAGGCGATCGGTCGGCTGCGCGCCTGGGATTTCCGCACCCTCACCGGCATCCAGCCCGGCTACGACCCGGGCGACGATCCGGCTGCGCTGCCGTCGCCGTCGCAGGCCGAGATCGACGCCAGCGTCGCCGCGACGATCTGGGCGACCTGGCGCAGCCAGGCGTTGCGGGGAACGATCGACGCCACGTTGCAGCAGGTCGGTCTGGGCGACTACCTGCCGGGCAGCGGTCTCGCCTTCAACGGCTTCAAGTTCATGCTCGACCACTTCGATGTCCTGCAGGGCAAGGGCACGTCCGGCCTGCCGTTCTTCCGCGCACCGGGGATTTCCGACCCCGCCGCGGCACGCGATCTCGTGCTGCTCGGCAGCCTGGCCGCGTCACTGGATTCGCTGGCGTCGGACGCCTACGCGGCGGCCTTCGGGGGTTCGACGAATCTCGCCGACTACCGTTGGGGCCGCCTGCATCGCATCGTCTTCCAGCACCCGCTCGGCGGCCCGTTCAGCGTGCCGGGGCAGGACGGCATCGCCAGTCCCTACGGATTCAAGGATCTCGATACCGGCTTGCCGGGGCTCGCGCGTTCCGGTGCCTGGGAAGTCGTCAACGTCGCCAACTACAACCTGCGCGGTGCCGGCCAGAACGACTTCATGTTCGGATCCGGTCCGGCGCGCCGCTTCGTCGGCGAGATGATGCCGATGATCAGTGCGGCGCAGATCCTCCCCGGCGGCAACTCCGGCGTGCTCGGCAGCCCGAACTACGCCGACCAGTTGCCGGCGTGGCTGACCAACCACTACCGCACGCTGACCATCCCCGCCGTCCTGTCGGTGCGCGAGGGCGTGAAGACGCTGGACTTCGTGCCGTAGCATCCGATGGCCATGCCGCGCCAGGTGCGGCATGGCAGGGGGCCGGGCCGCTAGGAGCGAGCCGGGCGCGTCGCGTCGCGCCGACGGCCCGCGTGCCAGCACCAGTGCCATGGCTCGTACGCGATTCCGTGCGGATTGCCGCGCGGATACGACAAGGCGAAGCCGAACTCCCGCGCGCGTCGCGCCAGCCACGCAAAAGCGGGGGATTGCTCGAACTCCTCCTCCAGCGCGGCATAGCCGGGCGTGGTCAGGTCGACGACGCGTCCTGAATGGTGTTCGCTGTAGCCCGGAGCGGCGCTGACGCGCAGGATCTCGTCGATCGTCTGGCCACGCTGGAGTTTCCGTTCGAGGATGCCGAGCTGGTATTCCGCCGAGCGGAATGCGGAGACCACCTGCAGGTCGATGCCGTCGTCCCCGGCGGCGCCTTTCAGGCGGAAGAAAGCGCGCGCCGCGCGCGGAGCCAGCCATTGCGGTCGTCCATGGATGTCCGTTCCGATGCCGGCGAGTTCGCGCGGCTCCCGCACGGGACGCAGCAGGCGCGCGCGGCCGTAGTCGCGCGGCACGCCGAGTCGCCTCGCTTCGTCCAGGATCACGCGACGCCGCGCGGCGTCGCAGCGTGTCGGGGGAGCCGCTGCGGGCCCGATCGTCGGAGAGGAGGCCGCCACGCGCGTGACCGCCGCGCCGGCTACTTCTGCAGGACCGACAGCGGCTTCACGTGGAAGCCGGCGATGCGTCCGTCGCTGCCGCAGGCGATCTGCGCGATGAGGTTCGTGTGCTCGAAGATCAAGGGCGTCATGACGATGAAATAGCCTTCGCCCTTCGAAGGATGCGCCTGTCCGCGCGCCTGCAAAGCGCCGAACTGCGCCAGCGAGGCCCAGGTCTCCTTGAACTTCTCCGGCGGCATCGCACTGCGCATCCGGGCGTCGAAATCCTTGGTCGCCGCGGCGAAATCTCCCTTCTGCGCGGCGTCGAGGAGGCTCGTCGAGCGTGCTTCGCAGGCGGTGCCGAGGCGCTTTTCCTGCGGGTCGATCGGCGGCGTCAGCGCGAGCGCTTCCTTGGACTTGTCCGGGGACTTGTCCGGCGATTCCGCTGGAGGTGCAGTGTCCTTGCTTTCCGCTGCGGGCGGCGGGGCCGCTTCGTCCGGCGGTACCGCAGCGGCTGCTTCGGCGGCGGGCGCGTCGGTCGCGGCCGGCTCGGTCGACTCGACCGCTCTGGCGCCGGCGTCCTTCGCGC
>DBMH01000042.1 GCA_002297645.1 Rhodanobacteraceae bacterium UBA703 | reverse complement strand
GCGCCGCGAAGGAGGCCGTCGTGCGTGACGCGCGCCTCGCGGCGGTCGAGTGGCGCGATCTCGTCGCGCTGGATCGGGCCGAGATCGCGCGCGAACTCGCGCTGCCGTTCGTCGCGCTCGCCGCCGCGTTGCTGGCTGGTGCCGTGCGCTGCTGGCCGCTGCTCGTGCTCGCGAGCGGCGCGATGTTCATGCTCGGGCTGCGCGTTACGCATGGCGGGTTCCATCGAGCGATCGGCCTGCGCGGGAAAGCGAACGACGCGGTCCTGTTCGTGCTGAGCGCGCTGCTCGGCGGTTCGATGCACGCGATCGAAGTGACCCACCGGCGCCATCATCGCGACAGCCTGGCCGACGACGACGTCGAAGGCCGCATCGCCGCGCTCGGTTTCTGGCGCGCGCTCGCCGCCAGCCCGTGCTATCCGTTCGCGATCCATCGTGCCGCCTGGCGCCACGGCTCGCTGCGGCAGCGCCGCTGGATCGCGGCCGAATTGACGGCCGTCGCGATCGTGCAGGCGCTGGTGTGGCGCAGCGGCAGCGCCGTGGCCGCCGGCATCGCGCTGACGCTCTACGCCGCCAATGCGCTCGCGGCGATGCCCGGAATCTGGCTGGTGCATCGCGGCTGCATTCACGGCGACGCCGCGATCGCGCGCAGCACGCGTGCGCGCTGGCTCGCTCGCCTGACGGCCGGGATGCTCCATCACGCCGAGCACCACGCGTTCCCGGGCGTGCCGACCTGTCGCCTGGCCGAACTCGCGCGGCGCATCGACGCACTCGGCGCGACGCCGCCGCCGATCGGCGGGTTTTCCACAGCGCCCGTGGACGACCCTGTGGACAAGTTCTGGATCGACACACGGAAACGACCGCGCCATGCGGCTGTCAAGCGGGGGTGGGCACGGTTTGATCAAACGTCGGCTAGGGGCGCGTTCGCCGTCCCGTACGGCGGTCGTCGGCCCGTCCGTACTGACCGAAGAGAACGCGCCGTGGTTTCGCGTCGCCTGCGCATCGCCGAATGCGGCGGTGCGGACCCGATCTCCGTTCCGCGGGCTGGAAGCCGGCGCGGCTCGCCGTTCCGGCAAGCGGCGTCAGCCGCGATCAAGGGGGAGATGTGTCCGCCCTCTACCGCGCCGGCGTTCCATCGAAGCCGTCGACGAAGATCCGGTCCGGCACGACCTCCACCGCGCCGATGTCGCAGCCCGCGCCCCACGGGCGTGCGACGCCGCGCTGGTCGATCGGTTGCGTGCAGTCCTGCGGCGCGATCGCGTCGATCGCCGCGCTGCCGGGACCGGGCCGCATCGTCGGCGTCGGGCCGCCGTTGTCCTGCAGCGGGCCCAGCGCGGCGTTCGGACTCGAGATCAGGTTGCCGCTGCCGCTCCATGCGCTGCCGAGTTCGACGTCGGAGGTGCCGAGGCCCTGCGTGTTGCCGGAAACGATCGAATGGGTGATCGTCGCGCTGCCGGTCCAGGGGGGCATGCCGGGGAACAGCTTCACGACGCCGATGCCGCCGCCGGTTCCGCCGACGCCGTTCTGCGTCACCGTTGCGTGGTCCAGGTGCAGCGTTCCGCTGCCATACAGGGCGATGCCGCCGCCATTGCGATAGCCGTGATTGCCGGCGATCGTGCTGTTGGTGGCGGTCAAGGCGCCTGCCACGTAGAGGCCGGCGCCGTTGTAGCGCGCGAAGTTGTTGCTGATCGTGCTGCCGGTCACCGTGGCCGTGCCCGCGAGCACCTGGATGCCGCCGGCATCGTAGTAGGCCTGGTTGTCGCCCACCACGCTGCGGGTCAGCGTCAGCTTGCCGCTGCTCCGGATGCCGGCACCGCGCTTGCCGGCGTTGCCGCTGATCGTGCTGTCGACCACGGTCAGCGTGCCGCCCGCGCTGATGCCGCCGCCGTTGGTTGAATGGAGATACCCGTTGCCGCCGATCGTGCTCGTCGTCACCGTCACGTTGCCGGAGCCGGAAAACACGCCGCCGCCGTACTCCCCGCCGACGTTGGCGTCGATCGTGCAGCGAGTCAGCGTGACCGCGCCGCCCGGCGACCAGATGCCGCTGCCGTTGTTCGCGGTGTTGCCGCTGACGCGGCTGCTGCTCATCGTCAGGTCCGCCGCGTCCATGGCGATGCCGCCACCATCGCCGCCCGAGTTGTCGCCGTTGCGGATCGCGAGGCCTTTCAGCACGAGCTCGCCACCCGCCGCTGCCGTGTCGTGGATGATGGCGAACTTCTTGGTCGCGTTGGCCGGCCGCGCGATCGTCACGCCGTCGGGGTAGTGGCCCGCGCTGGTGCCACGCCATGCCCGGCCGTCGACGGTCAGCCGGTCGGTGGTGATCAGCAGGGTGCCGCCGACCGTGCCGCTGGTGTCCGCGGAATCGGCGAGCGTGACCGTTCCCGGCGTGGTCGCGGTGGCGAGCGCCGAAGCCGCGAACGTGATCGTGTCGTGGACGCCCAAGCCCTCGCCGTCGCTCACCGTGCAATTCCCGGCCAGCGCGCCCGTGTTCATGGACACGATCGCCTGGCGCAGCGTGCAGGTGCCCGTCGCGTCCGGGTTGGTGTCGTCGGGCGAGGTGACGACGATCGTCGCCGCTATGGCTGGCGACGCGGCCGCTCCGCCGATCAGCAGCACGGCCGCAAGCGCCTGGTGCAGGCGCTTGCGGCGCTGCGCCGGCAGCGAGGGGGCTGAGGTTCGGAA
>DBMH01000355.1 GCA_002297645.1 Rhodanobacteraceae bacterium UBA703 | reverse complement strand
TCCCGATTCCCGATTCCCGATTCTCAGAAACTGTAACGCACCGACGCGTAGGTGTTGCGCGGCCAGCCGTAGTACGCGGTCTGGATGTTGCCGACGCTGGAGAACTCCTGGCCGTCGGTCTTGTAGGTCTTGTCGGTCAGGTTCCGCACGCCGGCCCGGACCTGCCAGTGACCGTCGGCGGAATCGTAGAGACCGAACAAACCCACCAGCGTGTACGCGTCCTGCATCAGGCCGGGACGGTTGTCGACGCTGAGCCAGGTGTCGTCGCGATACGAGACGTCGCCGCCGACCGTGATCGCGCCGCCGTCGGCGAGGTTGAACGTCTGCGTCAGCGCGATGCGCGCGCTCCACTTCGGCGAGAACGGCACGTGGTCGTGCAGGCTCGCGAGCGCCGGGTTCAACTGCACGCGCGGATCGACGAACTTGGCGTAGCGCGCGTCGAGATACGTCAGCTGGCCCGACAGGCGCGTGCCCTGGCCGAGCAGCATGGCGCCCTCGAACTCGAGCCCGTCCATCTTCAGCTTGGCCGCGTTGAGCACCGGGAATGCGAAGGTCGGCGTCGCCGAGCCGGGATTCAGCACTTCCGATACGCGCGCCTGGAAGTCCTTGTAGTCGCTGTGGAACGCGGCGACGTTGCCCTGCAGGCGTCCGTCGGACGAACGCATCTTCAAGCCGATCTCGTAGGTCCAGACGAACTCCGGGTCGAACACGGCATTGGCCGCTTCCGGCGCACTGTTCGCACGGCCGTTGAAGCCGCCGGACTTGAAGCCGCGGTTGGCCGAAACGTAGGCCATGGTCTGGTCGTCGATCTGCTTCTGCAGCGAGATCGACGGCGTGAACGCGGTCCAGCTCTTGCGTCCGGAGAAGGCGACGGTCTCGTCGAGCGCCTGGAACGGCGCGCCCCAGAACGTGCTGGTGCTGCGGTCGTAGTCCTTGCTTTCGCGCGTCCAGCGCAGGCCGGTGGCGAGCGTCCAGGTCGGCGCGAACTCCCAGTTCACATGGGCGAACGCCGCATAGCTGGTCGTGCGCAGGTCGTCGTCGATCGTGCGCAGGAAGTCGATCGGCGCACCGCCGAGCGAGAACAGGTCGTCCGCATAGGCCTCCTGGTGCGACGGCACCGTCTCGCGCAGCCAGTACACGCCGTACACCGCCTGCAGGTCGCTGCCGTTGTCGTACTGCAGCTGCAGCTCCTGGCTCGCCTGTTTCTGGTCGAAGCCGACGAACACGTCGCCGAGCTGGAACTGCGAGGCGTCGATGTCGATGAACGCGTCGCTGTCGAGCCAGCGGTAGGCACTGATGCTCTTCAGCTTCCACGCCTCGGACAGGTTCCAGTCCACGTGCAGCGAAACCCCCTTGTGCGTGAGCTTCTGGCCCTGGTCCGGCGCGAACGACGTCCGCGTGCGGAAGTCGTAGTCGCCGGTCGGCGCCGGCAGCAGCACGACCGGTCCGGTGGCGAGGTCGGTGCGGATCAGCGGCGCGGTCGGCTGGCCCAACGTCAACGCGGTGTTCTGGCGCGTGTAGTCGAGGCCGAGCGTGGCCTTGAAGTTCTCGCCCGGCTTGAACTGCAGCTTGGCGCGCAGCGCCTTGGTGTCGTCGTCGTTGTAGTCCTTGCCGGTGGACGGATCGCGCACGTAGCCGTCGTTGCCGACGATCGCGCCGGCGACGCTCGCCGACCAGCGATCGTCGAAGGCGCCGGACAGGTAGAAGCGTCCCTCGGCGCGGCCGTGGTCGCCGATCGTGCCCTCGACCGCGCCGGTCGTCGCCTCGCTCGGGTCGCGTGTCTGGATCTTGATCGCGCCGCCGGTCGAGTTCTTGCCGTAGAGCGTGCCTTGCGGGCCGCGCAGCACCTCGACGTGATCGACGTCGAACAGGCTGATCAGCGCGCCCTGGATGCGCGAGTAGTAGACGTCGTCGACGTACATGCCGACGCCGGGATCGAAGGTCTGCAGCGCATCCGGCTGGCCGATGCCGCGGATGAACACGTTCGCCGCGGACGACGAGCCGCGCCCCTGCACGATGTTGAGGCCCGGCACCGCGCCCTGGAGGCCGTCGATGTTGGTCGCCTGCAGGTCTTTCAGGTCTTCCTCGCTGAAGGCGCTGACCGCGACCGGCACCTTCTCGATGTTCTCCGAGCGGCGGCGCGCGGTGACCGAGATGGTTTCGAGCTGGGCCGAGTCGCCGGTGGCATGCGCGCTCCCGGTGGTCCCGGTCGACTGTGGATCGGCCGCGTCCGGCGCGGGCGCTTCAGCCGCGCGGGCGGCGTGGGCGTGGGCGCCGATCGCGCAGGCGATGGCGAGACTGAGCAGACGAAGTTGCATGGGTTCCCCTCCAGCGGTGCGCCGGTCTTGTGGCCAGTGTGCGCGCAGTCTGGTCGAGCCGCCGCACCACGGCACTTGTACCTTCGTACAGTGGGCCCGGTGCGCGCGGTCGGCCTACCCTGCGCGCGTTTCCGCGGCGAGCCGCGACCCTCCTTCCATCCGCACCGGGACTCCACACACCTTCCATGTCGTTGCTGATCGTGCTCGCCGCGCTGGCATTCCTGATGCTGGCTGCCTACCGCGGCTACAGCGTCATCCTGTTCGCACCCGTCGCTGCGCTCGGCGCGGTGCTGCTGACCGATCCGTCGCTGGTCGCGCCGATGTTCACCGGTCTGTTCATGGACAAGATGGTCGGCTTCCTGAAGCTGTATTTCCCGGTGTTCCTGCTCGGCGCGGTATTCGGCAAGCTGATCGAGCTGGCCGGCTTCTCGACGTCCATCGTCGCGGCGACGATCGGCCTCGTCGGACGCAGCCGCGCGATGCTCGCGATCGTGCTGGTCTGCGCCTTGCTGACCTACGGCGGCGTGTCGCTGTTCGTCGTCGTGTTCGCGGTGTATCCGTTCGCCGCCGAACTGTTCCGCCAGAGCGACATTCCCAAGCGCCTGATCCCCGGCACGATCGCGCTCGGTGCGTTCACGTTCACGATGGACGCGCTGCCGGGCACGCCGCAGATCCAGAACATCATCCCGACCACGTTCTTCGAAACGAACGCCTGGGCCGCGCCGTGGCTCGGCACGTTCGGCGCGCTGTTCGTGCTGGCGCTCGGGCTGGTCTATCTCGAATCGCGCCGCCGCCGTGCCGCGGCGCTCGGCGAAGGCTACGGCGCGAACCTCGTCAACGAACCGGAACCGTTCCGCGGCGAGCGCCTCGTGCATCCGCTGGTCGCGCTGCTGCCGCTGGTCGTCGTCGGCGTCCTGAACTTCGCGCTGACCCGGGGCATCCCGCACTGGTACGGCAGCTCGCACAGCTTCGCGCCGTCGGTGGTCGGCTCGGCGCCGCCGGTCGTGCAGGAAGTGTCACGCCTCGCGGCGATCTGGGCGGTCGAAGGCGCCCTCCTCGCCGGCATCGCCTGCGTGCTCGCGTTCGGCTGGCGCGCGGTGCGCGCCCGTTTCGCCGATGGCTCGAAGACCGCGGTCGGCGGCGCGCTGCTGGCCTCCATGAACACCGCGTCGGAATACGGCTTCGGTGCGGTCGTCGCGGCGTTGCCCGGCTTCCTCGTCGTCGCCGATGCGCTGCGCGCGATCCCGAACCCGCTGGTCAACGAGGCGATCTCGGTGACCGCGCTGGCCGGCATCACCGGTTCCGCCTCGGGCGGCATGAGCATCGCGCTGGCGGCGATG
>DBMH01000019.1 GCA_002297645.1 Rhodanobacteraceae bacterium UBA703 | reverse complement strand
CCGCCGCGTCGTCCGCCGCGATGCGGCTGGCCGCCGTCCTTCAGCTTCGACAGTTCCTCCTCGCTGGTCGGCGGAGCCGCTTCGCCCGGTGCCAGCGCCGTGACCTTGCTGCCGGGCTTGAGGCGGAACTGGCCTTCCGTGACGACCTTGTCGCCGGCGGCCAGGCCGCTGGCGATCAGCACGCCGTTGTCGCCGGCCTCGCCGGCCGTCGCGATCGACTTCATCGCGACCGTGCCGTCGTCCTGCAGCGCGTACACGTAGCTGCCCTCCGGGCCGCGCTGCAGCGCGGTCGACGGCACGACGAGCCCGTTCTTCACGACGCGCACCTGCAGGCGCACATTGACGAACTGGCCCGGCCACAGCGCGTTGTCCGCGTTGGGGAACTCGGATTTCAGCTTGAACGTGCCGGTAGTGGTGTCGATCTGGTTGTCGATGACCTTCAGAACGCCCTGTCCGAGGGAATGGGCATCGCTGCGATCCAGCGCAGTCACCGGCAGCTGCGCCTCGGACTGGCCGCTGCGCACCTCGGCCAGGAACTGCTCCGGCAGGGTGAACATCACGTTGATCGGGTGCACCTGGGTCAGCGTGACGATGCCGGTGCTGCCATTGGCGGTGATGAGGTTGCCGACGTCGACCTGGCGGATGCCGGCGATGCCGCCGATCGGCGCGGTGATGCGCGTGTAGCCGAGCTGGGTGCGCGCGGACGCGATCGCCGCCTCGTCCGCGGCGACCAGCGCCTCCTGCTGGCGCACGGTCTGGCGCTGGTTCTCGAGGTCCTGCCCGGACACGAAATGCTTGACGATGAGCTCCTCGTAGCGCTTGAGCGTGCTGCGCGAGGCGGACAGCTGCGCGGCGTCCTGAGCCTTCTTCGCGACGGCCTGGTCGAGCGCGGCCTGGTAGGTGCGCGGGTCGATCTCGGCGATCAGCGCTCCCTGCTGGATCTCGTCGCCCTCGGCGAAGTGCAGGGCCTTGAGCTGGCCACCGACCTGCGCGTTCACGGTGACCGTGTTGAGCGCCTGCACGGTGCCCAGGGCGGTCAGGTAGACCGGCACGTCCTTCTGCTCGACCGGCACCACCGTGACCGGCACCGGAGCGTCGCTGTTGCCGCGCGCTCCTGCGCCGCGCGCTCCTGGCTGGGTTCCCGGGCTGCTTCCGAGCAGGCGCCATCCGACCGCGCCGAGCACGACGAGGCCGACGAGGACGAGCGCGATTTTCCAACGCGACATGCGGGCGGATCCTTTGGTTTTGCGGTGCGGAAAGACATGCGAAGGCTAACAGCGGCACGGCGACAGCGGCGTTCCAGTGAGGTAAATCCGTCTTTACACGCGGCGAGCCCCCGGCGTTGGAGCGGCGCGGGCGGCGCGAGTTCCGCCCGGTGGATGGCATCCCCGGCGCCATTCCGTGCCATTCCGGCCGCCCCTTGTGTCAGCCGCCGCGACCGCCATCTGCAGGGACATCCCCGCCGCGGCGTGACCTTTCCGCCGTGGCATTCCCGGAAGGTGGCGACCATGAACCCGATCTGCGAACTTCCCGGCGCCGCGCTCGCAGTCGAGCGCGGCCGCTTTCCCGATCCGCTCTTCGATCCCGCACCGGACGCGCCCGGCGAGCGCCTGGCGGTGCTGGCCGGCGGCTGCTTCTGGTGCACCGAAGCGGTGTTCCGCGAACTCGACGGCGTGCTCGGCGTGACGTCTGGCTATAGCGGCGGCGACGGCGCCAGCGCGAACTACGAAGCCGTCTGCACCGGCAGGACCGACCACGCCGAGGCGATCTCGATCCGCTACGATCCGGCCCGCATCAGCTACGGGCAACTGCTCAAGGTGTTCTTCGCCGTCGCGCACGATCCGACCCAGGTCGACCGCCAGGGCAACGATCGCGGCCGCCAGTACCGCTCCGCGATCTTCCATGCCGACCCGGCGCAGCGCGAGGTCGCCGCCGCCTATATCCGGCAGCTCGACGACGCGAAGGCGTTCGTCGCGCCGATCGCGACCCAGCTGCTGCCGCTGGAGGCCTTCCACGAGGCCGAGGCCTATCACCAGAACTATGCGGCGCTGCATCCGACGCAGCCGTACATCGCCGCGGTCGCGGCACCGAAGGTCGCCAAGCTGCGCCAGCAGTTCGGCGACTGGCTGCGCAGCGACAGCCCGAAGGATGGAGGCCTGGCATGAGCGCGACGACGTCCGCATCCGGTTACGACCTCACACCGCCGACCCCGGTCGAACGCGAGCGCCTCGCCGCCCGCCTGACGCCCGAGGAGCGCCGCGTGATGATCGACCACGGCACCGAGCCGCCGTTCTGCGGCGGCCTGCTGACCGAGAAAGGCGGCGGCGTCTACGCCTGCCGCCTGTGCGCGCTGCCTCTGTTCCGCTCGGGGGCGAAATTCGAATCCGGCACGGGCTGGCCGAGTTTCTACGAACCGTTCGATCCGGCGCACATCCGCGAGCTGCGCGACACCAGCCACGGCATGGTCCGCACCGAGATCCGCTGCGCACGCTGCGACGGTCATCTCGGCCACGTGTTCCCGGACGGCCCGCCGCCGACGCGCCTGCGCTACTGCCTGAACTCGGCCGCGCTGGAATTCGCCCCGGCCTGAAGCCGCAGCGCCGCCGCGCGACGGCGGGTTGTCCGCGGCGGGCGGTACGGCCGAGTGCGAGGCGATGTCCATGCTGCGCTGCGAGATTGCCAAATCGGCATGAACGGGCCACGCTGACGCTCCCCTGGGCGGGAATTTCCCGGCGCACGAGAGGCCGGAAACCGGCGGATCGCTGCGACGGAAGTTCGTGATCCGCGCTTCGCGGAGGACGATTCTCATGAGCGATCCGGCACTGGCCGTTCGACACGCATCGCGAGTCATCAAGGCCGTGCGCGGCGAGCTGCGTACCTCGTTCGCGCCGCACGTGGTGCGGTCGTGGGACCGCTGCCTGACCGAGTACGGCATGCAGCCCGGCGGCGCGCGCGCGACCGCGGTGCTCGAGGC
>DBMH01000316.1 GCA_002297645.1 Rhodanobacteraceae bacterium UBA703 | reverse complement strand
GGCGACGGCATCAACGATGCGCCCGTGCTGGCCGGCGCCGACGTCGCGATCGCGATGGGCGCCGGGGCCGAACTCGCGCAGGCGTCGAGCGACATCGTGCTGCGCAGCGAACGCCTCGGCGCGCTGGCCGATGCCCGGGCGGTCGCCTGCGAGACGCTGCGCATCCTGCGCCAGAACCAGCGCTGGGCGCTGTGCTACAACCTGTCCGTCGTGCCGTTCGGCGCGCTCGGCTTCGTGCCGCCGTGGCTGGCCGCGATCGGCATGTCGGTCAGCTCGCTGGTCGTCGTGCTGAACGCGCTGCGCATCGGTCGCCGCGCGGAACGCGGACCGCAGGGAAGCGGCTTCGACCGCGAGGCCACCGCGTGAACGTCCTGCTGGCGCTGATCCCGCTGTCGATCCTGATGCTGATCCTGGGCGGTGTCGCGTTCTTCTGGGCGGTGGACCACGACCAGTTCGACGACATGGAGACGCCAAGCTTGCTGCCGCTGCTCGACGATCCCGACACGCCGCTGCATCCGGCCGGCAAGCCGTGAACGACGGACTCACACTCGGCGCCGCGCTGCTGCTCGGCCTCGCCGCCAGCGGTCACTGCCTGCTCATGTGTGGCGGCATTTCCGCCGCGCTCGGCATCGCCACCGCGAAACGTGCCGACGGCCGGCCGCACGTGCACCTGCTGGCGGCCTACCAGTTCGGCCGCGTGGCCTCGTACACCCTGGCCGGCCTGCTGTTCGGCGGCCTGCTCGGCGGGGCGATCGCCCTGCTCGACGTCGATGCCGTGCGTACGGCACTGCGCACGCTCTCCGCCGCGGCGCTGCTGCTCGGCGGCCTGGTCGCTTTCGGACGCGTGCGCGACCCGGGTTTCGGCATCGGCCAACACCTGTGGCGGAAACTCGCCCCGCTCGGTCGTCGCCTGCTGCCGGTGACGAGCCTGCCACGCGCAGTCGCCTTCGGCATGGTGTGGGGCTGGATGCCGTGCGGCTTCGTCTACACGGTGCTGCTGATCGCGGCGATGCGCCTGGATGCGTTCGACGCCGCCGCGACGATGGCCGCCTTCGGCCTCGGCACCGCACCGGCGTTGCTGGCGGGCGCGTTCGGTGCGCAACGGCTGGCCGCCTGGAGCGGCCGCGCCGGCACGCGCCGCGTCGCCGGTATCGTGCTGCTCGCCAGTGCCGTACTGACACTCGCCGGCCCGTGGCTGCCCGCCACCCACTGGATGCACGCCTGGCTGCCGTTCGACTGCGCGCCCGCGGCCGGTCCCGGCTGAAACCCGGCTGCACGACGCGCGGCCTCGTTCCGCGTGCAGGTCTTCGCCTTCATGACCGAACCCTTCTGGCCGGAGCGGGCCGGGTCTGAAACGGGCCGGATTCGACCGGAGGTCGCGGGTGTCCTGCCCGGAATCCACGTGTCGCTCCGTGCCCGGTCGGCGTCCCCGCGACCGCGGCGGAGTCGCGGAATCCAACGGCGGCGAATACGCTCCCGTGGCACCGTTCTTGCCGCCGCAGGACGTCGGGAAAAAGTCTTCCGGCGTCGACGGCGCGGCGTATCATGGCGTCGTTCCGGAGGGGCTGGAAGCAGGCCTCAACGGCGCGCCCCCGGCGCATCCTCCCGGCGGTTCCGTCTCGAATCGCCCCGACCCGCCCCGACCGCTGTCCGCCTCGCCCCCCGCCGCATCGCGGCGACGCGCACGCACGTGCGCGCGCCGAACGGCTTCCGTGCCACGGGCACATGCGAGGAAACGGCGATGAGCATCGACGAAGCGAAACTCCACGAATTTCTCGGCAAGGCCGTCGGCGACCTCGGCGCCGCCATCAGCGCGACGTTGATGATCGTCGGCGACCGCCTCGGCCTGTACAAGGCACTCGCGCAGGGCGCGACGACCTCGCAAGAACTGGCGCAGCGCAGCGGCACGAACGAACGCTACGTGCGCGAATGGCTCGGCAACCAGGTCGCCGGCGGCTACGTGCAGTACGACCAGGGCAGCGGCCTCTACTCGCTCGGCGACGAACAGCGGTTGTGCCTGGCCGATCCGGCCGGTCCCGTCGACCTGCCGGGTGCGTATTTCATCGTCGAGGCCGCCTTCCACGCGCTCGATCGCACGGTCGACAACTTCAGGAGCGGAAACGGCATGGAATGGGGCGACCATCATCCCTGCCTGTTCCATGGCACCGAGCGTTTCTTCCGCGCCAGCTACAACGCGAACCTGCTGGATTCGTGGCTGCCGGCGCTGGACGGTGCGATCGACAAGCTGCGCAGCGGCGGCAAGGTCGCCGACGTCGGCTGCGGCCACGGCGCCAGCACGATCCTGATGGCGAAGGCGTTCCCGGCGACCGAGTTCGTCGGCTACGACTACCATCCCGCCTCCATTGCGGTCGCCGGCGAGCGCGCCGCGGCCGCCGGTGCCCGCAACGCGCGCTTCGAGGTCGCCGACGCCACGAGCTACGGCGACCGCGACTTCGACCTGATCGCGTTCTTCGACTGCCTGCACGACATGGGCGATCCGGTCGGCGCGGCGCGGCACGCACGCTCCGCCCTGAAGGCCAACGGCCACTGCATGATCGTCGAGCCCTTCGCCGGCGACCGCATCGAGGACAATCTCAACCCGGTCGGCCGCGTCTACTACGGCGCGTCGTCGCAGATCTGCGTGCCGGTTTCGCTCGCGCGCCACGGGCCGGCCCTCGGTGCACAAGCCGGCGAAGCCCGCCTGCGCGAGGTGGTGGTCGAGGGTGGCGGTTTTTCGCGCATGCGGCGTGCGGCCGAGACGCCGTTCAACATTGTCCTGGAGGCGCGTCCCTGACAGCCCGTGAGCGGCGCCACCGACGGGAGGCGGCCGCAGTAGCCGAACCGGTGAACGACCGGGAACGTCACCGATACGCCGGCCGCCTCTGCACGGGAACGCGCGGACACGAGCTGCTCGCGTACCGAATACGTCCGCTGCGCCGACGCGGGCGCACGTCGACCACACCGTAAGGACGGTGCCGGACAGGTGTGCGTCCAGGGCGGAGCGGACACCGCCGGCTCCCGCTCGAAAGCCTTCCGCAGGGACGACCGTGGCCGTCCGGCCGCCTGCATTCGTTGCTGACTGTCCGCTGACGCGATCCCGCCTTTAGGTCACGGACTCGGTTTTCCTGCGCTATCTTGCGGCGCAGCATATGACTCCCTACCCCTCCATCCGTCCGCCGCGCCGCGAACAACGCTTCGATGCGCCGCGCGAGCGCAGCCGGGGCGAGCCGTTCCGGACGCTCGACGGCGGCACGCTGTGGATGCGCCCCGTCCGTCCCGACGACGTCGAAGCACTTCGGCGGGGCTTCGCGCGCCTGACGCCGGAACAGATCCGCCTGCGCGTGTTCCATCGCATGAACGAGCTGTCGCCGCAGATGCTGCATCTGCTCGCGAACGTCGACCCGGAGAGAGGCGCCGCCTACGTCGCCACCGACGCCGACGGCGAGATCCGCGGCGAGGCGCGGCTCTACGTCGACCGCACGCTCGACAGCGCCGAATTCGCGTTGATCGTCGATCCCTCGCTGACCGGCAAGGGCGTCGGCCGCGCGCTGATGCTGCAGCTCCTCGTCGAGAGCCGGCGCCGCGGCCTGCGCGAGCTCTGGGGACTGGTGCTGAGCGAGAACACCGCGATGCTCGATCTTGCGGGGCGCATGGGAGCCGAGCGCGCGGCGATCCCGGGCGAACTGGATACCGTGCGCGTGAGCTTCGATCTCGACGATCCGCGCGTCGCCGCGGTCGATCGGGAGCCCTCCGCGGACGCCACTGTAAAGGCAGGTTAAGCGTCTTGTAATCGACCTGCCACTGAATAGACTCCACCCCCAGGGGGAAAGGAATCGTTCCTTAGGCGGAACTCTGGGGAGTCCGCCGACAGGTCGCCACCACTGCCGCATGCCGACGGGTCATTCCTCCGGCCAAGGTAACCAATCGGAATCCCTCCGCTGCGCGTCGCGAGTCGCCGCAGCGGGCGTCGCCTCGTGCCCGGGGAATACGCACGCCCGGGCGCGACGTTGCCAATGATGCGTTCGCATTCCGGGGGTTACATGCGCAAGTTGCTATTGCCTTTCGCGTTCACGTTGACCGTCGCGGCCGGTGCCACGGCGGCCTACCTGCAATTCGTCCATCCCGGCGGGTGGCACGAGATGGACGAAGGGGAGGACGACGACGGTCCCCCCAACGGAGACGACTGGATTCTCCGCTACACCTATCCGACGGGGCACTTCGATCCGGCCTGGGCCGCCGAAGCCGCCGTGGCCAACCGCGCCATCGCGCAGGCCGCGCCGGCCGGCGTCAGGACCTACGACAAGAACCGGGTTCCGAACTCTCCCCTGACCCTGGACGCGAACCGGTTCACGCCGCTCGGCCCGATGCCGGAGAACAACACGCAGCAGAGCTACGGTTCCGTCTCCGGCCGCGTCAACGTCATCGCGGTCGACCCGGTCGATCCGACCATCGCCTATGCGGGCACGGACGGCGGCGGCATCTGGAAGACCACGACCTGCTGCTCGCTCGACGCGCCGCCGAACAACACCACCACCTGGCAGGTCGTCACCGACATTCCGGAAATCGCCGGCCTGTCGATCTCCGACATCACGCTCGATCCGAACGACCACAAGACGGTCTACGCGGCGACCGGCGACCTGAACTTCGGCAACTTCTCGTTCGGCGCCAACGGCGTGCTCAAGAGCACCGACCAGGGTGCCACCTGGCGCCTGCTCGGCACCGAGGTGTTCAGTCCCTACTACGCACCGATCGGCGGCGGCTTCCCGCAGTACCAGGCCATCGGCAAGGTCGTCGTCGACCCGAACAACTCGCGCACCGTCGTCGTCGGCACGAAGACCAGCGTGTACTTCTCCTACGACGCCGGCGAGAACTGGACCGGCCCGTGCTTCGTCAACGAGTTCGCGACCAGCACGAATCGCCAGCGCCAGGACGTCACCGGCCTGATCCCGGTGAGCAACGGCGACGGCAGCACCCGGCTCTACGTCGCGATCGGCACGCGCGGCAACGCGACGCCGACGCAGCCGGACATCGGCCAGAACGGCGCCAACGGCGTCTATCGCCTGGAGCGCATCCCGGGCGGCGGCTGCCCGGCCACCGGCGCGTGGACGCTGCTCAACAACGGCTGGCCGGCGGGAACCGGCGGCGGCAACCCGACCGGTACGGCGGGAGGCACCGACATCGGCCGCATCGAACTGGCCGTTTCGCCGAGCCAGCCTGAAACGGTCTACGCGATGGCGGCCTCCGTGTCGGGCTCCAACGTGCTCGGCGTCTGGCGCACCAACGACCGCGGCGACTCCTGGACCAAGACGGCCGCCACCGCGAACGTCGCGCGCTGCGGCAGCGACTCCAGCTCGACCGGCGGCGGCACCCAGATGTGGTACGACGCCGGCATCAGCGTGCATCCGACCAATCCGGAGATCACGTTCCTCTCGGGCTTCGACCTCTATCGCTCGACCGACGGCGGCGCCAACTACGTCGACATCACCTGCGGCTGGACGACCAAGCCGGCGGGAACGCTGGACCACGTCCACGTCGACCACCATGCGCGCGCGTTCCTTCCGGGCAACGGCGAGAAGATGCTGATCGGCAGCGACGGCGGCGTGTACTACACGGAGAACTCGACGACTTCGTTCCCGAGCTTCCGCCAGCTCAACGAGACGCTGAACACGATCGAGTTCTACTTCGGCGACATCACGTCCAACTTCGCCAACTCGGCGACGCCCGCCATCGGCGCCGGCGCGCAGGACAACGGCTGCTCGGCGGTCAAGTTCGACGGCCAGCCGCTCGGTCCGGTCAAGTGGACGTCCAACTGCAGCGGCGACGGCACCACCACCAAGATCGAGCCGATCGGCAACGCGATCTGGTTCAACTCCAGCCAGTACGGCTCGCTCGCCCGCAGCCTGACCTACGGCAACACGATGTCGGGCAGCTTCTCCACCGCGTCCGGCAGCACCGGCGGCACGTGGGGCGGCACGGGCGACCTGTCCAGCACGATCTTCGCGATGTCCTACGACATCTACAAATGGGGCGCGCTCGACGCACCGGGCAGCGGATGCAGCGCGGCCAGCGGCTGCAACCACATGATCGCCGGCACCAACCGCCTGTGGGAGACGGTCGACATGACCAACTCCAACACGACCACGATGCGCGCATCGTGGAAGGCGCGCACGCCGAATCTGACCAAGAACACGCTGGTCCTCGGCAGCAGCAACCGCTCGTACATCAACTACGTCGCCTATTCCTTCACCGATCCGACGGTGGCGGCGGTCGGCACCACCGACGGCAACGTGCAGATCGTGTTCGGCCTCGGCACCACCGTGGCGGCGAACTGCCCGATGACGCCGCCGACCGACGGCAACTGCGCGCAGGTGGTCAACTTGACCGACGACAACCGCGTGCTGCCGAACCGTCCGATCTTCGGCGTCCGCTTCGATCCGCGCTCGGCTCTCGTCGTCTATGCGGCCGTCGGCGGCTTCGACCAGAACACGCCGGGACGCCCGGGCCACGTGTTCCAGGCTACCTGCGCCGACTACGGCTGTTCGAGCTTCCGCTGGAAGGACAAGAGCGGCAACCTGCCGAACATTCCGGTCGAGCAGATCATGCCGAACCCGAACCGCCCGGACCAGGTGTTCCTCGGCACCGACTGGGGCCTGTACTACACCGACGACATCTCGGTCGATTCGCCGACCTGGCACTACTTCGAGGACTTCCCGCGCGTGATGGTGTGGGATCTCGTGGTCGACCGCGGCTTCACCACGCTGGCCGCATTCACGCGCTCGCGCGGCGCCTGGGTCTGGCCGTTGCCGGATGCGCCGATCGGCCACGGCGCCGACCTGGCGGTCACCCAGACCGGCTCCGCCACGGCGGTCGCCGGCGGCCAGGCCACCTATGCGATCACGGTCAAGAACAACGGACCGGACACCGCCAACCAGGTCGTCCTGTCGAGCCCGACGCCGGCCGGCGTGATGCTCTCAGCGATCAGCGGCGACTGCGCCAGCCTGCCGTGCACGATCGGCAGCCTCGCCCCGACGGCGAGCCGTACGGTCACGGTGACCTACGCGATCCCGGCCACCTACGCCACCGCCACGCCGCTGGTCAGCAACGCCAGCGCGACCAGCGCCACCGAGGACCCGAACCCGGCCAACAACGCCGCCTCGGTCACGACGACGGTGGGCGGAAGCGCCGACCTCTCCATCGCCATGAACGCTCCGGCCAGCGCCGGCGCCCCCGGTACCGTCAGCTACACGATCACCGTGTCGAACGCCGGCCCGAGTCCCGCACAGTCCGTGTCCGTCACCGACCCGACGCCGGCAGGCCTGACCTTCGTGTCGACGACCGGCGACTGCACCACGGCATTCCCGTGCCAGCTCGGCAGCCTGGCGGCCGGTGCGACCAAGACGATCGTGGCCACGTTCTCGGTTCCGGACGCCTATGCGCAGCCGACCATCGTCAACAGCGCCAGCGTCGCCAGCACGACCGACGACCCGGCACCGGGCAACAACACCGCCTCGTCCACCACGTCCGTCTCTCACGCGGCCGACCTGTCGCTGACCATGCAGGCTCCCGCCAGCGCCGTCCGCGGCGGCACCGTGACCTACGCCGTCGCCGTCGGCAACAACGGACCGGCCGGCGCGAGCGCGGTCAGCGTCGCCGACACCACGCCGGCGGGGCTGGTCTTCGTCGCCAACAGCGGCGCGTGCACGACGGCGTTCCCGTGCAACCTCGGCACGCTGCCGAGCGGAGCGGTCAAGATCATCAACGCGACGTTCCGCGTTCCGCACGACTACGCCGGCGCCAGCCCCATCGCCAACACCGCGACGGTCAGCTCCGGCACGACCGATCCGGTGCCGGGCAACAACAGCGCCAGCGCCAGCGTCGCGGTGACGGACTCGGCCGACGTGTCGATCACCCAGACCGGCACCGCGGCGGTGACCGCGGGCGGAACGGTCGCCTACACCGTCACGGTCGCCAACGCGGGACCGAGCACCGCCAGCGGCGTCGCCGTCGCCAGCGTGACTCCGCCGGGACTCGTGGCCGGCGCGGTGACGGGAGACTGCACCAGCCTGCCGTGCTCGCTCGGCTCGCTCGCGCCGGGCGCCACGCGCAGCTTCGTCGTGAACTTCACGGTTCCGTCGGACTACGCGGGCAGCAACCCGATCACCCACGCGGCCTCGGTCAACGCCACCACGGCGGATCCGGACATGAACAACAACGTGTTCGCGGCCCACACCACGGTCGGCACCGGCGCGGACATCGCCGTGACGATCGACGTGCCGGAGCTGGTCGATCGCGGCGATCGCTTCACCTACACGGTGAGCATCACCAACAACGGCCCCAGCGCGGCACAAGGCGTGCAATTGAACGCCACGCTGCCGGCCGGACTGGTGTTCGTCGGCAACTCGGGGGACTGCACGGGCGCCTGGCCGTGCACGGTCGGCAACCTCGCCGCGGGCGCTACGCGCACGGTGCAGACGACCGTCTGCGTCTCCTCCGGCTACGGCTCGAACCAGCCGCTGCGCCTCGCGGCCAACGGCAGTTCGACCACGCCCGATCCGTACATGGGCAACAACGACGCCCTGGCATACGCGGTGCTGAACCTCGACACGATCTTCCGCAACGGATTCGATCCCGCCGCCTGCAACTAGCCAGAACGTTCCATCCATCGGCCCGCGACGGCAGGACGCCGTCGCTCCGATCTTCCGCCCCGGTTCCCACCGGGGCTTTTTTTTGGAGAACAGCGGGCGGTCGTCCCGCGGATCGCAGATCCCGTGCGCGCGGGAAACACCGCGCGCTCGCGAATCCGGCACCCCGGAGCGGCGATCGGGAATGCGTCGGGCATCCAACGTCCGGCGTGAACTGGGCCGCGCGGGCAGTAGCGGTCGCGCGGCCACATCCTATCCGCGAGGTCCGCAATGGTTGGAGCATGCGGCCGGCATGGGGCCGTCGCCGAAATACCGACGTCCTTCGTCGTACCTGCGGAATCCGCGACAGGCGCTAGCGATGGACCGTGTCCGCCCCGCTGCTCGGCGGGGACGCCTTCCACCACTCCTGCAAGCGCTCGAAGTAGAGATAGATCACCGGCGTGATGTAGAGCGTCAGCAACTGCGAGGTCAGCAGGCCGCCGACCACGGCGAGGCCGAGCGGTCGCCGCGCGTCCGCGCCGGCGCCGAAGCCGAGCGCGATCGGCAGGATGCCCATCAATGCGGCGAACGTCGTCATCATGATCGGCCGGAAGCGCACCACGCTGGCGTCGACGATCGCCCGGGCGGCGTCCTCGCCCTCGCGCTGCTTCTCCAGCGCAAAGTCGATCATCATGATCGCGTTCTTCTTGACGATGCCGATCAGCATGATCAGGCCGACCGCGCCGTAGAGGTCCAGCTCGCGCCCGAACAGCATCAGCGTCAGCAGCGCGCCGAAGATCGCGGTCGGCAGGCCGGAGAGGATCGTGAGCGGATGGATGAAGCTTTCGTACAGGATGCCGAGCACGAGATAGATCACGAACACGGCGAGCAATAGCAGGATGCCCATGCCGGCGACCGAGTCCTGGAACGACTGCGCCGTGCCCTGCAGCGAGGCGGTGATCGTCTCCGGCATCTTCAGTTCCGCGACGACGCGGTCGATGGTGGAGACCGCCTCGCTGAGCGCCACGCCCGACGCGAGATTGAACGACACCGTCGTCGCCGGCACCTGGCCGAGGTGGTTGATCGTCGCCGCGCCGACCGAGCGACCGGTGCGCGTCACCGCCGACAGCGGCACGAGCTGCGACGACGGCGTCGCGGTCGCGTCGCCGGCACTGCTCCGCGGCGGCAAGGTCGGCGTGACGTAGATGGACGACAGCACCGACGTGTCGGCCTGCCGCTTCGGGTCGACCTGCATCAGTACCCAGAACTGGTCCGACTCGGTGTATATCGTCGATACCTGCGCCGGACCGAACGCGTAGTACAGCGCGTTCTCGATCGCCTCCGGCGAGACGCCGTAGGCTGCCGCGGCGTCGCGATCGATGCGGACGTCCAGCTGCGGCGTGGCGATCAGCATGTCGCTGCTGACGTCGAGGAATCCCGGCTGCTTCGCCAGCACGGCGACCAGTTTCGGCGTCCACTCGAACAGCCGCGCGCTGTCGGTGTCCTGCAGCGCGAACTGGTAGACGCTGTTGCTCGGCCGCCCGCCGATGCGGATCAGCGGCAGGTTCTGCGGGAATGCCTGCAGGCCGGGGATGCCTTCCAGCTTCGGGCGCAGTTGCTCCACCACCGCGTCCGCGCCGAGGCGTTCGTGCGGCGGCTTCAGGTTGACGACGATGCGCCCCTGGTTCAGCGAGCCGCCGCCACCACCGGCACCGACGAAGGCCATCACGAAGGCCACGTTCGGGTCGGCGCGGATGATGTCGATCGCGGCACGCTGCTTCTCCATCATCGCGTCGAAGCCGATGTCCTGCGCGCCCTGCGTGAACACGAACAGCTGGCCGGTGTCGTCGTTCGGCAGGAAGCCCTTCGGCACGTGCACGATCAGCGCGCCCGTCGCCACGACCAGCGCGAGGAACAGCGCCATGACGCTGCGTGGATGCCGCACGCAGGCTTCGAGCGTGTGGCGATACGCTCCCTGCACGCGGTCGAAGGCGCGCTCGCTCCACTGGTAGACGCGGCCGTGCCGGATCGTGTGCGGCGACTTCAGCCAGCGGCTGCACAGCATCGGGGTGAGACTCAGGGACACAAAGCCGGACACCAGCACGGCAGCGACGATCGTCACCGCGAACTCGTTGAGCAGGCGGCCGATGATGCCGCCCATGAACACGACCGGGATGAACACCGCCGCGAGCGAGATCGTCATCGAGACGATCGTGAAGCCGATCTCCCGCGCGCCGTCGTAGGTCGCGGTCAGACGGTCCTTGCCCATCTCCATGTGGCGCGCGATGTTCTCGAGCATCACGATGGCGTCGTCGACGACGAAACCGACGGCCAGCGTCAGTGCCATCAGCGACAGGTTGTCGATGCTGAATCCGAACGCGTACATGACCGCGAACGTGCCGACGATCGACATCGGCAGCGCCAGCGACGGGATCACCGTGGCCGAGACGTTGCGCAGGAACAGGAAGATCACCAGGACGACCAGCGCCAGCGCCAGCAACAGGCTGAACTTCACCTCCGCCACCGACTCGCGGATGCTCTGCGAACGGTCGTAGATGACGTCGAGCTGGGCGCCGGCCGGCAGCGTGCGCTCGAAGGCCGGCAGCATGGTCCGGATGTCGTCGACGACCTGGATCGTGTTCGCGCCGGGCTGCTTCTGCACCGCCAGGACGACACCGCGCTCGCCGTTGAGCAGCGCGCCGCCCTTGTCGTTCTGCACGCCGTCGTAGACGTTGGCGACGTCCTTCAGGCGGACGGGCGCGCCGTTGCGGTAGCTGACGATCAGGTCGCCGAACGCGGCGGCGTCCTGGATCTGGCCGTCGACCATCACGTTGTAGACACGGTTCGGCCCGTACAGCGTGCCGGTCGGCAGGTTCACGTTGCCGCTCCCGACCGCGGCCGCGACCGTGTCGATGCCGAGCCCGCGGGTCGCCAGCGCCTCGGGATCGAGGTCGATGCGCACCGCGTATTTCTGCGAACCCCAGACGTTGACCTGGGCGACGCCGTCGATCATCGAGATGCGCTGCGCCAGCGTGTTCTCGGCGAACTCGTTCAACGCCGACAGCCGCAGCGTCTTCGAGGTGAACGCGATGTAGAAGATCGGCGAATCGGCCGGATTGACCTTGCGGAAGGTCGGCGGCGTGGTCATCTGCGTCGGCAGCTGACGCAGCGCCGACGAGATCGCCGCCTGCACGTCCTGCGCGGCGGCGTCGATGTTGCGGTTGAGCGAGAACTGCAGCGTGATGTTGGTCGAGCCGAGCGAACTCTGCGAGGTCATCGAATCGACCGCGGGAATCGTCGAGAACTGCTTCTCCAGCGGCGTCGCGACGGCCGAGGCCATCGTCTCCGGCGACGCGCCCGGCAGGCTCGCGTTGACCGAGATCGTCGGGAAGTCCACATTCGGCAACGCGGCGACCGGCAGCGAGCGATAGCCGGCGATGCCGAACACGAGGATGCCGACCATGACCAGGGTGGTCATGACCGGACGACGCACGAAGAGGGCCGAGACGCTCACCGTGCGGCTTCCTCGGCGCGGGCCGCGGCGGGCTTGTCGTCGAAGGCCAGCGGCGAGCCGTCCTGGACGCGCGACTGGCCGTCGAGCACAACGGTCTCGCCGGCGGCGAGGCCGCTTTCGATCACCGCCTGCCCCTCGACGACGCGCGCGACCTTGACCGTGCGCTGCTCGGCGCTGCGATCCGGCTTCACGACGAAGACGTAGGTGCCGTTCGGTCCGTTCTGCACGGCGGCATCCGGCAGCACGACAGCGTTCGTGTCGTGCCCGAGCGTCAGGCTGACGCCGACGAGCTGCCCCGGCCACAGCACGTGCTCCTCGTTGGCGAACTCGCCGCGCAGGCGGATCGTGCCGGTGCTCGTGTCGACCGCGTTGTCGATGAAGGCGACCCGCCCTTCAACCGGCTGGTCCAGCCCGATCACGTTCGCCCGCACCGCCAGCGGTGCTGCCTTCTGCGCGGCCAGCATGCGCCCGAGCTGGGCGCTCGGCAGCGCGAAGTTCACGTACACCGGCTCGATCTGGTTGATCGTCACCAGAGGAGTCGTGTCGTTGGCTTTGACCACGTTGCCCGGCTGGATCAGGATGCGGCCGATGCGACCCGCGATCGGCGCCCGGATGTCGGTGTAGCCGAGCGTCAGTTTCGCCGCGGCCACGTTCGCCTCGTCGACCTTGACCGCGCCGAGCGCGACGCCGAGGTTGGTGCGGTACTGCTCCATCTGGTCGGCGGACAGATACCCCTTGGCGGCGACGTCCTTGTAGCGCTCGACCTGCGAACGCGCCTGGGTCAGCGTCGCCTGGTCCTTCGCCAGCGCCGCCTGCGCCTGCTGCAGCGCCGCCTGCGCCGGGCGCGGGTCGATGCGGAACAGCAGCTGCCCCTGCGCCACGTCTGCGCCGTCGCGGACGAAGGACTCGAGCAGCTGGCCGTCGACCTGCGACGTCACCGCCACGCTGTTGATCGTCTCGACGCTGCCCGGCGCGCTGACCAGCACCGGCATGTCGCGTACGGCAGCCTGCGTCACGGTCACCGGCACCGGCGACGGCACGTGCGGCGCCTGCCCTCCGGAGCAGGCCGCGACGAGCGAGGCGGCCAGCGCGGCGGCGGCGAGACGACGATGGCGGAAATCGGTAGGTGGCATCCGTGGCGGTCCGGCAGTCAGGGCAGTCTCCGGGACAGCCCGGGAAAGCTGCGCGCGATTCTGCGATTCAAGGTCGTACGGGCAGGACGAAGCCGCGCTCCGTCCGTCGCTCCGCACATTCTCGCGGCGCGCGGCGCAACGCGTCCATGTGTCGAAGCGGGGTTGAAATCCCCGATGTTTCTGAACCATGGGGAAAAACCGGGGTTCCCTCGACCGGAAGTAAAACGGCGTAAAGAACCCGCCCCGCGTCGCCGGGCGACCAGACATCCGCCGCGCTTGCGCCCGTCGTTCCCTGCCGGGATCATGCGCGCCCACATGCCGCTCTCCGACTTCCTTTCGCGCCGCAGCGCCCGCAACGGGCTGCTGGCCCTGCTCTCCTTGCTCGTGCTGGCGCCCTCGGTCTACGGGGCGGCGACGATGGACTATGCGCGCGACATCTTCATTGCACTGCGTCTGCTCGACGGGCAGGAGTTCCCGCTGACCGGCCCGCTGCTCAACGGCGCCTCCGTGCACCTCGGGCCGATCTGGTACTACCTGCTGGCGGCCCTGCTCGCCGTCGACGGCCGCAGCTGGCTGGCGACGACGCTGATCATCGGCCTGCTCGCCTCCCTGCAGGTGCCGCTTGCCTACCTCGCCGGCAAGGCGCTGCGCGATCGCCGTACCGGCCTTTCGTGGGCGGCGCTGCTGATCGTGCCGGGCTGGGGCATGTTCAACGTCCTCATGCCGTCGCACCCGATGCTGGCGCCGATGCTGATGCTGGCCTTCGTCCTCTGCGCCGCACGCTACGCCCACCGCGCGCGCCTGCGCTACCTCTTCGGCATGGCGGCCAGCTTCACGCTCGCCGTCCACGCGCATCCGTCGGCGCTGGCGCTGGCCTGGA
Source organism: Rhodanobacteraceae bacterium UBA703 (assembly GCA_002297645.1). Taxonomy (GTDB): domain Bacteria; phylum Pseudomonadota; class Gammaproteobacteria; order Xanthomonadales; family Rhodanobacteraceae; genus Dokdonella_A. Next base: position 443 of record DBMH01000316.1, on the reverse strand, counting down.
TCGGGCTGGCCGTCTGCCTGCGCGCGTGGCGGCGCGACGAATGCAACGCGCGGCACCTCGCGGCGGCGGCCCTGGTCGCCGTGTTGCCGCTGCTGCCGTCGATCTGGTCTGACGCGACCCAGGGCTTCGCCGACCTCGGCAACGCCAACACCTATATCGCCCGCACGCACTTCCTCGGCAACCTCGCGCAGGCCGGGACGATGGTGGCGGCGACGCTGGCCGGCGGGCTGCGCTACTGGCTCGAGACGATGCTGGCATGGCCGCCCGTCGTACGGGCCCTCGTTCTCCTGTGGGCCGCGGCGATCGCGATCGCGGGCACCGTCGGTTTCGCGTCGCTCCTGCGCCGGCCGTCGACGCGCCGGACCGCACTGGCGGCGCTGGCGGCCGCAGCCGCCGGCATCGCCACCATCGCGACGATGCGCGACATCACGCCGTTCTACATG
>DBMH01000146.1 GCA_002297645.1 Rhodanobacteraceae bacterium UBA703 | reverse complement strand
CCGCGGCCGCCGGCGCCCGTGGCGCCGGCGACGCTCGCGCCACGCTCACCTTTCCTTCGAGCAAGGTCACCTCGAGCCGGTCCGTTTCGCCGCGGACGACGAAGGAGGTGCCCAGCGCGGTCACGGCGCGTTCGCCGACCGTCACGACGAACGGACGCTGTGCGTCGTGCGCGACTTCGAACAGGACCTCGCCGTGCGACAGGCGCACGTTGCGGCGGTCGCGCTCGTAGTCCACCTCGACCGCGCTCGACGCATTCAGCGACAACTGCGTGCCGTCGGCGAGGCGTACGCTGCGCTGCTCGCCGATGCCGGTGGCGTACTGGATGCCGCGCGGTGGCAGCAGGAGCATCCAGGCACCGAACGCGGCCAGCAGTACCGTCGCAACGAGCGCCAGCCGTCGGCGGACGCGCACACGACCGTCCGCGGCGCGGGGGGCGAGGCGCGGCAGTCCGCGAAGGTCGAGATTGGCGGTGGCGTCCCACACTTCGGTCGCGTGCTCGAAGGCACGCGCGTGGCCGGCGTCCGCCCTCAGCCATGCGCGGAAATCCTCTTCCATCCCGGCGTTCCGGCCGGGACCGTGCAGTTGGGCCAGCCACGCCGCCGCTTCCGCGCGGGCGGCGCGCGACGGCACGGAGGCATCGCCGCGTGGGTTCATGCGCGATCCATCCATTCGGTCAGGAACAGGATCGCCTTCGCGACGTGCTTCTCGACCGCGCTGACCGTGATCCCCAGGTGCGCCGCGATCTGCGCGTGGCTGTAGCCTTCGACGCGATATTGCAGGAACACCTCGCGCGTGCGCGGGTGGAGCTGCTCCAGCCCCGCGCGCAAGGTGCGCATCTTCTGCTGGCCGACGACGACGTCCTCCGGCGTGGCCGCGGCCTGCGCGAACGCCAGCGTCTCCACTTCCGCCAGCGGCGCGGAAACCCAGCGCGCCTGCCGGCGCCCGGTGTCGGCGATCACGTTGATGACGGTTCGGACGAGAAAGGCCTCGGGCTCCTGCACGTGTCGCTCCTGTCGGTAGCGCTGCAGGCGCAGGAACGCTTCCTGGATCGCCTCGTCGGCCTCGTCGCGCGTGCGGCCGCGGCTGTGCAGCAGCCGGCGCAACTTCGAGACGAGACTTTCCACCGCTTCCATCGCCTCACGATGGCATGCGCGAAACGCGCGCGCCAGGGTCCGCCGTGTCGATTCCGGTTTCTTTTTCGATCCGCTGAGGATCGGGTTCGCCCGGACGTCTACAGCCTCCGCACCGACCGGTGCGGAGGCGGAACGCGGAATCGCCTCAGCCCGAGATCGCGAGGCGCTCGCTCTCGTAGATGCGCGCCGTGATCAGGTAGACGACGAGCGCGGCGGCGGCGGTCGCGGCGAAGCACAGGCCGAGCTGCGACGGCGTGACGAGGTCGCCGCGCAGGAAGCGCGTGATCGCGACCTGCTGTCCCATCACCGGTACCGCGTACATCCACGTCTGCACCTTCACCGGGAACACCGACAGCAGCATGGTCGGGATCACCGGCACGAACATCAGCAGCGAGAGATAGGTCTGCGCTTCGCGAAAGCTCTTGGCGAACGCGGCGGCCAGGGTCTGCAGCGTCGCCAGCAGGAAGACCAGCGGCAGCATCACGAACAGGGTCAGCGCGCCGAAGCGCAGGCCCAGTTCGAGCGACATGCCGAGCTTCTCGGTCGGCAGGAAATGGCCGACGATCGAGAACGCGACGATGCTGAGCACCACGGTGACGAAGGCGAACGCGCTGGTCGCGCCGAGCTTGCCGGCAAGGAGGCTGCCGCGCGCGACCGGGTTGGCGAACAGCGGCTCCAGCGACTGGCGCTCGCGTTCTCCCGCCGTCGTGTCGATCGCCAGCGCCATGCCGCCGATGAAGCCGCCGAGGATGAAGAAGTACGGCAGCATGCCGAACAGCGTGCCGCTGCGGTTCTGCGCGGTGGACTGGTCGCGCGAGGCGACGACCAGCGGGCGGATCAGGTCCGGCGCGATGCCGCGCGCGAGCAGGCGCAGGGCGCCGGTACGCTGGCCGTAGCCCTCCAGCGCCCGTTGCAGGCGCGTCACCGATCCTTGCGCGTCGCGCTGCGAGGCGTCGTAGATCAGCTCGACCTGGGCCGGCTCGCCCTTGCGCCAGGCGTCGCCGTAGTCGCCCGGGATGCGCAGCACGAGGTCGGCTTCCTGTTCGCGCACGGCGCGCTCCGGATCCGCCGGCGCATCCTTGACGACGACGTTCTGCTGCTTCAGCGCGTCGATCAGGTTCGGCGCATGCTCGGCGCCGACGACCGGCACCTCCAGCGGCTTCTCGGCCTTGTCGAGCTGGCGCGTGACGGCCGCGTTGATGACCAGCGCGAACACCAGCGGTGCGAACAGCGGCCCGGTCAGCAACGTGTTGAGCACGGTGCGGCGGTCGCGCAGGTTTTCTCGGATTTCCTTCCAGAAGACGGTGAATGCGGATTTCATGTCGAGGCCACCCCTTTCTGAAAAGCCCGATTCCAGGCGTCGACGTCGCGCCCGCGAAGGCGGGCATCCGTCGTGCTCTCGAACCCCAACGAAAAATGGAAGCCCGCGTTCGCGGGCATGACGCCACAACCGGCCCGGACCACGCGAGTCATGCGGCGAGCCCCTCTTCCGATCCGATGATCTCGACGAAGGCGTCTTCGAGGCTCGCCTTGCCGGTCTGCGCCAGCAACTGCGCCGGCGACTCGTCGGCGACGACGCGGCCGTGGGCGATGACGACGATGCGGTCGCACAGCGCGGCGACCTCCTGCATGATGTGGCTGGAGAACAGCACGCAGCGCCCTTCGTCCTTCAGCCGGTGCATGAACGTGCGCATCGCGCGCGTCGCCATCACGTCGAGACCGTTGGTCGGCTCGTCGAGGATCACGTTCTTCGGGTCGTGCACCAGCGCCCGCGCGATCGCGGTCTTCACGCGCTGCCCTTGCGAAAAGCCCTCGGTGCGGCGGTCGGCGATGTCCTCCATCTCCAGTGCCTGGATCGCGGCGTCGCTGCGTGCGCGGATGGTCGATTCGTCGAGGCCCTGCAGGCGGCCGAAGTAGGCGATGTTCTCGCGCGCGGTCAGGCGCTTGTACAGGCCGCGCGCGTCCGGCAGCACGCCGAGGCGGCGGCGCACGGCGAGCGGATCGGAGGCGGCGTCGATGCCGTCGACGCGGACCGTCCCCTGGTCCGGCGTCATCAGCGTGTAGAGCATGCGCAGCGTCGTGGTCTTGCCGGCGCCGTTCGGACCGAGCAGGCCGGTGATCTCGCCGTCGCGGGCGGCGAACGACACGCCGTCGACGGCCTTCACCTTGCCGAAGCTCTTGTGCAGGTTGCTGACTTCGATCATGGCGAAGCTCCGTTGAAGTCGATGAATGCGGGCGTCTTGCCGAAGTCGGCGATGCAGCCGGCATCGAGCGCCTTGGTCTCCAGCGTGTCGACGAAGCGGGCGGCCAGCTTGGGCAGGCAGCCGCGCCCCATCACGCTGTGGCCTTGCCCCGCGGCGACGAGCTGGCGGCCGTTCGACAGGCCTTTCAGGATCGCCTCGCCGTAGCGCGGCGGCGTGACCGGATCGAACTCGCCCGAGAGGATCAGCACCGGGGTGTCGCTCGCGACCGGCCGGTGGAAGTCGGGCGGACGCGTCCCCCGGGGCCAGATCGCGCATTGCTCGCGCAACACGCGCGTGAAGGCGTCGCCGAGCAGCAGCGCGGCCTCCGCGGACCCGTCGCCGAGCAGGTCGGCGTCCTCGGCACACACCACCGAGAGCTGCATGCCGCTGCCGATGAGGTCGGACATCTCGCTGGCGATGTACTCGGATTGCCCGGTCAGCGGCGCGTAGTCGCCCTTCAGCGCACGGTCGATGGCCAGGGGCAGCAGCGCGCTCGTCTCCGGCGCGTAGGCGAAGAAGCGCGCGAGGCCGGCCAGCCGCATCGCGCCGAGCGTCTTCTTCTCCAGCGCATTCGTGCGCGGCGCATGCAGGGTGACCTGCTGCGGTTCCGCGGCGAGCCGGTCGCGCAGGCGGTACAGGTTCGCGTACGGGTCGCCGAACGCCTTCCCGCACTCCGACTCCTTCGTGCAGGCGGCGAACTGCGCCTTCAGCGAATCGTCGAGATTGCGCGCGAACTCGGCACCGAGCACGACCTCGTTCGGCACCGGGCTGTCGAGCACCACGCTGCGGGCGCCGTCCGGATGGCGCATGAGGTACTGCTGCGCGACACGCGTGCCGTAGGACACGCCGATGAAGTTAAACTGCGGCGCGCCGAGCGCCTGCCGCAACGCCTCGAGATCGCGCACGGCCACGGTCGTCGTGTACTGCGCGGGGTCGGCGTTCTTCGCCACGCCGTCGAGGCAGCGCTGCGTGGACGCCCGTACCTTCGCGAGATCCACCGTGTCCCCGGTCTCGGCGTCCTCGGCGGACGGGTCGCGCGCGCATTCCAGCGCATGCGAACCGCCGGTCCCGCGCTGGTCCATCAGCACGACGTTGCGCTTGCGCAGCAGCGGCGCGAAGGCGCCGGCGACGCGCGGATACACGTCGGTCGCCGCCTGCCCCGGTCCGCCCGCCAGCAACACCACCGGATCACGGGCGGGCGCTTCGGCCTCGCTGCGGATCATGGCCAGGCGCAGGCCGATCCTGCGGCCGTCCGGCTTGTCCCAGTTTTCCGGCACCTCGAACGGCGCGCAGAACGCCGCCGTCGTGGCCGCGGAATTGCGTTGCCCGAGCTCGCACGGCTCGAAGCGCAGCGAGCCGAGCGAGAAGCCGCGCTCGCCGTTCTTCTGCACGATCACCGCCCCCTGCTCCGAATCCGGCCCGTCGCGCTGCGCGCGCGGCTTCGTCCATTCGCGCACCCCGACCACGGCCAGGAAGGCCACGGCGATGGCGAGCCTCACTGCATTTCGTTTGTCCATCGTCACTCCTGCGTAGCCCGCGGAACCGGGCACCTGCCGCGGCCTGCGGGAAAACGGTCGCGGCGGAGCCGCACCACCTTTCCACCCGGGCCCCGACGCACCCGGAGTGGCGTCACGTCCCGGACCGGTTCTTCAGACGTCGCCGGGATCGAAGATCGCTTCGATCGATTTGCGGAACAGCTTCGCGATGCGGAACGCCAGCGGCAGGCTCGGGTCGTACTTGCCGGTCTCGATCGCGTTGACCGTCTGCCGCGACACGCCGAGCTGCTCGCCGAGTTCGCCCTGCGACCAGCCTTTCGCCTCGCGCAGTTCGCGCAGGCGGTTGTTCATGCGCAACCGCCCGCGCCGTAGCGCCGCGACGCGATCCGGCGCGCGATGCCGTAGACCACGCACAGCGCCGGGAAGACCCAGATCAGCAGGTCGCCGCGTGCCGGCAGCACGCCGGCGGCGCCGAGGAAGCCACCGACGAGGCTTCCCGTGGCGACGACCCCGCTGGCCACGCTCAGCGCGACCCGGTGGAGGCGCTGCTCCAGCTCGTCGCTGTTCAGGATCCGCCACACCATCAGCCAGATGACGCCGATGACCGGAAGGACCGGAACGAGCGAGCAGGCCGCGCGCGCGAACGTCCCCTGGGTTCCGCGCACGTGCGGCCAGAACAGCAGCATCGTCGCCACGTAGACCGCCATCAGGACGTACACCCCGGCCCGGAAGCGTACCGGGCTGTACCACAGGCGGAAGGATCGGCTCATCGCGGCTCTCCGGCGGATGCTAGCGATAGTGGCGGTGGGCCCAGATCTGCGCGCACACGTAGAAGAAGCACATGAGCGGAGGAGCCGTCATCAGCGAGACCCGTATCACGCCGGCGTTGTCGAGCAGCCCGAGCGCGGTCAGCGCCAGGATCGAGACGACCATTCCGACCAGGCCGGCTTCCAGTTCAACGCGCTGGCGCAGCTCATCCGTGCGACGGATGCGCAGGTACTCCGCGTAGGCGAGGCCCATGATGAACGGCATCGGCGACAGCGCCACCAGCGCGCGCAACGCCGGGGACTGGATGGATTCCATCTTCGACATGGCGAAGACGATCGTCGGAAGGTAGCCGAGCATGAGGAAGGCGCTCGCCCACCAGTATTTCCGCGTCGCTCCCTCGCACCACAGTTCCCTGAACATGGCCACCCCTGTAAAGCCTGCTTGACAAGCAGGCTAGCCGTGCGCCGGCCATCCTGTCAAGCAAACTTTACATATCCGGCAGCCATCCGATCGGGCGTACGCATCGAAAGAGAGCGTTAGACATGGACAGAATTTGTCAGTGCGCCGTTTTTTTGTGACGCAACCCACATTTGAAGCCCATCTAAAGTCCAATCTTGTGATGTCGTCGATGGTTTTTTGCCGCCAGAGTTGATCTCGGATGGGCACTTCACCGCTGGCACGCTTCGTGCTGTACGCGATCGCCGGCCAATCCGACCGGAATTTCCGAGAGACCATTCGATGAAAAAGAAACTCGTACTGCTGATGTGCAGTGCGCTGGGGGCATGCGGCCTGGCGAACGCCGCGACCACCACCGCGAATTTCGACGTGACGATCACGATCCCGCCGCTGTGCGACGTCTCCACCACGGCGCCGACGAACATGGCTTTCGCGACGCCGACCTCGCTGACCGCCGCGATCGACCAGACCTCGACGATCACGGTCCGCTGCACGAACGGTTCGTCCTACAACGTCGGCCTCAACGCCGGCAGCGCCACCGGCGCGACCGTGACCTCGCGCAAGATGACCGGCCTGACGACCACGACCGCGACGGTCGGCTACAACCTCTACTCCGACACCGGCCGCACGGTGAACTGGGGCAACACGGTCGGCACGGACACGGTCACGCGGATCGGCGATGGCACCAACCAGACGCTCACCGTCTACGGCCGCGTCCCGGCAGCCAGCCTGAACCCGGCGCCGATCGCGCAGAACTACAAGGACACGGTCACCGTCACCGTCACGTACTGAAGCCCCGCCGATGACGACCTTCCGCACACTCGGGTTCGCGCTAGCCGTGACCCTCGGTGCCCTGCAATCCGGCGGCGCGAGCGCCGCCGGATTGCAAGTCGCCCCCATCTCGCTGACGCTGGAGGCCGGTCGCGGCGCCGACGGCCTGTGGCTCAGCAATACCGGCGACGCGCCGCTGAACGCGCAGGTCCGCGTGTTCCACTGGACGCAGGCGGAAGGTGAAGACCGGCTGGAGGCCTCGCGCGGGCTCGTGGTCAGTCCGCCGATGCTGAAGCTCGAACCGGGCGGCCGCCAGCTGGTCCGCGTGATCCGCACCGGTGCGCCGCCGGGCCGCAACGAAGACGCCTTCCGCCTGCTCGTCGACGAAGTGCCGGACGAGTCGGCGCTGAAGGCCGGCCTGAACTTCCTGGTGCGCCATTCGGTTCCCGTCTTCGTCGCGCCGGCCGGCGACGGCAAGACGGTGACGCAACTGAGCTGGTCGCTGCGCGGCGACGCCGCGGGCCCGAGGCTCGAGGTCGCCAACGCGGGCTCGATGCACGCACAGCTCGCCTCCCTCTCCTTCACCGGCAGGACCGGCGGCACGGTCGCGATCAGCGACGGCCTGCTCGGCTACGTCCTGCCCGGCTCCACGATGCACTGGCCGCTGAAAGGCGAGGCCTCCGCATTCGCCCAGGGCGGGCAGCTGTCCGCGAGGATCAACGGTGAACCCCTTGCCCCGCCGATCGATCTCGCCGCGCCGCGTCCGTAAGCTCGTGCTCGCCCTGTCGATCGCGACGGCGCAGGCCTTCGCGGCCGACGGCGGCCCGTCGCTCGTCGCCGAGGGCGGCGACGGCAGCTCGGACTGGACCACCGGCGACAGCCTCTACCTCGAAGTCAGCCTGAACGGCGTCGACAGCGGCAAGATCGCGCACTTCGACCACCGTGCGGACGGTCTCTACGCGACGCCGACGACGCTCGAGCGCATCGGCCTGCGCCTGCGCACCGCCGATGCGACCACGCCGGTCCGCCTCGACGGGCTCGCCGGCGTACGCGCGGACTTCGACGGCGAGCGCCAGCGCGTCGCCATCGTCGCCCCGGTCGACCTGCTCGACGCCGACGTGGTGCGGCTGAACTCGCCGTCGCGCACGACGACCGCCTCGAAGGCTTCACCCGGCGCCCTGCTGAACTACGACCTCTACGGCAGCCATAGCGACGGAACGGATGCGCTCAACGCGGCCGCCGAACTGCGCGTGTTCGGCCTCGCCGGCATCGCCAGCACGACCGTGCAATCGCAATTCGTGCAGGACGCCCGCGGCCACTGGGATTCGCGCACGGTGCGCCTCGGCTCGGACTGGACGTTCTCGTTTCCCGAGCACATGCTCAATCTCACGTTCGGCGACTTCCAGGGCGGCTCGCTCGCCTGGTCGCGCGGCACCTACATGGGCGGCATCCGACTCGCGCGCGATTTCTCGCAGCAGCCGTACCGGCTCACCATGCCGCTGCCGGCCTTCGTTGGCGAAGCGGTCGCGCCATCGGCCGTCGACCTCTACGTCAACGGGCTCAAGCAGTACAGCGGCGAGGTCGCGCCCGGCCGCTTCCAGATCAACGCGCTGCCGGTCGTCAGCGGCGTCGGCAACGCCCAGGTCGTGCTGACCGACGCCTTCGGCCGCGCGACGACGATCGACTTTCCCTTCTACTCGACCGACCAGCTGCTGCAGCGCGGGCTGTCCGACTACTCGTTCGAACTCGGCTTCGTGCGCCGCGGCTTCGGCCAGCATTCGTTCGACTATGCCGCCGCACCGATGGCGAGCGGCACGTTCCGCTACGGCCTGACCGACCGCCTGACCGTCGAGAGCCACGCCGAGGCCGATGCGCGCGTGCGCAACGGCGGCGGCGGCGCGAAGCTCCTGCTCGGCGACGCCGGCCTCGTCTCCGGTTCGCTCGCCGCCAGCGACGGTCCGCAAGGCAGCGGTTCGCTGGTGCAGCTCGGCTACAGCTGGCGCGGCTACCCCTTCAGCTTCGCGATCGACGGCCTGCGCACGTTCGGCGACTACACCGACGTCGCCGCGCGCTACGGTCGTGCGCCGGCACGCGTCAGCGCCCGCGCGACCGCCGGCTACAGTTTCGGCAAGGCCAGCCTGAGCGCGAGCCTGATCCACCTGCGCTATCCCGGCGAGGACGCGTCGCGCTACGCCGGACTCAATTTCTCGCGCAACTTCGGCGCGTTCGCGCTGAACCTCGGCATCAGCCAGAACCTCGACCGGGCGAGCGACCGCAGCGCGTTCCTCGCCCTCACGTACCAGTTCGACGAGCGCACGAACGTCTCCGCGACGGCGACGCACGATCGCGAACGCAACTACGCGACGGTCGAAGTCTCGCGGCCGATTCCCGGCGACGGCGGTTTCGGCTGGCGTGCGCAGACGCAGCAGGGCGACGGCGTGAACGCGGGCTTCGCCGAGGCCGGATGGCGCACGGGCTGGGGCCAGCTCGTCGCCGGCGCCAGCTCCTTCGACGGCAACACGCTCGGCTACGCCAGCCTCGACGGCGCCCTGGTCCTGCTCGGCGGCCATGTGTTTCCGTCGCGGCGCATCGACGACGCCTTCGCCGTGGTCACGACCGACGGTGTCGCCGGCGTGCCGGTCAAGCTGGAGAACCGCCCGATCGGCGTCACCGACGGCGACGGCGTCCTGCTCGTCACGCCGCTCAACGCGTGGCAGGACAACCAGCTCGCGATCGACCCGATGGACCTGCCGGCCGATCGCCGCATCGACCGCGTCGCCGCGATCGCCTCGCCGCCGCGCGGCGCCGGCACCGTCGTGCGCTTCGGCATCGCGCCGCTGCGCGCGGCCAGCCTGACGCTCGTCGACGCGAGCGGCGCCGCCCTGCCGACCGGCAGCACGGTGCGTTTCGACGGCGGTACGTCCATCGTCGGCTACGACGGCGAAACCTACGTCGAAGGGCTCGGCGACCATAACCGCCTTCGTGTCGAAACCGCCGGCGGTACCTGCGAGGTCCGCTTCGACCTGCCCGCGGCGGCGCAGGGCATTCCCGTCATCGGCCCGCTCGAGTGCCGCAAGGATTCCCGATGAGATTCCGCTTTCCCGCATCGCTCCTGCTGATCTTCGCCGTGGTGTGGACGTCGCGCATCGCGCTCGCGGCGACGACCTGTTCGGCGACGATGACCGACCTCAACTTCGGAACGAGCGTGGATCCGCTCGTCGGCGCGACCACCACCGCGACCCTGAGCTACTCGTGCACGACGAGCGGCGTCAGCAACGGCACGGCCGTCCGCATCCTCGCCTGCTTCAGCATCGGCGACGGCTCCGCCGGCGACGGGCTGACCATCGTCCCGCGACGCATGACGCAGAGCGGCACCAATCCGCCCTACCTGAACTTCAACGTCTACACCGACCCGGGTGGCACGGCGCTCTGGGGAACGTTCTGGCAGCCGTCGTATCCACCGCCGGAGATCACGATCTCGCGCACGGGCAACGGCACCTCGACCGGCACCCTGACCGCGTACGGCCGCATTCCGGCGAGCCAGGCCACGGTGACCCCCGGCATCTACCTCGACAGCTTCAGCGCCGGCCACACGACGCTCGACTACCGCTACCGCGAGGGCAACGGCACCGCGCCGTCGGACTGCCGCACCGGCGGCAGCGGTGGCGCCACGGGCGGCTCGTTCTCGTTCGCCGCGCGCGCGACCGTTCCCGCGGTCTGCACGACGACGGCGTCCAACATGAACTTTGCGTCGCCGACCGATCTCCTGGCGACGAGCATCGACCAGACCTCCACGATCAGCCTGACCTGCACGAACGGCGCGAACTGGCAGATCGGACTCGACAACGGCAGCAATGCGTCGGGCACGCAACGGCGCATGCGCCTCGGCACGACGGGCAACTACGTCAATTACGAGCTGTATCGCGACACGGGGCGCACGCAGCGCTGGGGCGCCACGCTCTCCACCGATACGCGGACCGGATCCGGCACCGGCACGGCGCAGAGCGTGACCGTCTACGGCCGCGTGCCGCCGCAGTCGCCGAT
>DBMH01000250.1 GCA_002297645.1 Rhodanobacteraceae bacterium UBA703 | reverse complement strand
GGCAGCCGCGCGTATCGCCTGCGCCGGTTCGTGCGGCGGCATCGCTACGGCCTCGCGGCGACGGCGGGTGTCCTGCTGCTGGTGTCGGCGTTCGTCGGCGCGACCCTGCGCGGCGCGCGGCATACCGAGGAACAGCGCGCGCGCGTCGATCGCATCAACCAGTTCTTCAATTCCGTGCTGGCCGCGGGCGACCCGGCGGAAATGGGCCGCGACGTGACGATCGTCGAGGCGCTCGAACGCGCGGCGCGGCTGGTGGCGCGCGACCTGCGCGAGGATCCGGCCAGTGCCGCGCTGACCGGGTTGACCCTGGCGCAGACGTTCCAGCAGATCGGCCGCTACGAGGATTCCGTGCAGGCCGCCGGATCCGCCGTGGAGGCGGCACGGCGCGGCGGCGATGCCGCGACCGAAATCGACGCGCGGCTCGCGCTCGGCATCGCCTTGTGGAACCAGGGCAAGTACGACGAGGCGCGGCGCGCGCTGCTGGAGGCACGCGGACTGGCCGAGGAATCGGGAACGGCGCTGCAGCGCGGCCAGATCGCCAACCGCATCGGCGAGGTCGAATTCAGCGCCGGGCATCCGGCCGAGGCGCGTACCTGGCAGGAACGGGCGCTCGGGATCCTGCCGGAAGGTGCGGCCAAGGCGCGTGCCTACGCGCTCGGCGACCTGGCCTCGGTCGAGTATCGCGAAGGCGACGACGCGCGCGCGCTCGAGCTGAACGCGCAGTCGATCCTGCTGCTGCGTCGTGAGAATCCGCGCGGCTCGATCCCGCTGGCGACGCAGTTGGGCAATCGCGGCGCGATGCTGACGCGGCTGCGCCGCTACGACGAGGCGCAACGCGTGCTCGACGAATCGCTGGCGATGAAGATCGAGTTGTACGGCGAGTCGCATCGCATCGTCATCGACGCGCTGACCAAGCTCGCGCAACTGCGCATGGAGCAGAAGGACTACGACGGCGCACTCCGCTATGCCGCGCGCGGATACACGCTGTCGAAGCCGATGCGCAACTACGTCACCGCGCGCGCGGCGAAGAAGTACGCGGTCTCGCTCGCCCTGTCGGCTCGCGACGGCGAAGCGCTTGCGCTCGCCCGCGAAGCGGTCGCGCTGTATCGCGAGCGCTACGCGCCCGACTACGACGAACTGCTCGACGCGCAGAGCGTCCTCGGCTGGCTGGAGGCCCGCGAGGGAGACCTCGAAGGCGGCCTCGCTCACGCGCGTGCCGCGCTGGACGGCCTCAAGGCCGCGAAAGCGACGGCCGGCTTCGTCGGCCCGGCGCAGCAGCGCGTCGACGAAATCGCGCGGCTCGCATCGGAGTCTGGGCGACGTGTTCCTTGAGTGATTCCACGCGGGGAGGCGACGGCGCCGGTTGGTTCGCATCGGGGCGCGGTCCTGCGCCTTCCCGCCAGCGGCACTTCGCTCCGGCTGCCTTCATCCCGCTACGCTGTCGCTGCCTTCCATGCCGACAGCGCGTTCTTTGCGCTGATCCTCGAATTGCCTGAGTGCGACTTCGCTCCTCTCCCCATGCGGAACGGGAAGAAAGGTCCCGCCGTAGGCGCAAGCGAGAGCAGCCGGGGCGGGAGCGCGACCTTCCGCGAGAGGCCGAGGGAACAACCCGCCGCGACTGGGCGCCGGCCGCGCTACCGCATGCGCTCGATGACCGACAGCGTCGCCCTGGCGCGATTGAGCGTGTAGAAGTGCAGCGACGGCGCGCCGCCTTCGACGAGGCGGCTGCACAGTTCGGCGACGACGTCGGCGGCGAACTCGCGGATCGACTCCGCATCGTCGCCGAACGCGTGCAGGCGCTTGGACAGCCAGCGCGGGATCTCCGCGCCGCACATCTCCGAGAAGCGGCGCAGCTGCGGGAAGTTGGCGATCGGCATGATGCCCGGCACGATGGGTATGTTCACGCCGAGCTTGCGCGCGGCCTCGACGAAGCGGAAGTAGGCGTCCGCGTTGTAGAAGTATTGCGTGATGGCGCCGTTCGCGCCGGCGTCGACCTTGGCCTTGAAGTGGTGCAGGTCCGCGTGCGCGTCGTCGGACTGCGGATGCACCTCCGGATAGCAGGCGACTTCGACGTGGAACGCGCCGTCGCGCTCGCGGCGGATGAATTCGACCAGCTCGCTGGCGTAGCGGAAGTCGCCGTAGCTCGCCATGCCGGACGGCAGGTCGCCGCGCAGCGCGACGATGCGCTGGCAGCCCATCGCCTTGTAGCGGTCGAGCAGGTCGCGGATCTCCTCGCGCGTGCCGCCCATGCACGACAGGTGCGGCGCGGCGTCCAGGCCGTGTTCCTCGCGCAGGTGGCGGATCGTTTCCGGCGTGTACGACAGCGTGGATCCGCCGGCACCGAACGTGCAGCTCACGTACTCGGGCTTCAGCGCCTTCAGCTTCGGCAACGCGGCTTCGAGCGTCGCCTTCTGCTCGTCGGTCTTGGGCGGGAAGAATTCGAGGGAAATCGGGGCGGAAGTCATCGGCAGGTCCAGGCACGCAATCGGCGAACTATATCTCTTTGTCCGGATGAAGAGATAGAAATGAGGGGCGGCCTCGGCGCTCGGTTCCGCTGACCGGCGGCGGAATGCGAGAATCCCGGTTTCGCATTCGCATCGTTCTCATGCCTTCGCCTCCGCCGGACGCCGCCGGTTACCGCTTCGACGACGTCGAGATCGACCTGCGCCGCCGCGAACTGCGCGTCGCGGGTGCGCTCGAGCCGGTCGAGCCGCGCGTCTACGAACTGATCGTGGCGTTGATCGAGGGGCGCGAGCGGGCGTTCGGCAAGGACGAACTGGTCGAACTCCTGTGGGGCCGTCCGGTTTCCGATGCCTCGCTGTCGCAGTTGGTCTATAAGGCGCGCCGCGCGCTGCGCGAGGACGACGCGCGCTGCTTCATCGAAACCGTCCGCGGACACGGTTTCCGCTGGAGCGTGGAGGTCGACACCCGGGCCGCCAGCGCGGATGCCGCGCCGGAGACGGGGGCTTCCGGTACCGTCTCCGGGCCGGCGCGAGCCATCGGCGCGAAAGCCGTCAGCGGCGTCCGGCGCACGGGGTTGTCCATCGCCGCCGCCGTCCTGGCGCTGGTCGTCGCCAGCGTGGCGATCCATCGGTGGCTGCGCGAAGCGCACGCGGTCGGGGCGATCCGCGAGGTGCTGGTGCTGCCGCTCGAGAACCGCACCGGAGAGGACGGGCTGGCATGGACGCAGGATGGCCTGCCGGGGCTGCTGGTCAGCGTACTGAACCGGATGCCGGAGCTGCATGGCGTCGTCGGCCGGCCGACGGCGCAGCCCATCGGGATCGAGGATGCCGACCGCCGCCGCGCCGCGCGCATCGCCGCTGGCGCGGACCAGGTCGTCTTCCTCAGCCTGAGCCGCGCCGGCCCCTTGCTGCGCCTCGATCTCGTCTCGGAAAGCGAATCGGGGCGCAACAGCGCGGCCCTGTTCGGAGCGGAGCCGGCGCCGTTGGCGCTCGACGCCGTCAATCGCATCGGCGAGTGGCATGGCGGCGACGCCGCGAGGCCGCCTTCCGGCGGCAGGCCGATGGACGACTTCCTGACCGAAACCTACGCGCGTGGGATGGACGCCTTCCTCAACGGCCGCATGGAGACGGCGCGCAATCATTTCGCGATCTGCGCCGAGCGCCGCCCGGACATGGTTTGGCCGCGCCTGCAACTGGCTACGACCGAGATGCGCCTCGGCCACAGCGCGGTGGCGCTGCGTTTGCTCGCCGACATCGAACGAGGCGCCGATGCCCTGACGCCCGAGCAAGCGCGTTACCTGCGCCTGCGGATCGCCGACTCGCGGCTCGACGCCGGCGACGCCACGGCTGCCAAGCGCAACTACGAGGCGGTGGCGGCCGAGGCGGAAACGGCGGGCGACCGCATGTTGCTGCGCGTGGCCTGGAGCGGACTGGGTCACGTCGAGGCCCTGGCCGGAAACGGCGAGGCCGCGGCTCGGTGGTTGCAGCAGGTCATCGACATCGACCGCCGCAACGGCGACCGGCGACGCGAGGCGATCGCCTCGACCGATCTGGCGGAACTGGCGTTCCAGCGTGGCGATTTCGCGATGGCCGAGCGGCTGTTCGTGCAGGTGGGCGACATGGCGCGGCAACAGGACTTGCCGTTCCTGCAGCAAAAGAACCTGGCCAGCCTTGCCGGCACAAACCTGGCGCAGGGGCGCGCTGTCGCCGCAGCGGGCCTGTATCGGCAGGCATTGGCCTTTGCCCGCGAATCCGGTGATGCCGACGCTGAGGTAGACACGCGCGCGGGCCTTGCCATCGGGTATGCCATGCTCGGCCGTAAGGCTCAGGCCGCGCTGCAAGCGCGGCGGGCGCTGGAACTGGCCCGTCGCAACGGCCAATTCGTGAACGAGGCGATCGCCTTGGTGGCCAATGCCAGGGCCGCTGGCGATGGCCGGGAAGCGGCAGGCTTCTACGCCGAAGCGGCCGAGCGCTTCGAGCGTTCGTACAACTGGCCGCTCGCGGCCGCTTTGCGCTGGCTGCTCGTGCGCGAGTTGCGCTTGCTGGGCGACGCGACGGCGCTGGGCGCGCAGGTCGAACGCCTCGGCACCCTCGCGCGC
>DBMH01000142.1 GCA_002297645.1 Rhodanobacteraceae bacterium UBA703 | reverse complement strand
AACGCCGCCGGCATCCCGGCCTTGAGCGCGGAAGTGGACGTGGTGGCGCGTGCGCTGGACGAGCCGGCCGCGCGCTGTGTCGCGGACGGCGTCGAGCGCGTGCTGCGACTCGACCAGGTCGAGCCCCTGCTGGCATCGGACGCGCTCGTCGTCGACGCTTGCCGAAACCTCATCGGTGTCGCGCCGACCACGGTTCCGCTTGCGCGCCGCCCGGTGCTGTTCGCGCTCGCGCGCCGGCTCGCCGAGGCATGGCCCGGCGAAGCGTCGCGCGACGCACTGATCGCGAGCGTGTTCCGGATGAAGCACGCCGACGAATCGCATCGCGCACGATTGCGCGTCGAGATCGGCAGGCTGCGCGCCGCATTGCGCCCGTTGGCCGACGTGCGCGCAACGAAGGCCGGGTTCGCCTTGATCCCAGACGACGCACGCAAGGTCGTCGTGCTCGCGCCCTTGCTCGAAAGCGCGCACGCGGACGTACTCGCGCTGCTCGCCGACGGAGAGGTGTGGTCGAGTTCGGCGCTGGCGCTCGCGCTCGGTACCAGCGCGCGCAGCGTGCAGCGCGCGCTCGACAGCCTGGCGCGGGAGGGGCGCGTGCGAGCCGTCGGCCGTGGCCGCGCGCAGCGCTGGACGATGCCGCCGCTGCCGGGTTTCCCGACGTTCTTGTTACTCGCGACGCCGCTGCCGGGCGGGTAGGGTAGTCCGCACATCCGATCCGAGGAGAGAACCATGAAACGAGCAGCCGAAGTCCTGCGCGAGTACGGCCCTTTCGAGGGTGTCGAGTCGGTGGGAGGCGTCAGCTTCGACGGCGACAAGGTCTGGCTCGCGGCCGGGAGTTCGCTCAAGGCCTTCGATCCGGCCAGCGGCGACGTGCAGCGCTCGCTCGACATCGCCGCGCATGCCGGGACGGCCTTCGACGGGCGCCACCTGTTCCAGATCGTCGAGGACCGCATCGAGAAGATCGACCCGGGCAGCGGCAAGGTCCTCGCCACGATCCCGGCGCCGGGGAACGGCGGCGATTCGGGGCTGGCCTGGGCCGAAGGCACGCTCTGGGTCGGCCAGCACCGCGAACGCAAGATCCACCAGATCGACCCCGATACCGGCGTCGTGCTGCGCACGCTCCAGTCCAACCGCTTCGTCACCGGCGTCACCTGGGTCGACGGCGAACTCTGGCACGGCACCTGGGAAAACGACGAAAGCGAGATCCGGCACATCGACCCCGACAGCGGCGCGGTGCTCGACACGCTGCAGATGCCGAAGGGCGTGTTCGTGTCGGGTCTCGAATCCGACGGCGCCGAGCGTTTCTTCTGCGGTGGCGGCAATTGCGGGAAGGTGCGCGCGGTGCGGCGCGTGAAGTCCGCCGCGGGCACGTCCCGCTGACGATCGCCCGGCCGTCGAATCCGTGGCGCGGAGGCGAAACGACCCGCCGGGAACGCGCTTCCGCTTCGGCGATCCGGGCTACGGCTCGGAGATCGCCAGGTGATCGTCGAAGGGAACCGCAACCCGTTGCTGGGAGGCGGCGTCGCCGTCACGCGGCCGAGCCTGTACAAGTGGCTCGGCGACCTGCGTCCCGGCGGCGCGCCGATGCCGACGTTCGGCGAGAGCAACAGCAGCGGCGTCGTGACCGGTCGCCTCCCGTCCGCCGCGCTACGCACGGGTGCGAAGTCCAGGAGCTTCATGAGTCCGATCGCGGACGGCCGCATCGCCGTCGTCGGCGCGACGGTGCTCGGCCGCGCCTTGCCGGGCCTGCATGCCGGCGTGCCATGGACCATCGTGCTGGATGCCGGTGGCCGGCCGTGGGGCAAGAGCCAGGCCGGCGTCGCGCGGTTCGGCTACGACCGGGTCTTCACCGACGATCCCGAGCGGGTGCCGCGCGGACGGTTGTAGACCGAGGGACGTTCCGGCAGCGAGTCGCCGGTGCCCGCGCGTGGATTCACGTGCCCGGCAATCGCGGGGCGAGCGACTCCTGCTCCCATCGACGCGGGTGCCGTTCCAGCGCAGCGGCGATCTCCGGCCAGCCGGCGCGTTCGGCCCACAACCGCATGCGCGGAAGCGCCTTTTGCACAGCTTCGTCCTTGGAAGGGGCGGCTGGCGCGGGAGCGTCGTCGGGCGACATCAGCCACGGGCGCAGCGCGAAGCCCGCTTCGCGCGCCGTTTCGGCGAGCTTGGCGGCGATGCGGAAGCCGCCTTCGTCGACGTCGCCCCAGTGATGGATGGTCGTGTCGGCAGTCATGCAGCGAAGCAGCCGCAGGTACGCCATGCGCCACGCCGGCGATGGCATGCCGCCGGTGTAGAGCAGCAGGATCGGCGCGTCGCCGCGTGCGCGCGCGGCTTCGTGGAAACTGGCGAGGTTCTCGATGCTGAGCACGCTGCGTGCCTGCGTTTCGACCGCGCGCAGCGCTTCGACCGGCACACCCGGATACGAGGTCGGCAAGGGCAGGCGCGTGCCGTCGTCGAGTTCGACGAGGCCGTTGCCGGCGAGCAGCAGCGGCAGCGGCTCCTTGCGCAGGCCGAGGGCGGCCCAGATGTGCTCCTTCTCCATTCCGCTCGGATCGAGTTCGCCGCTGACAAGCACGTCGAGCCACGGCGTCAGCGCTTCGAGCCGCTTGCTGTCGCCGAACAGGCGCACGCTTTCCTTGCGCAGGATGCGTTCCTCGCGTGCGTCGGCGAGCAGCGCATCGACGGCACGCGCAGCATCGGCAAGGTCGCCAGCGGTTTCGGGACCGAAGCCGCGCACCTTGCGGCCGTTGCGCCATGCGGCGAGCGCTTCGCCGATGACGGGGAAGCGCGACGTCCAGGTGTCGAGCAGGGCATGGGCGTGTGCCGCGCGCTGCGCGACGGTTTCGACGCCGAGGTGGCGCGCGAGCGCATCGAGATCGACCAGGGTGATACGCAGCAGCTTCTCGCCGTCGCCGCGATGGCGGTCGCGCCGCGCCGTGATCGCACCGTCGCGTTCGGCGAGGCGGACTGCGGCGTGGAAACGTTCGAACGCCTCGAGCGAGCGCAATGCGAAGTATTCGAGCGCGTCGCGCTTGCTCGCCATCGACAGCGAAGCCGGTGTCTCGTCGCCGCGCAGGCGCGCCTTCTCGGCGCGGTCCAGAAGGCGTTCGAGCACCGGCCTGGCCGGATTCACGCCGGCGCCTGCTCGCGCTCGATGCGCGCGGTCTCCTCGGCCAGCAGTTCCGGATGCAGGTCGAACTGGTCGCTGAGCAGCAGTTCGCGCGCGGCCGGCTTCACCTCGATGCGTTCGGCTTGCAGGTAGTCGCCGTCGCGGAACAGTTCGATGTAGCTGTCGAGCACGCCGCTGAGCGTGCCCTGCGCGGTGTCCGGCGCGGCGAGCACGAGCTGCAGGCCGAGCGAGCGCAGGTAGTCGGTGGTCGCGCGCGCGTTCTGCGCGTCGATCTTGTCGCCGAACTCGTCGAGCAGGATCAGGCCGAGCCCACCGGCATCGGTCTCGCTCTTGCCGTAGGCGGCGGCGAGCGCGGCGCCGGCGATCACGTACAGCGGTGCGCGATGTTCGCCGCCCGAGCCCGAGCGCATGCGCTCGCTGAGCGTGCCGATGACGCGCTCGTCCTGGCGGATCTGCACCTCGAAATGGAAGAAGCGGCGGTAGTCGTCGAGCGGTGAATTCGCCAGGCGCTGCGCGCTGCCGTCCTCGATCAGGTCGCGGAACGCGGGCGGTACTTCGCCGGCGTTGCCGAACAGGGTGTCCTCGCCGCCGAGGTCGGCCGCGCGCTGGATGAAGCGGTGCAGGTCGCGCAGTTCCGGCAGTACCTCGTAGTGGAACTGGTAGCGCTCGTTGTTCGAGAAGGCGGGGCTCGCGCGCAGCGTGCGGTTGAGCGTGTGGATCTGCGCCTTGAGCTTGCTGAAGTTGTCGTACAGCGTGGACGCGACGCCGCTGCGGAACGTCTCGACGGCGGTCGCGTAGGCCTGCTCGGCATCGCCCTGGTAGCGCACGAGGTCGGTGTCGCGCAGCTGCGCCAGTTCGCGTTGCAGAAGTACGCGCGCCGGGCGCCACTGGTCGCCGCCGAAGTCGAGCGCGAGGCCGTGGTCCTTCGCGTACTGCTGCAACGCGCTCCACGCCTCGGGGATCTGCTTGTGCAGGTCGCGCTCGCTCGCCTCCGCGCGCTCGCCGCAGCGGCGGATGCGCTCTTCGAGCGTCGGCAGCTTCTCGTCGAGGTCGGCGCGCTGGCGTTCGACGCGGTTCGCGTCGACGTCGGGATGCGCGAAGGCGTCGACCGCGCGGCGTGCCGTCGCTTCTTCCTGGTCGCGCAAGGCCTGCAGCAGGCGGCCGGCGGATTCGAGCTTGTCGATCGCCAGCCGTTCGTCGCCGCTGAGGCGTTCGACGCGCAGGTCGCAGGCGTTGGCGTGTTCGAGCAGATCGCGCACGCGTTCGGCGAGGCGCAGGAGGTCCGGGTCGAGGCTGGCCTCGCGTTCGGCGATCGTGCTGCGCCGGCGCTGCGCGACCTGCTGGTGGTCGAGCACGCTCTGGTGCAATGCCTGTGCGACGGCATCCGGATCGGACAGCCGCGCGAGACCGCGCTGGCAGTGCTCGGCACGTTTGAGTTCCGGTTCGAGCCGGCGGATCTCGGTTTCGGCGGCGTCGATGTCCTCGCGCAATGCGCGCGCGCGATTGCGGTTGTCGCTCGCGCCGATCTTGAGGTCGGCCGCGGCGGGCAGGCGCAGGCGCTCGATGCTGCCGCCCTTGGCGAGCAGGCCGTCGCGCGTCAGCCCCTGGCGGCTGCGGATCAGCTCGGCCTCGGTGTCGACGCAGCGCAGCTCGCCGAGCTGCCGGCGCAGGAACGCGAGCGCGCCCTCGTCGTCGCCGTCGAGCAGTGCGGCGACGCTGTCGGCGGAGAACGCGTCGTTGCGCGCGTCGCGCGCCTTGCTCGCCAGCGCGAGCTTGACGCCGTAGACCGAACGCGTGCCCTGCAGCGACCGGTACAGCTTGACCGCGCGCTCCTCGTCCCTGGCAGGGATCAGCAGCGCTTCGATGTTGCTGCGCAGGTAGGCCTCGATCGCCGGCTGCCACGAGGCATCGCGCACCTTGACGAGGTCGCAGACGGGCTTGGCGTCGATGCCTTCGTCGTGCAGGTAGTTCATCAGGCGCACGGCGTCGGGATTGAGTTCCGCCTGTCCGGCGTCGGCGCGCTTCTGGTTGCGGCGCGCGGCGGCGAGCTTGTCGCGCGCCTTCTCCAGCGCCGCGTGCCGCTCGCGCGCCAGCGCATCGACGGCTTCGAGCAGGGGCGTGGCGGCGGCCAGTGCCGCGCGCGCCTGCGCATGCAGGAGGTCCGGCGTCCACGGCAGGTCGGCGTCGGATGCGAGCGCCGCGAGCGCGTCGTGCCAGTCGCTCCAGGTCGACTGCGCATAGGTGAGCTTTTCGGTATCGAGTGCGGGCAGGCCTAGNNGCTTGCCGATCTCGCGCAACGCGTCGCGCACGAAGGCGAGATCGCGCAGCAAGGTTCTCTTCTGCAGCGCCAGCGTCTCGCGGTCGCGTTCGGCCAGCGCGTCGCGTTGCGCCTGTTCGCCGTAGCCGTGGCTGCCTTGCAGGCGCGCCTGCACCTGTGCGTGTTCGTCGCGCGCGAGCTCGCGTTCGCTGCGCGCCTCGGCGAGCGCGCGTCGCGTCGCGGCGAGCCTCTCCTCGGCCTTGCGCTGGTCGTCCTCGGCTTTCTCGACCTGCTCGCCGTAGAGATCGCGCTCGTACTCGGCGCCGAGCGCGCGGTACGAGGCGGCGCGCACCGCCTGCGCCGCGATCTTCGCGTACTGCTGCTCGACGCCCTCGGCGGCGTCGATGCGCTGCTTCACCTGCTCGATCTTCTCCTTGATCTGGCGGAAGCTCTCGAGCAGGGCACGGAAGCGCGCGATGTCGGTCGGCCGGTCCTCGGCGACGAGCGTGCGCACGAACAGGTCCACGTCCTCGACGCGCTGCAGGTTCAATGCGTTCTGGAACGCCTTGCGGTAGGCGTTGACGTCCGGGTGCGCGCCGGGCGAGGCGCGCAGGCGGAACAGCAGGTCCTTGACGAAGCGCTCGCTGGTCGGATGCAACTCCAGCTTCTCGCCGGCTTCCTTGCAGCGCGCGGCCGCCATTTCGCGGAACGTCGGCCAGGCCAGCGGCAGTTCCTTGCCGTTGACCTGCTCGACGTGGTCGGCCAGTTCGAGCGCGACGCCGGGCAGGAGATACATGCCGTGCAGGCGATGGTCCGGCTCGTCGACCGAGGCGCCGAGCGCGATGCCCGCGGTCAGCGGCGCGCCGCTGTCCTGGTCGTGGAAGACGAGGCTGATGTAGGTCGTCGCGGTGCGGCGTTTCCTGCCCTCGTCGCCGCTGCGGAACACGCCGAGGCAGTAGTCGCGGATGCTGCGCGCGCGCGCGCTGCCGCCGGCCTGCGCATTGAAGCGGATGCGCCCGCGATCGGCGCCGAGCAGCACGATCTGCAAGGCGTCGAGCAGGGCGCTCTTGCCGGCGCCGTTCGGTGCGATGATCGCGCTGGTCGCGTCGAGCCGCAGCGTCTGCGCCTCGAACAGGAAGAACTGCACCAGGTGGACGCGCTCAAGCAGTTGCATCGTCGTCCTCCGCGGTGTCGTCGGCGTCGTCGCCGCGGTTGTGCTGGTCGAGGCGCTGCAGCCACTGTTCGCCGACGATCTCGACGATGGCCGGGCGCACGCGCAGGTGGAACGGCTGCGGGTCGTCCGGCTCGGAGTCGACCAGCCGGCATACGCCCCAGCGCTTGAGCGAGCGCACGAGGTCGCGCAGTTCGCCGACGTCGGGCATCGCGCGCGCGGCGAGCGCCTGGTACGCCTCCTGCAATTCCGGCAGTTCCACCACGACCTCGCCGTGGTCTTCGATCAGCCCTTGCTTCATCGCCTCGTCGTAGCGCTGGCGCAGCACCAGCACGAGCAGGGTCTCGGCCAGCGTCACCGGCACGCCGTCGGCCTGCGTCGGCAGCGCGACGACGTAGCGGTAGTGCGCGTTGCGCTCGAGGCGCACGCCGAGCGGTTCGAGCGCGGCGGCGAAATCGCCGAGGAACTCCTCGACCAGCGCGTAGGCGACGCGCGTGCGCTGGTCGCTCGCGTACAGCACCTGCTCGGTGACGAGGCGATAGGCGGCGCGTTCGAAGTCCTGCACGGCGTAGACGCCGTTGGACAGTTGGCTGAGGGTGTTCCAGCTTCGTTTCATGCGGTGTTCCGTCGGGCCAGGCGGCGCACGCGAAAGCGCGGAGCGCGCAGCCAGCCGTTGTCGTGGCAGCGGTCGTCAGGGGATTGTCCGGCGTCGAGCAGTTCGACCCGGACGCCGCGCAGCAGGCGGTTCAGCGGGTCGTCGCGGCGCAGGCCGCCGATGCGGTGGCTGCGCAGCGCCAGCGTGAGCAGGGTCTGGTAGGCGCGCAGGTCCGCGATCGATTCGATTTCGAGGCCTTCCGATTCGACGCTCTCTGCCGCGTTGAGATGGCGGCCGAGGTAGCGCGCCATGTCTTCCGGCGTGACCAGCCGCGCGCGTTTCATGCGCCGCAAGAGTGCCAGCCGCGCGAGTTGCTCGGGTGTGGGCGGCTGCACGGCGTTCGCGCTGCGCGGAATCGGCTGCGGTTTCTGCCGCGGCGGACGCAGGCGTGATTCGTCCATCAGCGCGGCGGGCGCGACGGGAAGGCGCAGCGTGTCAGGCGGCGCGTGCCGCACGCCGCGGCAGGCGCGGCGCAGCAGCACGTCGAGCTTGTCCGGCG
>DBMH01000049.1 GCA_002297645.1 Rhodanobacteraceae bacterium UBA703 | reverse complement strand
CGGCGCGCCGCAGCGGTCGGCGCGCCGCTCACCATCGGCGCCACGCTCGACGACCGCCGCCGCCACGCGCTGCTCGAAGGCGCGCAAGCGCCGCCGCAGATGACGCTGACCGATGGTTTCGCACCCGCGTGCCGACGCGCCGCTGCGAGTGAAAGGCGCATCGACGACACCTTCGCCCGCTACCCGTCCTCCCTACCCCGGAACCTTCCGATGATCCGCCAGCGACGCCTGCTCCTGCTCTTCCTCCTGCCGCTCGGCGCGCCGCTCGCGGCGCTGCACGCGCGGACCTCCAGCATGTCCGATCCGATCGCGAGCCGGATCGCCGCCAATTTCGTGCACACCTGCGCGCTGACCGTGACCGGCGCGGTGAAATGCTGGGGCGGGAATTTTTCCGGCCAGCTCGGCGACGGCACCACCGAAACGCGTCCCGCACCGGTGGAGGTCGGCTTGAACGCACCGGCGGCGGCGATCGCGACGGGCATGACCCACTCCTGCGCGCTGAGCATGACGGGCGCCGTCCAATGCTGGGGCGACAACAGCAACGGCCAGCTCGGCGACGGCACGACCACGAACCGTCTCGCGCCGGTGGACGTGGCGAATCTCGGATCGGGCGTTGCCGCGATCAGCGTAGGCGCCGGGCATACCTGCGCGTTGACCGATCGAGGCGGCGTGAAATGCTGGGGCGCCAATGCCAGCGGCCAGCTCGGCGACGGCAGCGTAGCCCCCCGCCCCGTGCCGGCGGACGTGGTCGGCTTGAGCGCGAACGTCGTCGCGGTCGCCGGCAACGGCGATCACGCCTGCGCGCTGACCTTCGCCGGCGACGTCAAATGCTGGGGCAACAACGGCGCAGGCCAGCTCGGCGACGGCACCATCGTGAACCGCAGCGCGCCCGTCGACGTCGCCGGCCTCGGCACTCCGGTCGCCGCCGTCGTCATGGGCCTCGTGCATACCTGCGCGCTGACCGTCGCCGGCGGCGTCAAGTGCTGGGGCGAGAACGGCGACGGCCAGCTCGGCGACGGCAGCACCGTCGCGCGCCCCGTTCCGACGGACGTCGTCGGACTCGCCTCCGGCGTCGCCGCGATCGCCGCCGGCTTCAACCACACCTGCGCCGTGATGGCGAGCGGCGACGTCAAATGCTGGGGCTACAACTACTCCGGCCAGCTCGGCGACGGCACCACCGTCTCCAGTCCGATCCCGCTGCAGGTGCCGCGGCTGGAGCCCGGCACGGCGGCGATTGCGACCGGTTTCATGCATACCTGCGCGCTGAGCGTGCACGGCGACATCCAATGCTGGGGCGACAACAGCCTCGGCCAACTCGGCAGCGGCACCCCCTCCGATCCGACGTCGGCGCCGAGCGAGGTGCACGGATTCGCCACGGGCTTCGCCTCGTTCGATGCCGGCTTCGACCATACCTGCGCGCTCAGCCGCAGCGGCACAACGCAGTGCTGGGGCGACAACCAGCTCGGCCAGCTCGGCGTCGGCGCCGTCTCCGCCGAAGCGAACCCGACGCCGCGCGAAGTCCTCGGGCTCGCCGATACCGCGATCGCGCTCGCCGTCGGCGGCTACCACACCTGCGCGACCTTCGCCTCCGGCGCCGCGCAGTGCTGGGGCTACAACGGCGACGGCGAACTCGGCGACGGCAGCACGGCGAGCCGCACGCTGCCGGTCGACGTGTCCGCTCTCGACGAAGGCGCCGCGCTGTTGTCCGCCGGCGGCCAGCACACCTGCGCGATCACGCCGAGCGGCGCGGCGAAATGCTGGGGCTGGAACGCCTATGGCCAGGTCGGCGACGACTCGCTCGTCAATCGGCCGGAGCCGGTGGCCGTCGCCAGCCTCGACGGCGACGTCGCCTCGATCGCCGCGTTCGACAGCCATACCTGCGCGCTGACCGCGGAAGGCGGCGTGAAATGCTGGGGCTACAACTACTCCGGCCAGCTCGGCGACGGCAGCTACGCGGACCGCCGCGTGCCGGTCGACGTCGACGGCCTGCCCGCCGGCGCGACGTCGGTGGTGACCGGCGTCGAGCACAGTTGCGCGCTGATGCTCGACGCCACGGTGAAGTGCTGGGGACTCAACGACCACGGCGAACTCGGCAACGGGGCGATCGTCCATTCCTCGGCCGTTCCGGTCGCGGTGGACGGCCTGCTCGGCGTGCAGGCGCTCGCCTCCGGCGCTCATCACGCCTGTGCGCTGACCGCGCCCGGTCGCGTGAAATGCTGGGGCCTGAACAACCACGGCCAGCTCGGCGACGGCTCGACGGTCGACAGCGCTGCCGCGGTCGACGTCGCCGGCCTCGACGACGTGGTGGCGATCGGCGCCGGCTACTTCCACACCTGCGCGCTGACCGCAACGGGCGACTTGAAGTGCTGGGGCGCGAACGAGCGCGGCGCGCTCGGCAACGGCGCGACCGCCGACCGTCACGTCCCGGCCAACATGCTGCTGGGCCAGTCGCTCGCCTTCCAGGTCGCGGCGACGATGGAGGCCGGCGAAAGCCTGCCGTTGACGGCGACCGCGACCGGCGGCGGCAGCGCCAGCTTCGACGTCTGGACGCCGGCGACTTGCACGATCGAAGGCACGACGCTGCGCGCGATCCGGTCCGGCTTGTGCGGCGTACGCGCCTCGCAGACCGGCTCCGCCGACGCGCAAGGCAACGGCCACGCGCCCGCACCGCAGCAGCTGCGGCTGGTCCGGATCGCGCGCGGCACGCAAACCATCCGCGATTTCCTCGCCACCCCGGCTCATCCGACCTACGCGCCGAACGCGACCTTCCAGGTGTCCGCGCAAGCCGGCGCCAGCGGCAGTCCGGTGGTGTTCTCGATCGCGCCGACCTCGGCGGCGATCTGCGCGATCGCCGGCCGCAGCGTGACGATCCTGGCCGCCGGCACCTGCACGGTGCTGGCCGACCAGGCCAGCGGCGGCGAGTACGAACCGGCGCCGCAGGTGCGCCTCGACGTCGTCATCGCCAAGGCCGAACAGCGCATCGCCTTCGCGCCCGCGCCGACCGTACTCGTCGGCGGCAACGGTGCCGTGTCGGCGCGCAGCGGCGTGCCCAATTCCGGCAACCCGATCGTGTTCTCCGCCACGCCCGCGACCGTGTGCACGATCGACGGCGCAACCGTCAGCGGCGTCGGCGCCGGCGTCTGCACGGTGACCGCGAGCCAGGCCGGCGACGGCAACTACCTCGACGGCGAGGCGACCCTGGCGTTGCGCGTGATTCGCCCCGGCCAGGCCCTGCTCGACGTCGGCATCAGCGACGACCGCGACTACGCGCGCTACGGCATGGAGCTGACCTACGTCGTTACGGTGAGCAACGGTGGCCAGGGCGACGCGATCGACCTGCGCGTCGCCGCCGCGCTGCCGCCGCAACTGGATCCTGCGCGCACGCAGTGGACCTGCCTCGACGGCGGCGACGGCGCGAGCTGCACGGCGAGCGGCAGC
>DBMH01000249.1 GCA_002297645.1 Rhodanobacteraceae bacterium UBA703 | reverse complement strand
ACGTCGCGCGGGTCGCGGTGGCCTACGGCCAGTTCCTGATCGACTCGGGCCGCCCGGGCGAGGCGACGCGCATCGCCGGACAGGTGTCGCGCTGGTCCGGCCAGTGCTTCGAGTGCGCGGCGCTGCAGGCCCGGCTCTATCGCGTGCTGGGGCAGGACCGGCTGGCGCGCGAGGCGCTGGCCACGGCGCATACCCTCGCCGGAGAGCGCCAACTGCCCGCCGGGACGGTCGAGCCCGAGGCAGAGCGGGGCGTTGCCGGCCGCCGCATCGAACTTCCCCCGGTGGCTTCCGCCAGTTCCTCACGCCGCTAGGATTTTCTTCCGGATCATCGACTTGTGGCGTTCGGCTAGGCAGCCGTCAGCGCCTGTCGAGGCATTCGCCTGCCGGCCGGACTAGATTCCGGCAGCTCCCGCGCCACGACGCGCGGGTTCGCTATCTGGACGTTTGGACGGCTGGGGAAACCGAATGACATCTTCTTTGAGGCTCATCCTTCTGGCGGTCGCCGCCATCGCGGGCAGTGCGTTCGCGTTCGACCGGCCGGCTGCGGCCGTGCCTGCCGCCGGCCTGTCGTTCGCGGGGTCGCCGGAGGCGGGCGCGGGGCGATTGACCTGGTCCGAGCAGATCGTGACCGCGGCCAACGGAGAGCCGATCAGTACCTTCGGCTACTCGGTGGCGCTGTCTGCGGATACCGCCCTGATCGGCACGCAGGGGAACGGCGCCTACGTGTTCGAGCGCTCGGACGGCCTTTGGGAGCAGCGCCAGAAGCTGGCGGCGGCCGGCAATCCGTCCGGTTTCGGCCACAAGGTCGCGATCCACGGCGACACGGCCGTGGTGAGCGCCACGCCGAACCTCATCGGCGACATTCCCGTGAACAACAGCGTCCACGTGTTCGAGCGCTCCAACGGTACCTGGAGCGAGGTCGCCGTGCTGGCCTCCCGTGCCGCGCCGTCGACCGACCGCTATGGCTCCGCGGTCGCCGTCTCCGGCGACACGATCCTGGTCGGTGCGTACAAGGCGACGCTCGACGACTACGCGCCGATGCAGGGCGCGGCCTATCTGTACCGTCGCGTCGACGGCGTGTGGACGCTGGCGAAGGTGCTGCACGCGGACGACGGCCGCGCCAACGAGTACTTCGGCCTGTCGGTCGCGCTGTCGGGCGGTACCGCCCTGGTCGGCGCGCGCGACGCGACGATCGACCGCTACACCCCGCGCCAGGGCGCGGCCTACGTGTTCGACGAGGCCGGCGGCGCGTGGACCCAGGCGCAGAAGCTGTACGCCAGCGACGGCGGTTCCAACGACTTCTTCGGCAGTTCCGTGGCGCTCGACGGCGATACCGCGCTGGTCGGTGCCCCGAACGCCTACGGCAACGGCGAGTACCAGGGGGCGGCGTACCTGTTCCGGCGGTCCGGCGGGGCGTGGACGCAGTTCCAGAAGCTGCGCGGCACGAACGGCCGCTCGATCGACCAGTTCGGCATCTCGGTCGCGCTGTCCGGATCGACCGCGCTGGTCGGCGCGTATCTCGCCGAGGTGGACGGACGCTCGCAGCAGGGAGCGGTGCACGCGTTCGCCGCGTCGGAGCGAGGCTGGGTGCAGGCCGACCGGCTCGTCGCCAGCGACGGCGCCGCCAGCAACCAGTACGGCTGGAGCGTCGCGCTCGACGGCACGACGGCGCTGACCGGCGCGCACCTGGCGAACGTCGCCGGCCACAGCCTGCACGGCAAGGGCTACTTCCTGGCGTTCACGCGCTCGCCGATGCTGAGCCTGGCACCGGGCGAGCTGCGCTTCGAGCTGGAGGCCGACGCCAGCACGAGCGGCGTGCTGGGCGTCGCCAATGCCGGCGACGAGCGGCTCGACTACGCGATCGCCGAATCCCGTGCGCAAGGTCGGGCGCGCTTCCCGTCGCCGTTCGCGGTCACGCCGCATGCGGCCGCACCGGTCGGCTCGGGCGGAGCGATCGGGCCCCGCCGGGCGACGACGGCGCCGGCAGCCGACGATCTCGAGTTCGCGCTCGACGACGGCAGCTACGAGGACACGATCACGTTGAACCAGGGCAACGGCGAAGCGGCGGCGGTGTGGTTGAACCGCTTCACGGTCCCGCAGGGCACCGGTGCTTTCACGCTCGGCACGATGTCGATCCAGTGGCCGCACAGCGCCAACGGCAGCCTGGTCGGGAAGCAGGTCAACCTCGTCGCCTACTACGACGCGGACGGCGACGGCGATCCGGTCGATGCGATCCGCCTCGGCGGCGACCACTTCGTGACCATCGAGGAACTCGACCGCTATCTCGACTACGTCGTGAACATCCCGGTGCCGGGCGAGGGCGACCTCTACATCGGCTTCGAGAACAGCTATGCGCGCGGCGGCTGGACGCCGAAGCTCTATCCGGCCGCACTGGACACCGATTCACCGTCCGTCGGCCGCTCGTGGCTGCTCGGCCGCTTCGACGGCGATGCCGACATCGACAGTCCCGGCGCAAACCACTACCTCGGACAGGTCGAAACCTTCGGCTTCTCCGGCAACTGGCTGATCCGCGGCCGCGGCATAAACGCCAGCAACGACTGCGTCGAGGCGACGGAGGTGCCGTGGCTCGTGCTGGGCGGCGCCGCCGGTTCGGTGGAGCCGGGAGATCGCGCCGACGTCGCCATCGGGGTCGACGCCACCGGCTTGGTGCCGGGACGCTACGACGCCCAGCTGTGCGTGACCAGCAACGACCCCGGACGTCCGCTCGTGCGGGTGCCGATCCGCCTCGACGTGAATCCGCCGGGGCTGATCTTCCGCGACGGCTTCGA
>DBMH01000187.1 GCA_002297645.1 Rhodanobacteraceae bacterium UBA703 | reverse complement strand
CCCGCGCCGATCACGCTCGGCAACCCGGCGAACGTGAGTGCGTTCGTGGCCGTCGTCGCGCCCGGCGCGGGCGCTCCCGGCGGCGTCGTCGCCATCGACGACGGCAGCGGCGCGACCTGCTCGCTCACGCTGCCCGCAACGAGTTGCGCGCTGACGCCGATCAGCGCCGGTGCGAAGACGCTGACCGCCACGTTCATGCCCGATGCCGCGTCGTCGGCGAACTTCGACGGCAGCGCCGCGAACGGCTCGCTGACCGTCCACCCCGCGCAGGCTGGCGCAGCGCTGGCGAGTTCGGCCAATCCGAGCGTATACGGCCAGGCGGTCATGCTGACCGCGACCGTCACGCCGGCGACCGGAAGCGCGGTGCCGACGACCGGCAACGGCCTCGCCTTCCGCATCGACGGCGACATGATCTGCGCCGGTTCCACACTCGC
Organism: Rhodanobacteraceae bacterium UBA703; assembly: GCA_002297645.1. Lineage (GTDB taxonomy): Bacteria > Pseudomonadota > Gammaproteobacteria > Xanthomonadales > Rhodanobacteraceae > Dokdonella_A. The sequence continues at coordinate 5,178 of DBMH01000187.1, read as the reverse complement.
GCCGACCGGAGTCGCCAACGCGGCACGCGCGACCTGCGCCGTGCCGCAGGCCAGTCTCGCCGTGGGTACGCATGCCGTCACGTTCGACTACGGCGGCGACGGCAACGCGCTCGCCACCAGCGCCACGCTGATCGGTGGCCAGGCCGTGAATGCGGCCGCGACGAATCTGTCGATCGACGCGCTCGCCGCGATCACGCTCGGCCAGCCGGTGGACGTGACCGTGCACGTCGCCGTGCAGGCGCCCGGCGCCGGCACGCCGATCGGCAGCGTGACGATCCACGACGGCAGCGCGAATTGCGTGGCCACGCTCGCCAGCGGTTCAGGCCATTGCCGGTTGACCCCGCCCGCGCCCGCCGGTGCGCACCAGATCGGCGCGGACTACGCGGCCACGACGAACTTCGCCGCGAGCACCGGCCACGCCACGCTCACGGTCAACGCCGCCACCGCCGGCACCGTGCTGGCCAGCGACGTCAACCCGAGCACGTTCGGCCAAACCGTGACACTGACCGCCACGGTGACGCCGGCTTCCGGCAATCCGACGCCGACCGGCACGGTGGACTTCCACGACGGCGCCGCGCCGATCGCCGGCTGTGCGGGCATGGCGCTGAACGCAGGCGTCGCGGCCTGCGCCACCGCCGGTCTCGCCGTCGGCAGCCATGCGCTGCAAGCCAACTACGGCGGCGACGCCAACACCGCACCGTCGGCCAGCACCTTGCAGCAGCAGGTCGCCGCCGCCGCGACGACCACCACGCTGGTCGCCGCGCCGGCTCCGGCGAGCACGGGGGAAGCCGTGACGCTGACCGCGACGGTCGCCTCGAACGCGGGCGTGCCGGGCGGCACGGTCACCTTTCTCGACGGCGACGCGCCGATCGGCAGCGCCCTGCTCGACGCCAGCGGCGTGGCCACGCTCACCCTGCCCGCGCTCGCGGCGGGAACCCACGCGATCGCCGCGCAATATGGCGGAGACGGCAGTCGCGCCCCTTCGAATGCCGCGTTCACGCTGCAAGTCAACGCGATCACGGTGCCAGCCGAACCGACCTCGGTGCCGGCGTTGTCGGGCGGGACGATCACCCTGCTCGGCCTCTTGCTCGCCGTGCTGGGCTTGCGCCGACGCGCGAAGCACGTTTCCTGAGCTTGATCCGGTGGCCGCGCAGGGTGGCCGCCGGTCTTTTCTCGACGCTCCGGGCTCGAGACGGCAGTGCTGCTCGTCCCCTCGCGACCAGGGGAAGGAGCAGCGCTCGAATCAGCGGTGCGCACGCCGCTGGAACGGGCCACCAGCCTGTCGCTGCGCGTCGCGCTTCCGCCTGCGGCTTCTGCGGAGCAACGCGGGGCACGGAAAGATCATGAACCGGCGTTTACGCTGGCGGATTGAAACCGCGCAGCGTGCGCAGGCGGCCGCCGCTGGCTTCGGCCAGCGCGATCGCATGTCCGTCGGCGCCGAGCGCGACACATTCGCCGTCCGGCCCCGCCCACTCGATCGCCTGCCCCTGCCGCAATCGCGTCGCCTGCGCTGCGTCGAGCCGCGCCTGCGGATAGCCGACAAGGCCCTGTTCGAGCGGCAGCAGCAGCGCGTCGAGCGCTGCCGGAGCGGACTCGGCCCAATGGGTCAGTTCGTCGAGCGTGTGCATGCGCGGCTCGAGGAACGGTTCGACCCACAGCCGCCGCAGTATCGTCACGTGCGCGCCGCAGCCGAGTCGTTCGCCGAGGTCGCGCACGAGGCTGCGCACGTAGGTGCCGGACCCGCACTCGACCAGCAGGCGCAGGCGCTCGCCGTTGCGTTCGAGCAGCTCGAAACGCTGCACCTCGACCTCGCGCGGTTTCGCCGCCACGTCCTCGCCGGCGCGCGCCCGCGCGTAGAGCGGCACGCCATCCTGCTTGAGCGCCGAATAGACCGGCGGCACCTGCACGATGCGGCCACTCAGCGTGGCGAGCGCGGCACGGATCGTGGCGTCGTCGAGCGGCGGCACGGCGCGGCGTTCGACGATCTCGCCTTCGGCATCGTCGGTCGTCGTCGTCGCGCCGAGCAGCGCTTCGGTCTCGTAGGCCTTGCGCGCACCGAGCAGCAGGCCGGCGATCTTGGTCGCCTCGCCGAAACACAACGGCAAGAGCCCGGTCGCGAGCGGGTCGAGGCTGCCGGTATGGCCGCCCTTCTCCGCACGCAGCAGCCAGCGCACCTTCTGCAGGGCCGCGTTCGAACTCAACCCCTGTGGCTTGTCGAGCAGGAGGATGCCGTTGACGGCACGCCTGACGACACGATCGTTCTTGCGTCGCATGGAAACCGGGCGAAAGGGAAAGCGCGCGACTCTACCGCGCCCGCGCGCCCCATGCCCGTGCCGATGCGCTAGCGAGGGCCGGAAAAGGCGAGGAAGAGGAACAATCCCAGTATCGCGACGATGGCCACCAGGCCGCGCACGACCCAGTGCACCTGTCCCGCCAGCAGCCAGGTCGTCGCGACCTTGCCGCCGGTCCGGGCGATCTCGCCGGCGGCGCTGCCCTGGCTCGCGCCGCCGCCATGGGCGGCGAACGGACAGCCGCAGTTCGGGCAGGACGGCGCCTTGTCGGAAACTTCCTTGCGGCATTCCGGACAGGGAATCAGGGCCATGCGGTTCTCCTTCCATTCGCGTGTCGATGTGGCGACAGCGTCGTGGAAAGGAGGTAAGACGAAAATTAAAAACGCGTTCCCGAGACGTAAGGAGCCATCGAAAAAGCCGCCCGGGAGGGGCGGCTTTTCACGGTCCCGGCAATGAACGCGCGAAGCGCGGTCGTGGCGCTCAGGCGTCGCCGCGCAGCAGCGATTCGATGCGCTCGCCCTTGTCGACGGAATCGTCGTAGCGGAAGCGCAGTTCCGGCACGCGGCGCAACTTCATCGTACGCGACAATTCGCGGCGGAACTCCTTCGCCAGTTCGTTCAGCGCCGCCGTCGCCTCCTTGCCCTGGTCGCCGATCAGCGCGGTCACGTAGACCGTGGCGACATCGAGGTCCTTGGTGACCTCGACGTCGGAGACGCTGACGGACGGCAGCGCATGATCGCGCACGGCCGCGTGCACGAGTACCGCGAGTTCCCGCCGGAGTTCGGCGGAAACGCGATCGGAACGGTTGAACGACTTGGCCGGCATGGCTTACAGCGTCCGCTGCACTTCGATGCGCTCGAAGCACTCGATCTGGTCGCCCGGCTTGACGTCGTTGTACTGCTTGACGCCGATGCCGCACTCGGTGCCGTTGCGCACTTCGTCGACGTTCTCCTTGAAGCGCCGCAGCGACTCGAGCTCGCCCTGGAAGATCACCGTGTTGTCGCGCAGCACGCGGATCGGCTTGCTGCGCTTGACCGTGCCCTCGATGACCATGCAGCCGGCGACCGCGCCGAACTTCGACGAGCGGAACACCTCGCGCACCTGCGCGATGCCGATGATCTCCTCGCGCACTTCCATGCCGAGCAGGCCCGTGGCGACCTGCTTCACCTGGTCGATGACGTCGTAGATGATCGAGAAGTAGCGCAGGTCGAGCCCGTTCGACTCGATGATGCGCCGCGCCGACGCGTCCGCACGCACGTTGAAGCCGATGATGACGGCCTTCGAGGCCGCCGCCAGCGTGGCGTCGGACTCGGTGATGCCGCCGACACCGGAGGCGATCACGTTGACGCGGATCTTGTCGGTGGTGATGGCCGTCAGCGACTCGCGCAACGCTTCCGCCGATCCCTGCACGTCGGCCTTGACCACGAGGTTCAGCGTGAGCTGGCCGGAGCCCTCTCCCATCTGCGCCATGATGTCTTCCATGCGGTTGCCCGCCTGCTTGACCAGGCGCGACTCGCGGCGCTTCTGCTGGCGCTGCTGCGCGACTTCCTTGGCCAGGCGCTCGTCGTCCACGACCACGAAATCGTCGCCCGCCTGCGGCACGCCTGAGAGGCCGAGGATCTGCACCGGGATCGACGGACCCGCCGATTCGACCTGGCGGCCGGCCTCGTCGAACAGCGCTCGCACGCGGCCGTACTCGACGCCGCAGACGAGGAAGTCGCCCTTCTTCAGAAGACCCTGCTGCACGAGCACGGTGGCGACCGGACCGCGGCCCTTGTCGAGGCTCGACTCGATGACGGCACCGCTGGCGCGGCCGTCCGGCACGGCCTGGAGGTCCATGACCTCGGCCTGCACGGAGATCGCGTCCAGCAGGTCGTCGACGCCCATGCCGGTCTTCGCCGACAGCGGCACGACCTGCACGTCGCCGCCCCATTCCTCGGGCACGACTTCGTGCTGCACGAGCCCCTGCTTGACGGCGTCGGGGTTCGCGTCGGACTTGTCCATCTTGTTCATCGCGACGATCAGCGGCGCCTTCGCCGCGCGCGCGTGGTTGATCGCCTCGATCGTCTGCGGCATCACGCCGTCGTCGGCGGCAACGACCAGCACGACGATGTCGGTCGTCTGCGCGCCGCGGGCGCGCATCGACGAGAACGCCGCGTGGCCGGGCGTGTCGAGGAAGGTGATGACGCCCTTCGGCGTGTCGACGTGGTAGGCACCGATGTGCTGCGTGATGCCGCCGGCCTCGCCCGACGCCACCTTGGTGCGACGGATGTAGTCGAGCAAGGAGGTCTTGCCGTGGTCGACGTGGCCCATGATCGTGACCACGGGCGGACGCGTCGCCTTGCTGCCCTCTTCGCCGGCCTGCTGGGCCAGCAAGGTCGTCTCGGCGCTGGTGTCCTCGGCGGCCGTGACCTTGTGGCCGAGTTCCTCGGCGACGAGCACCGCGGTGTCGTGGTCGATGGATTGGTTGATCGTGACCATCACGCCCATCTTGAAGAGTGCCTTGACGACGTCGACACCCTTGACCGCGAGCTTGGAGGCGAGGTCGGCGACGTTGATGGAATCACCCACCGCGATTTCGCGCACGACCGGCGCGGTCGGGCGGGAGAACGCATGCGAGGAGCCGGAACGGGACGGCTCGGCGGCACGCGGCTTCGGCCGCTTGCGGCCGGTACGGCGCGCTGCGCCTTCCTGCGAAAGGTGCAATTCGTTGCCGAAGTAGCGCGGACCGCTGTCCTCGCCGCCACCGCCCTCGTCGCGCATGCGGTGCGAGCCGTGCTTCGGTTTGTTGCGGTGCCCCGGACTGTCCTGCGCCACCGGCGCGCTCGTGCGCGGCGGATGCGGGCGGTGATCCTGGCGCGGCGGCGCGGAGCGCTCCGTCGCGCGC
>DBMH01000103.1:1926-4654 GCA_002297645.1 Rhodanobacteraceae bacterium UBA703 | reverse complement strand
CCCGCGCATCGCGCGGGCCTTCGCTTTTCGGGGAGAGCGGCGGCGGTTACCGCGACCGGCTCACTTCAGGTTCGATTCGAACAGCTTGAGGATGCGCTTGTACTCGTCCAGCCACGCATCCGCGTGCACGAAACCGTGGCGCTCCAGCGGGTAGCCGGCGAGTTCGAAGTTGTCCTTCTTCAGCTCGACCAGTTTCTGGAACAGGCGCGCCGAGTCCTCGAACAGCACGTTGTCGTCGATCATGCCGTGCGCGATCAGCAGCGAACCGCGCAGCCCGTCGGCGAACTCCATCGGCGACGAGCGCTCGTACGCGATCGGATCGACCTGCGGCGTGTTGAGGATGTTGGAGGTGTACTCGTGGTTGTACTGCGCCCAGTCGGTGACCGGGCGCAGCGCTGCGCCGGCCTTGAACACGTCCGGTGCGCGGAACAGCGCCATCAGCGACATGAAGCCGCCGTAGGAACCGCCGTAGACGCCGACCCGCTGCACATCCGCCGAGGCGTTCTTCTCCAGCCAGTGCACGCCGTCGATCAGGTCCTCCAGTTCCGGATGGCCCATCTGGCGGTAGATCGCGGTGCGCCAGTCGCGGCCGTAGCCCTCGCTGGCGCGGTAGTCCATGTCGAGCACGACGTAGCCGCGCTCGGTCAGCAGGTTGTGGAACATCTGCTCGCGGAAGTACGCCGGGAAGCCGAGGTGCGTGTTCTGCAGATAGCCGGCGCCGTGCACGAACAGCACGGCCGGGTATTTCCTCGATGCGTCGAAGTCCTTCGGCTTGTAGAACTTGGCGTAGATCGGCTGCTTCGTGTGCGAGGAAGGGACTGCGACGATCTCCGGCGCCAGCCAGGCCATCGCCTTGTATTCGGGCGTGCGCGTGTCGGTCAGTTCGCGCGGCGTGGCGCCGGGCTCCGCGCCGGCCACGGCGAGCTGCGCCGGCACGTAGGCGCTCGAATGCACGACCGCGAGCTGGCGCCCGTCCGGCGACAGGGCGAACTGCTGCAGGCCGCGGTAGTTCGTCACGCGCTCGAGCGCACCGCCGCCGGTCGCGACGCGATGGACGTCGTAGGCGTACGGCGCCTCGACGTTCGCGCGCAGGTAGAACCAGCGGCCGTCCGGTGAAAGGATCGGCGACGACACCTCGAACGCGCCCTGCGTGAGCGCCTTCGCCTTGCCGCCGACGGTCTTGGTGTAGAGCTGCGAGTAGCCGCTTTCCTCGGACAGGTACCACAGCGTGCGGTCGTCCTTGAGCCAGCCGAAATCGTTGAAGTTCCAGTTGATCCACGCGGGGTCGGTCAGGCGATGCTGCGGCTGCAGCCGGGCCCGGTCGAGGTCGACGGTCGCGATCCAGCGATCCTTGTTGTCGATCGCGCGGATCTGGATCGCGAGCTGGCTGCCGTCCTCGCTCCACGCGACGCCGCCGCCGCCGCCGTCCTCGCCGCCCGCGGCAATGCGCACGGCGCGGGCCTTGGGGGCTTCGTCCCTGGCGGATTTCTTCCTGTCCTTCGCCTCCTTGGCGTCGTCGGCCGGTTTCTCCAGGCCGAGCTCCCGGCGGCGCGCGGCGTTCTCCTCGCGCACGGCCTTCAGCGGGTCGTCGTGGATGCCGGGCAGGTCGTCGAGGGAGAGCGCCTGCTGGGAGCGCTTGCCGAGGTCGAGCAGCAGCAGCGACTGCGGCGCGGGATCGTTGCGGCCGACGCGCGTGCGCTCGTCTTCCTGTTCCTCGTAGCCGGACTCCGTCACGAAGCGCTGCAGCTTGCCGGAACGGCCGGCGTCGTAGTTCTTCGGCGAGGTCACCACCAGCAGGTGGCGACCGTCCGGTGCCAGCGAAGCGGCCTCGATCTTCACGTCGTCGCCGAGGTAGAACGGCATCGGCGCGCGCGTGGGATCGCCGCCGGCGAACTCCTCGGCGTTCTTCTTCTGCGCGTCGCGGTCGGCCTTGAGCTTGCGCAGCGTCGAGAAGTAGCGCAGCTGCTGCTGGGCGAGATCATCCGGCTTCTTCGCATCGGGATCCTTCTCCGTGCGCAGCACGGCGGCGGGACCGGCGACACCGGCGGCGATGTCGTAGACGAACCAGTCGCTGCCGACGCGGTACTGCACCGCGCGGCCGTCCGCCGAGAACTGCGGCGACGCTTCGGTCTGCGGCGTGCGCGTCACCTGGGTCAGGCGGCCGCTGGCGAGGTCGCGCAGGAACACATCGCCGTTGCGCACGAAGGCGGCGCGTGCGCGGGAGCGGTCGTACACCGCGTCCGCGCCGTCCGTGCCGGCCATCGCGGCGGGATCGACGAGGCTGTCCTTGCCGCCGGCGAGATCGACGCGGTGCAGGTCGCGCACCGGGGATCCGATCCGCTTCAGGCGGTAGTACACGCTGCGTCCGTCGACGCTCCAGTAAGGCATCTGCACCGGCGGTCCGATCCAGTCCGGATCGGCCATTGCCTGATCGAGCGTGACCGCCCGCGCCGGCGCGACGGCGAGGCAGAGCAGTGTGGTGAAGCTGGCGACGAGCGCGCGCTGCATGCGGGGATCTCCGGATGACGAAGCGCGCAGCATAGCGGCTGGAAGGCCGGGGTCTATCGGCCGAAAGTCAGCCAGCGCGCTCGGCAAATCAGCCGACGCGCTTGGCAAATGCGCGACGATCCGGCAGCCTTCTCTTTGGCCGTCATTCCCGCGAAAGCGGGAATCCATCCTGCTTTGCGGCCGCCAGAACCCAATGGATTCCCGCTTTCGCGGGAATGAC
>DBMH01000103.1:0-1837 GCA_002297645.1 Rhodanobacteraceae bacterium UBA703 | reverse complement strand
GCCGACGGCAACGACTTCGCGCCGATCGTGCCGGAACTGGTCGATCGTTCCTGGCCGGCGCTGCGTTTCGTCTTCCCGCACGCGCCGGTGCGGCCGGTCACGGTCAACGGCGGCATGCCGATGCGCGCCTGGTACGACATCAAGGGCATGGCGATCGCCGACAAGCAGGACGAGGCCGGCATCCGCGCCTCGATCGCACAGGTCGACGAGCTGATCGCGCGCGAGGGCGAGCGTGGCCTCGCGCCGGAACGCGTGTTCCTCGCCGGTTTCTCGCAGGGCGGGGCGATCGCGCTGACCGGCGGCACGCGCCACGCGTCGCGGCTGGCCGGCCTGATCGCGCTGTCGACCTACCTGCCGCTGGCCGAGAAGACCGCAGCCGAGCGCAGCGCCGCGAATGCCGGCACGCCGATCTTCATGGCGCACGGCAGCCTCGACCCGATCGTGCCGCAGGCGCTCGGCCTCGCCAGTCGCGACGCGCTGCGCGCCCTGGGCTACGGGGTCGACTGGCACGAGTATCCGATGGCGCACCAGGTCTGCGCCGAAGAGATCGATGCCCTGCGCGCATGGATCGGCGCGCGGCTCGCGGCGCCCTGAATCCGGACCCGCTCAGCGCGGCGGAGCCGGCAGGCGCATGCCGCGCCGCCAGAGCAGCGCGGCTTCGGTCAAGGCCGCCCCGTTCGACAGCGCGAGCTTGTTCTTGATGTTGTCGCGGTAGGTCTCGACCGTCTTGATGCTGATGCCGAGCCGCAGTGCGATCCGCCGGGTCGGGTTGCCGGAGGCGATCAGCTCGAAGACGGCGCGTTCCCGCGGCGACAGCGGAAGGTCCGGCGGCTGCACGCTTGCCCTGAGCGAACAGCGGGCGCACATGCCGGCTCCGGTGCGCGGCTGGGCGCAATCGGCGATGCCGCGCAGGGTGATCGTGAGCGAGTCGATCGAGTCCGTCTCGCTCGAGAACGCGCAGGTCTCCGCGAAGGAGCCTTCCTCGCCCGCGTGCTCGTGCGGCGACAGCAGCAGGACGCGCGGCACGCGCCGGATCCGCTTCAGCACCGCACGGAACTCGCTGGCGAGCACGAGCAGCGCCGGTTGGTGGCGGTCGACGGCGGCCGCGGTGCGTTCCGGCGTGCTCTCCGACGCGCACAGTTCGACGCCGGGCATCCGCTGGACCAGCTCCGAGAATCCCAGTTGCACCAGGATGCCGGGATGGCCCAGCACGATCCCGGTACGGCGCTCCGGAATGCCGTCAGGCACTCCCGCCGGATGACCCGTTGCCGGGCTGGCCATCGCCATCGGCGTCCTCCCCGTCGCTGGCGCCCGTCCCGCTCCTGCTCGACGTCACGGGCACAGTCTGGCCAGTTCCGGCAGCGCGGCGCGCAAGGTGGCCCAGCCCATGCCGAGATTCGTGCGCCGCCCGGTGATCAGGACGGCCAGCATGTTCGGCTTGTCCGGCAGGATGGCCATGAAATGATAGGTGCGATCGCTCGTCATCTGCACCTCCTTGATCAGGCGCGTCGGTGCCACGTTGCGCTGCTGGGCGATCAGGTCCTCGACCACGCGCACGGTCTTGCCGCGGAACATTTCCACGGCCGCCGCGGCGACGGCGTCCAGATACGCCTCGCTCAGGTACGACACCTTGTTGTGGATGCCGAGCAGGAGGCCGGAATCGAGATCGACGAGCGCGAGCCCGAGGCCCTCCTCCACCTTGTCGGTAATGGCCTGGCAGACGTGGCCGATGTTTCCCATTGCAATGTACTCCCCGGTTCGGTGGTGCGGCCTGCGGCGCCGGGCGTCCTTCCGCGGCTCGCAGGAGACGGGCGCGGCGGTGCCGCGCCCTCGTTTG
>DBMH01000272.1 GCA_002297645.1 Rhodanobacteraceae bacterium UBA703 | reverse complement strand
ACGCCAGCCGCCGCGTCGAGCCCGCGATCGCGCAGGCGGTGGGGCCGGGACCGCCGCTGGTGCTGCTGGTGCCGCACCACGGCAGCCGCACGTCGTCGAGCGTGGAGTTCGTCGCGGCGCTGGAGCCGGTACTCGGTATCGTCTCGGCCGGCTGGCGCAGCCGCTTCGGCCATCCGCATCCGCTGGTGGTACAGCGTTACGCTGCAGCGGGCGTGCCGCTGGAGGGCACGGCTGAAGCCGGTGCGCTCGAGATCGCGTTCGCCCGGGACGCCGCGCCGCGCCTGTCCTCGCGCGAACGCGAGCGCCGTCCGCGCTACTGGCGCGAATGAGCGGCGGCGAATGCGCGCGACCGCACGGTCCCGGCTCGCTGCACTGCTATGATTCGCACCCGTTGCGATGCGAGGCGAGGGTGGGTTCGTGCTGGAACTTCTGATGGCTGGCGGCTGGGCAATGCTGCCGATCCTGCTGTGCTCCGCGGTCGCGCTCGCGATCGTCCTCGAACGCTTCTGGACGCTGCGCCACAAGGCGGTACTGCCGCCGGGCCTCGGCGCCGAGGTGCGCGAATGGGCGCGCTCGCGCAAGCTCGATCCCGAGCATCTCGCCGCCCTGAGCACGAATTCGCCGCTCGGCGCGGTGCTGGCCGCCGCGCTGGCGGTGCGCAACCGTCCGCGCGAGGTCATCAAGGAGCGTGTCGAAGACACCGGCCGCCACGTCGTGCACCGGCTCGAGCGCTTCCTCGGCACGCTCGGCACGATCGCGCTGATCGGTCCGCTGCTCGGCCTGCTCGGCACCGTGTTCGGCCTGATCCGCATGTTCCTCGCCGTGATGGTCAGCGGCGTCGGCGATCCGATGAAGATGGCCGGCGGCATCGGCGAGGCGCTGGTGTGCACCGCCGCGGGCCTGTGCGTCGCGATTCCGGCATACGTGTTCCACCGCTACTTCCGCGGCCGGGTGGCGAGCCTGGCGGTCGAGATGGAACGCGAGGTATTCCTGCTCACCGACGAATTGACCGCGGGCAGCGAGATCGCCTCGAATCCGGGACCGGCGCGCGTCGCGCTGGCGGCCGGCTGACGGAGGGCGCATGCGCATTTCGTCGGCGCGGCGCGAGGACGACTTCGAGATCAACGTGATCTCGCTGATCGACGTGCTGCTGACCTTGCTGATGTTCTTCGTGTTGACCACGACCTTCGTGCAGAACGCGCGCATGCAGGTCACGCTGCCGCAGGCGGAGTCGGCCGAACACACCGAGCAGCTCGACGCGCTGGTCGTGCTGATCGACCGCGACGGCCGCTACTTCGTCGACAACGAGGAAGTGCTGAGGCCCGGCCTCGATTCGCTGAAGGAGGTCATCGCGCGCGTCGGCGGCGACAACCGGGCGCGCCCGGTCATGCTGCGGGCCGATGCGCTGACGCCGCACCAGGCGGTCGTCACGGCGATGGACGCGCTCGGCGAGCTCGGCTTCACGCGACTGTCGATCGCGACGACGCCGACGCAGCCTGCGGGCGCGAAATGAGCGTGCGCGGGTGAGCACGGCGCTGAAGTCGGCCGGCTCCGGCTGGGCGATCTACCTGCGCCTGCTCGGCTACACGCGCCGGTACTGGGCGATCGCGGCGGTCGCCGTGATCGGGATGGTCGTCGACGCGGCCGGCCTCGGCCTGTTCGCCGGCACGATCAAGCCGATGCTCGACAACCTGTTCCTGTCGCACGATCCGTTCTGGATCTTCTGGATGCCGATCCTGATCGTCGCGATCTTCTTCGTGCGCAGCATCGGCATGTACGCGACCGACTACGGTACGGCCTTCATCGGCCGCGGCGTCGTGCAGCAGTTGCGGCAGCAGGTGTTCGACCACTACCTGCGCCTGCCGTCGTCGTTCTTCGACCGCGAGTCCTCGGGCCACCAGATCGCGCGCATCACCTACACCTCCGAGCAGGTCGCGCAGGCCTCGACCGATGCGGTCAAGGTCGCCGTCGTCGACGGCCTCAGCGTGGTGTTCTACGTCAGCGTGATGCTCTACAACAGCGTGCAGTTGACGCTCGGCTTGCTCGTCATGGTGCCGCTGGTCGGCCTGCTCGTGATGTACGTCGGCCGCCGCTATCGCCGCATCAGCGCGCGCATCCAGGGCTCGATGGGCACCGCCACCGGCGTCGTCGAGGAGGCGGTCGGCGCGAACCGCGAGGTCAAGGTATTCGGCGGCCAGGCCTACGAATCCGCACGCTTCGGCGACGTGTCCGAGCAGACGCGCCGGCTGGCGCTGAAGATCGCCGCGACGAACGGGCTTTCGAGTTCCTTCGTGCAGCTCATCGCCGCGTTGTCGCTGGCCCTCATCATCGTCCTGGCCACGCGGCCGAGCATGCTGCAGAACCTCACGCCGGGCGCCTTCACCGCGGTGATCCTCGCGATGGGCGGCATCCTGCCGGCGCTGAAGCGGTTGACCACGGTGCAGGCGAGCCTGCAGCGCGGCATCGCAGCGGCCGACGAGATCTTCGCGTTGATCGACACGCCGCCCGAGCGCGACGAGGGCAGCGTCGAACTGGCGGCGTTCGAGCGCGCGCTCGAATTCCGCGACGTGCACCTGACCTATGCCGGCGCGGCCAAGCCGGCGCTGCACGGCGTCAGCCTGCTGTGCCCGCGCGGCAGCGTGACCGCGCTGGTCGGCCGTTCCGGCAGCGGCAAGTCGACCCTGGCGAGCCTGATCCCGCGCTTCTACGAACCGGACGGCGGCCGCGTGCTGCTGGACGATCGCGCGCTGGACGAATACACGCTCGCCAGCCTGCGCCGGCAGATCGCCTGGGTCGGCCAGAACGTCACCCTGTTCGACGACACCATCGCGCGCAACATCGCCTACGGCGCGATGGCCGGCGCCGACGAGGCCGACATCGTCGCCGCGGCCGAGGCGGCGAACGCGATGGAGTTCATCCGCCAGTTGCCGGACGGCATCCACAGCCGCGTCGGCGAACACGGTGCGCTGCTGTCCGGCGGGCAGCGCCAGCGCATCGCGATCGCGCGCGCGCTGCTGAAGAATGCGCCGATCCTGATCCTCGACGAAGCCACCAGCGCGCTCGACAGCGAATCGGAGCGCCTGATCCAGGGCGCGCTGAAGCGCCTGATCCACAACCGGACCGTCCTCGTCATCGCGCATCGCCTGTCGACGGTCGAGCACGCGGACCGGATCGTCGTGCTCGACCGCGGTCGCATCGTCGAGCAGGGAACGCACGCGGAATTGATCGCGCGGGGCGGCCACTACGCCGCGCTGCATCGGATGCAGTTCCGCGACGAGGCAGGTTGAGGGCCCAGGGGAGACGGCGCGTGGGAGCGAGCTGCGGCGGACATTCCCGGATCGAATCCGGAGCAGGATCTGTTCCTCGCCACCCGAGCTGCCTTCGGCGCGCGCGCGTGCTCCAGCTTGCGCAGTCGGTGCTTCCAAGAAGGATTTCTCGCGAAGGCGCAGGGAACGCAGAGGAGGAACGGCGTTTCTCCGCGCATTCCGTGCCTCTGCGGGAATCCGTTCCCGGAAGCCTCCCGGCCGAAGCCGTTCCCGCAACGGAGGCCTCGATCCTTTGAACCGCATCGAAGCCATCTGGTACGCCGGCGCCCCGGTGCCGTGGTGGCTGCGCGCGCTGGTGCCCGTGTACCGCTGCCTGCGCGCGCTGCATCTCGCGCCGTACCGGTTCGGATGGCGCCGGGCGCGCCGGCTCGGGGTGCCGCTCGTCGTCGTCGGCAACCTGACCGCGGGCGGCAGCGGCAAGACGCCGCTCGTCATCGCGCTCGTGGACGCATTGCGCGCGCAGGGTCGGCGGCCGGGCATCATCAGCCGTGGCTACGGGGGCTCGGCGAACGGAACCCACGCCGTCACGGCGGATTCGGACCCCAACGTCGTTGGCGATGAACCGTTGCTGCTTGCCAGACGCAGTCGGGTACCGGTCGTCATCGGCCGGGATCGTGTTGCCGCCGGACGGTCGTTGCTTGACGCAAACCCCGTATGCGATGTGATCGTTTCCGACGATGGCTTGCAGCACTATCGCCTTCAGCGTGACGTCGAAATCGTCGTCTTCGACGCGCGCGGCGGGGGAAACGGCCATTTGCTTCCCGCCGGGCCATTGCGCGAGCCGCTTCGGCGGCTGGATTCGATAGCCGCAATTGTCTGGAACGGCGTGCTTCCGCCGGACTCGCCAAAATGGGCGGCAC
>DBMH01000246.1 GCA_002297645.1 Rhodanobacteraceae bacterium UBA703 | reverse complement strand
GACTCGGCGGCGAAGGACGACGTTCCCGTGCCGCCCGATCCGGGCGCGGAGCCGGCGTCCGCCGATCGGGGTGGGGCGAGCGACGGCGCACATGCCCCGGCCGCTGCGATGGACGCGACGCAGATGGCCGACGTCGTCGTCACCGGCACGCGCATCCGCGGCGCCGAGCAGGCATCGCCGATGCTGACGATCACGCAGGAGGACATGCGCCTGCAGGGACACACGGATCTCGGCCAGGTCGCGCGTTCGCTGCCGCAGAACTTCTCCGGCGGGCAGAACCCCGGCATCGCCGTCAACGCCGGCGGCATCGGCAACCAGAACATCAGCGGCTCGTCGAGCATCAACCTGCGCGGCCTCGGCCAGGATGCGACCCTGACCCTGCTCAACGGCACGCGATTGCCCTACGACGGGTTCACGCAGGCGACCGACGTCGCGATGATCCCCATCGCCGCGATCGACCGCATGGACGTGCTGCTCGACGGCGCTTCCGCGATCTACGGCTCGGATGCGGTCGGCGGTGTCGTCAACGTGGTGCTGAAGCGCGACTACGACGGCGCGGAACTGTCCACGCGCTGGGGCAAGGCGACCGAAGGCGGCTTCCTCCAGCGGCAGTTCACCGGCGTCGCCGGAACGACCTGGTCCGGCGGCGGCTTCATCGTCTCCGCCGATCGCAGCCAGAACACGAGCATCGAGGCGGGGCAGCGGGATTATCTGCGGAGCATGCCCGCGGACTCGGCGATCTTTCCGGCGTCGACCCAGACGGGCTTCCTGTTCAGCGGCCACCAGCAACTCGGAGAGAACGCCGAACTGACCCTCGATGCGTTCCACACGCGTCGCCACGGAGAACAGCTCGACGACTTCTCCGCCCTGTTCGGCTACTCCAACGAACTTCGGCGGCGCTCGACGATCTGGGGGCTCGCGCCGGCCCTGCGCCTGGATCTTCCCGGCGATTGGTCGCTCAAGCTCGGCGGAACGCTGGGCAAGAACGAGGCGGTGCTGCACCAGACCGGCACCACGCCGGAAGGCGAAGTCCTCTACGACGACACGCGCTGCTACTGCAACGACGCGAAGTCCGTCTACGTGGACGGCGAGGGCGCAGCCTTCGCATTGCCCGGGGGCGACGTCCGGCTCGCGGTGGGCGGCGGCCATCGCGAGAATCGCTTTCGCAGCGTCACCCTTCCCGACGGCCGTGTGAAGGACGACGGCCGCGACCGCAGCCGCTTCCTCTACGGCGAGGTCTACGTGCCGCTGGTCTCCGCGCGGCAGGACATCCCGTTCGTCCGCGAGCTGTCCGTCAGCGGAGCGATCCGCTACGAGGACTACCGCAGCTTCGGCAGCACGACGACGCCCAAGCTGGGCATCGTCTGGGGCCTGACGCGCGACCTCGAGTTCAAGGCGACCTGGGGCAGGTCGTACAAGGTCCCCACGTTGTTGCAGCGATACCAGCCGGCGATCCTGGACCTCTTCCCGACCGCCGTCGTCGGCGGCGTCGACTATCCGTCGGACGCGGGCGTGCTGTTCCTGCAAGGCGGCAATCCAGCGCTCACTCCCGAGCGCGCGCGAACGCTCACCGCCGGCCTGGCGTTCCACCCCGAGGCCCTGCGCGGCTTGAACCTCGGCGTCAACGGGTTCGACATCGACTACACCGACCGCGTCGTGCAGCCGTTCAATCCGCTGCAATCGGCCCTGATCGATCCGGCCGGCTTCCAATTCGTGACCTTCGCTCCGTCGCCGGAACAGCAGGCTGCCCTGTTCCGCCTGGCGGGGCTGCCGATCGGCTCGTTCTACCGGGGCGTCCCGCCGCCGCCGCTCGGTCCCTACGATCCCGCGCGCATCGTCGCCATCGTCGACATGCGCTACGTCAATTCGGCCGCGCAGCACGTTCGCGGCATCGATCTCAGCGCGTCCTATGCGACGGACCTGTTCGGCGGGAGCCTTGCCCTGAAGGCCGATGCGACCTGGATGACGACCCGGCAGAAACTCACTGCGTTGGCGCGGGACACGCTCGTTTCCGGCTACGTGTTCTCGCCGCCGAGCCGGCGCTGGCGCATGGGCGGCATCTGGTCGAAGGACCGGCTGTCCCTTTCCGCCGCGCTCAACTGGACCGACGGCGTGAAGAACAACCTGTTCGACGACGTCGCCAAAGGCGGTTCGTTCGCCACCGTCGACGTCGTTCTCGACTACACGACTGCGCCGGACGCGTTTCTGGGCGGGCTGCAATTCGACGTGGGCGTGCAGAACCTCTTCGACCGCCGACCGCCGTACATGCGCACGCTGGACGAGACCGATCCGACCTACGACTCCACCAACTACCCGGCGCTCGGGCGCGTCGTCAACGTCACGCTGACGAAACGCTTCTGAGCGCCTGCCCATGATCTTTCCATCCGTGCGCGGCGGGCCTCCTTCTGCCGCCGGGCAGCCGCTCCGGACACGGGTGCCGACGTGGTTGCCGCCAGGCGCGTTCCAACGTCCACAGGCGTTCCGGCTGGGCGGGACGAGACGGATGTCCACGGCGACGTAGTCCTGCCGGACCCGCACGCGCCATTCCCCCTCATTCCGCCAAGGAGTCTTCGCGCATGTCGACCTTCCGACGATTTCTCGTGACCGCCGCCTGCCTCGCCGTATCGGGGCTGGCGACCGCTGCCGACCGGATCACGGTCGAGGACCTCTTGAACGGGGAGAGCCTGGATTCCTCGTGGAGCGGATCGGCGTTCTCGCCGGATGGGCGTTCGCTCGCGTACACCGTCAACACGGCTGCAAGCCGCCGCCCCACCTGGGGCTACGAGGCCGCCTCCTTGCAGACCATGGCGCGTGTCTTCGTCACGACCGGCGGCAGCGAGCCGCGCGAGATCCGCGGCACGCCCACAGAGCTTTACAGCCTCGCGCCGGTCGACGCCTGGTCGCCCGATGGCAAGAGCCTGCTGCTGATCGCGACCGCGCGCGAGCGCTACGGCCTGGCGCGGTACGAACCGGACGGCGGTGGCATCGCGCGCATCCCCGGCCGCATCGCCAACAGTTTCATCCCGACGTTCGCGTGGCTGCCGGACGGGCGCATCGCCTATGCCACGATCCCCGACGACGAGCGGCAGAGCCGCGCCGGCGCGCAGACGTTGAACGGGATCGCCAGCCGCTGGGGATCGACCTGGAATGCGGAGCCCGCCGCGGTCACCGTGCATTCCGCCAACCCCGTGTTCGCCGCCACGGAGCCCCGGCCCGGCGCGCTGATGCTGGCCGGCGCGCGCGATGGCTCGACCTACAAGATCGCGGACGGCGACTACGTGTCGCTCGCTGCGTCGCCGTCCGGCCGCCATCTCGGTGCCGTTGCCAGTGGTGCGCTGGTATCCGATCCGCTGAACTGGAACGGCCGGATCGGCGAATTGCGGATCTTCGCGCTCTCCGCGAATGCCGCGAAACCCGTGCCTGTCGCGGGCGGCGTCGACGTGGTGATGTACGGCGGGCTTTCGTGGTCCCCGTCCGGCCGGAACCTGCTCGTCGTCGGCCGACCAACGGAGGCGAAGACGCGCGAGACGCGCCTGTACGTCGTCGATCCGGCGAGCGGCAAGCAGCGTGCGCTCGACACGCCGGGCCTGTCCTTCGTGAATCCCGATCCGGCCATCGGCACGTATCCGGCGGGCTGGCTCGGCGAACACGTCGTGGCCATCGCCGCGCACGAGGCGAAGAACGCCACCGGCTTGTTCGCGTCGAGCCTGACCGGCGCGGGCACGCTCGAATACGGACAGGGAAACACCCAGCGCACCGACCTGTTCGCATTCACGAAAGGGAAGCCGGAAAACCTCACCGCGTTCGCGAAAGGTCCGGTGAGCCAGTTCGCGACGACCGGCGGGGGAACCCTGCTGACCGTCGTCGACGGCGCGCTCTGGCAGCTCCAGCCGGGCCGGACGGCGAAGCGCCTGACGCCGGAATCCGCACAGGTTCTTGCCTTCGGCACCGACCGGCGCAATCCGCCGCTGCGCGCGCAGACGGCGTACTACCGCGAGGGCAGGGACGAGCGTGTCTCGCTGTCGGTCCTCGTCGACGGCAAGCCCGCGCGCCGGAACTTCGACTTCCCGACCGGCAGGCTGGAGGCGCTGCCGGCGAGCGGGGACATCGTCGTCTCGGCGCCCGACCGGCGCACGGTGCTGGCACGGACCGAAGACGGCTGGACGTCGTCCTTCGTCCTCGACGACGGCACGCCGCACCCGCTGGCGGCGGTCAACGCGAACCTGAAGGGCAAAGCCGTCGCCGACGTCGAGAAGTTCGACTACACCGCAGGCGGACGCAAGCTCAACGGCTTCGTACTGTGGCCGCCGGGCGCCTCCGCGGACACGAGGCTGCCGGCGGTGGTGTCGGTGTACGGCGGCATGGTCTACGGCGACCAGCCGCCGCCGCATGCAAGGCCGGCGATCGAGGTTCCGGCGTTCAGCGGCCAGCTGCTCGCCGCCGAAGGCTACGCCGTCGTCTACGCCAGCACGCCGCTCGGCCGCGGGGCGGACAGCGACCAGCCCGCGCAGCTCGCCGAAGCCGTCGTCGCGGCGATCGACGCGCTCGCCGCCAAGGGCCGCATCGACCCGCAGCGCGTCGGCGTCATGGGCCAGAGCTACGGCGGCTTCTCCACCGCCGCGCTGCTCGCGCAGCGTTCCGACCGTTTCAAGGCCGGCGTGTCGCTGGCCGGCCTCTACGACTTCTTCCACGCCTGGGGCATGCGTTCCTTCGAGGAAATCTTTTCCGACCAGGGGCTCGGCACGGCGATGGCCAAGTTCGTCGAAGAGGGACAGGGACAACTCGGCAAGCCGTTCTGGCGCGCGCCGGAGGCGTACGTCCGCATGAGCCCGATCTTCCACGTCGACACGCTGGACGCGCCGCTGCTGATGCTGCACGGCGACCTGGACATGGGCGGCACCGATCTCGCCGGCGCGGAGCGCATGTACACGGCGCTGCTGCGCGCGGGCAAGAAACCGGCCCTGGTGCACTACTGGGGCGAAGGCCACGTCGCGCAGTCCGGCGCGGCGATGCGCGACCAGTGGATGCGCATCACGGCGTGGTTCGGGCACTACCTGAAAGGCGAGCCGATCTCACCCTGATGCGATTCGCATTCGCGGGCGGTCTTCGAAGCCACGGCGCGGCCATCGAGGGCCGCGCCGTTCAGGCGCGCAGCAGCAGGCGGTAGGCCGGGTTGTCGCTTTCGTCGAGGTACGGGTAGCCGAGCCGCGCGAGGAAACCGGCGAACGCGCCGCGATCGGATGCGGGCACCTGGATGCCGACGAGGATGCGGCCGTAGTCCGCTCCGTGGTTGCGGTAGTGGAACAGGCTGATGTTCCACGCGGGGTCGAGCGCGGCGAGGAAGCGCGCGAGCGCGCCGGGGCGCTCGGGAAAATCAAAGCGGTACAGCAGCTCGTCAGCCGCCAGTCCCGAGCGTCCACCGACCATGTGGCGCAGGTGCAGCTTCGCGAGTTCGTCGTGCGTGAGGTCGAGCACGTCGAAGCCGGCGCGCTCGAAGTCGGCCGCGATCGCGGCATTCTCGCCGGCGCTTCTCGTCCGTACGCCGACGGGTCCGCCAACGCCTTTCGTCTGCAAGCCGACGAAAAGGCGCGCCTTCTCCCCATCGCCGATGCGGTAGTTGAACTCGGTGATGCTGCGTTCGCCGAGCAGGGCGCAGAAGCGCCGGAAGCTGCCGCGTTCCTCGGGGATCGTGACGGCGAACAACGCTTCGCGCGCCTCGCCGACTTCGGCGCGCTCGGCGACGAAGCGCAGGCGGTCGAAGTTGAGGTTCGCGCCGCTGCAGATCGCGACCAGCGTCTTGCCGTGCAGGTTCTCGCGCTCGGCGTAGCGCTTGGCGCCGGCGACGGCGAGGGCGCCGGCGGGCTCCAGAAGGCTGCGCGTGTCGGCGAACACGTCCTTGATCGCCGCGCAGAGCGCATCGGTGTCGACGCGCAGGATCTCGTCGACGTGCTCGCGGCAGAGCGCGAACGTCTGCGCGCCGGCGAGCTTCACGGCCGTGCCGTCGGAGAACAGCCCGACTTCGGGCAGTTCCACGCGCTCGCCCCGCTCCAGCGAACGCGCCATCGCGTCCGAGTCTTCGGTCTGCACGCCGATCACGCGGATGTCCGGGCGCACCGACTTGACGTAGGCGGCGACGCCGGCGATCAGGCCGCCGCCGCCGACCGGCGCGAAGATCGCGTGGATCGGCGCCTGGTGCTGGCGCAGGATCTCCATCGCGACGGTGCCCTGGCCGGCGATCACGTCGGCATCGTCGAACGGATGGATCAGGGTCAGTCCGCGTGCGTCGCCGAGTTCGACCGCGGCGCGATAGGCGTCGCTGTACGACTCGCCCGCCAGCACCACCTCGACCGCATCGCCGCCGTGTGCGCGTACGGCGTCGATCTTCACCGCCGGCGTCGTCACCGGCATCACGATGACCGCGCGCGTGCCGAGCTTGCGCGCGGCGAGCGCGACCCCCTGCGCGTGGTTGCCGGCGGACGCGGCGAACACGCCGCGGGCGCGCTGCTCGTCCGAGAGCTGCGCCATCCGGTTGTAGGCGCCGCGCAGCTTGANNACCGGCTGGTTGTCCTCGCGCTTCAGGAACACGCGGTTGTCGAGGCGCGCCGACAGGTTCGGGGCGAAATCGAGTTCGGTCTCGCGCGCGACGTCGTAGACGCGCGCGGTCAGGATGCGGCGCAGGAGATCGTGGACGGGCATGCGCGATCGCGGAATCTGAACGGCATTCGATCGTAGCCCATGGCCGATATAACGACTGCGCCGCATCGACGGTAAACTGCGCAGTCTGCTAATTCCGATGTGCGTTCATGAAGTGGTTGATCCTTGCAATCTTCGTGGGTTGCGGTGCCTGGGTGCATCTGCGCGGCCGCGTGCGGCTACGCCTGTCGCGCCAGATCACCGACCACTCGACCTTCATGGCGCCGCTGAACGCACTGATGATCGCCTGCTCGCGCGTGCCCGGCAGCCGCTACCTCGCGGTCGAGGATTTCCCCGAGCTCGCGCCGCTGCGCGAGCGCTGGCAGGAAATCCGCGAAGAGGCGCTGGCGCTGCGCGAAGCGCAGCAGATCAAGGCATCGGACCGGTACGACGACGTCGGCTTCAACTCGTTCTTCCGCCGGGGCTGGAAGCGTTTCTATCTCAAGTGGTACGACGACGCGCATCCCTCGGCGGCGACGCTGTGCCCGCGTACGACCGAGCTCCTGCGCGGCATCCCGAGCGTGAAGGCGGCGATGTTCGCGGAACTCCCGCCCGGCAGCGAGCTGCGTCCGCACCGCGACCCGTATGCCGGCTCGCTCCGCTACCATCTCGGCCTCGTCACGCCGAACGACGACCGCTGCTACATCGCGGTCGACGGCGAGCGCTACGGCTGGCGCGACGGCGAGGCCGTGATGTTCGACGAGACCTACATCCACCGCGCCGAGAACGGCACCGACCGCGACCGCATCATCCTGTTCTGCGACGTCGAGCGGCCGATGAAGTACCGCTGGGCCGCGGCGCTGAACCGCTTCGTCGCGCGCCACTTCGTCGCCGCCGCCGCCTCGCCGAATGCCGAAGGCGACCGCACGGGCGGCCTCAACCGCGCCTTCGCGTCGTTCTATCACCTGCGCCAGTACGCCAAGCGCCTGCGCGACTGGAACAAGACGGTGTACTACGTGCTGAAGTTCGGCCTGCTTGGCGGCTTGCTGCTCGCGATCTTCTGGCCGCGTTGACGCGCATCGGGGAACGACCCTCTGCGTACGACCTTCGACGACGAGCGCTTGCGTCGTGGTGTGGAGGCTGAACCAGGCCCGGGTTCTCGTGCGCCCTGTCATCGTCTGGAACCCCCGACGTGGACGTCCGGGTGAGCCGCCGCCGCTCGCGCCGTAGCCGGGGGGCAGGCGAGGAGATACGCTACGCGGTCCACACATGGCCTCGTCGAGGCCTGACAAGGGAACAGGGGAGAATGTCGATGATGCCGATCCGGCGATGCTTGCCGTTCGTTTTGCTGCTGCTCACGGCATGCGCCAGCGGACCCCGTGTCCAGCGTACCGAGCGTCTGGCGGTGCCCCTGGCGGAGCAGGTCGACGTCGAGCTTCGCCTCACCCAGCGTCAGATCCGGGTTGCCTACGACGTGTCCAATGCCGGTGGCGCCGCCGCCATGCAGGTCGCCGCCACACCGGGCGGCGTAGCCGGCGGAAGCTTCGCGGGGGGCGCGGCGGCGGGCCTGATCGGTGCACTCATCGATACCGCCGTCACGGCTCATCGCGGCAATGTCGCGAAGGAGCGCGAGCGTCCGATACACGCCAACACGGCCGATCTGCCGATCGACGAGATGATCCAGCGCAGTTTCGACGCGCTCGATCGGAAGCAGTTCGCCGAGAACCTGGTCCTGAAGAAACTGGACCAGGCCGAAGCGGACGACGCTTCTGCCAAGCGGCTGGAGCCCGGCAGCAACATCCTGGTGCTCGATCCGAAATACTCGGTGAGCTATGACGATTCATTCTTCGCGTACGTGCTGAACGTCCGGCTCGTCGATCGCACGAAGGACGCCAAGGGGCGGATCACGTCGAAGGAGCGCTATCGCCAGAGCATCCAGTACGTGCTGCCCCAGAGTGGTTCTCCCGGCGGGGTGCGCTGGAGCGACCTCACCTCCGCGCAGTGGCGACAAGTGCTCGAAACGGCGACGGGCGAGACGGTGGCGATGCTCAACTACGACATCGGCGCGTACCCGAGCGAGGCCCAGCCCCAGCGCCGGTACGGAAACATGATCGTGCTGCTCGACCAGGAACGCGGCGAGCGCGCCTGGGTGCGCACCGGCTGGTCCCTGCTGAGCGTACCGGTCTCGCAATTGAAGGCGAAGAAATAGACGCGCTGTTCCGGTTGCCCGTGGACGCGTGCCTTCAGTCCCGATCGGCGGCGGCGACCCAGCCGTCGTCGACCCAGCGTCGGAGGAGCGCTGCGGTACGCGCGGCGACCTGCTCCGGTACATGCCATTCGCACAGTCGCTCGCACAGTTCCGCGAAACGCGCGCCGCGCTCGACGGCGTCGAGCATGCCGGCTTCGTCCTCGTCGAGACGGCGATGACGCACGGCGCCGCCACGGCGCCATGCGGCCCAGGGTTGCGGCGCGGCGGAAGTTTCCAGCCCGGGCCGCGGTTCGTCGCGATCGAGCGCGCGGCGGATCGCGTCGACGTTGCGGGTGAAACGCGCGCGCTGGAGGGACGCGTGCAGGCGGAGCCGCAGCAGCGGCCAGTCCTGCGGCGCCAGCGCGGCCAATGCCGCGAAGTCGACGGTCGGGTCGTCGGCCGCGTCGAAGGCCAGGCCCAGTGACCAGTCCAGCTGAGCCATCTCGCCGAGTTCCACCCGTTCCGACCACGGCGGGCCTTCGCGCGTGAACGCCGGCAGGCGCGCGCCATACCAGCGGACATTCGGATGGGTCGAAGGCGTCGCGTCGACGTAGGCGCGCGCCAGGGCGTCGAATTCCTCGTCGCCGGCCAGCGCGCGCAGGCCGGGATAGTCCTCGCGCAGCACGCCGAGCAGGCGCGCGCGATAGGCATGCGTGTAGACACCGAGCCGTTCCGGTACACCGGCCGGC
>DBMH01000239.1 GCA_002297645.1 Rhodanobacteraceae bacterium UBA703 | reverse complement strand
CCGGCCCGTCCGCGCGCATCGCCCGCACCTGCAGGATGCGCGGGCCGTGCGCGCCGGCGAGCCAGTCGAGCAGGGCCTCCAGCGCCGGCGCGAGGCAGTCCGCGGCCAGCAGCGGCGAGCCGAGGAACAGGTAGTCGTGCTGCCACGATTCCAGCGTCGGCAACGGCAGGCCGCGGAAGCGGGAGCAGCGCCGCAGCGGCCACAGGCCGACGAGCGCGTCGTCGGCGTCGCGCATCAGGAGCAGGGTCATCGGCGGCCCGGCGAGATGCCGCAGGGCGGCGTCGAGCATCCATGCCTCGTGGAACGGATTGGGTTCGGCGGCGCGGTGCGCGAGCGCGTCGATCTCGGCCGCCAGCATCGCATCGATGCCGCGGCTCGGCCTTGTCTCGACGCGCAGGCCGGGAGCCGGGAACGGGATCGTATGGACGGCGGCTTTCACGGCGGTGTCCCCGGTGGCAATGCGGACGCCGCCGCGCAGCGCGGGCGCGGCACCGTGCGGCGTTCGGTGTCCGTCGGCACGCTGGTCGCGACCTTCAGCGGGCGCAGGCGCGAGCTGTACCAGTCGGTGACGGCGCCGCATTCGAAGGCGACCCACGACGGGCCCCATTGCCACAAGGTGGCGTTGCGCGACACCGGTTCGCCGAGCATGGCGAGCACGGCGTCGCGGCCCATGCCGAGGCGCAGGCGCAACGGCGCGGCGGTGTCGCGCGGAGGGACCTCCGGTGCGGCGGCTTCCGGCTCCATCGGTTCGTCCGGTTCCTGGCGTTCGCCGATCCACACCGCGGCCAGCACGAGCAGGGGCAGCGCGAGCAGCCAGAGCATGCGATGGGGCCGCTGCGACGGCTCAGGGCCCGACGGCGGCGCCCTTCGGCTTCCCACCGCAGGCATTGCCCCGGAAGCGGTCTCGCCCGGCAGGCGCCCGTAGCGCGCGTGGAAGTGCATCGCCGCCGCATAGGCCGCGTTGAGCTGCTGCAGTTCGAGGGTATCGTCGCGACCTCCGCGGTCGGGATGCAGTTGCGCGACGCGGCGACGCCAGGCGCGGCGGAACTCGTCCACGCCGTCGCCCGGCACGCATCCGAGCTGCTGGTACAGGGCGATGAAGTCGGTGTCGTTCGTCATGGCCGTTCACGCCTGCGTGCGGCGGCAGAAGATCCGTGGCAACTGCACGATCGCGCGGAACCAGTCGCCGTCGATGTACGGCTCGATCGGCATGCGCGGGATGTCGTAGCGGTCGATCTCCGCACCGGCACCGGTGTAGCCGCCGTAGTACGAGAACGCATAGCGCACGCCGAGGCGCTCTAGGCAGCGCCGCGACGCCGCGTCGAACGTGCTGCGGCCGCCGACCGGATAGGCGAAGTAGCGCATCGGTCGGCCGGTCTCGCGCTCCAGGCGCGCGGCGCAGCCGGAGATCTCCTGCCACTGTTCGTCCTCGTCGAGCCCGGAGAGGATCGCGTGGTTGATCGTGTGGCCACCGATCGTCATGCCGCCGGCGGCCATCTCGCGCACCATGTCCCAGGTCATCCAGAGGTCGTCGCGCCCGCCGCGCGCCCGCCCGCCGGTGACGGTGCGCAGGCGCGCGAGGAACTCGGCCGCCTGCGCCGCCGGCAGCGACTTGTACGTCGCGAGCAGCGTCTGGATCGCCGCCTCGCGCGTGTCGTCGTCGACCGCCAGCGGGGCCGGCAGCCAGTCGGCGAGGTCGAGCGTGCCGCGGTGGAGCGCGCGCACCAGGCTCGCGATCTCGTCCCACCACGGCAGGCGCGGCCGGTCGATGAAGCCGGTCGCGATGAAGAACGTCGCCGGCAGGTCGTGGCGGCGCAATGCGGCGTAGGCCAGCTCGTAGTTGTCGAGGTAGCCGTCGTCGAACGTGATCAGCACGTGCAGGCTGCGCCGGTCCTTGCGTGCCGCGTCGATGTCGTCCGGGCCGATGACTTCGCTGTTGCGCTTGAGGTAGCGCAACTGCCGGTCGAAGGCTTCCTCGCTCGCGCTCCACAGGCTGCGGTCGAGATTGGAGCGGCTGCCGTCGCCGATGCGGTGGTAGTTCAGGCCGAGGATGCCGCGCGGCGGCAGGCACGACGCGAGCAGCGGGCGCAGGCCCGTCGCGCTCAGCAGCCCCGCCAGCGTCCTGCGCTTCATGGCGCCTCCTGCCTGCGATCCATCGGAGGTCTTCCCTTCACGCCGTTCATCGCGGCAGCTCCGCCGCCCAGCGCTCGATGCGCGGCCGCAGCCGGCCGAAGACGCGCGGCAGCCGGTCCAGCAGTCCCAGCAGCGTTTCGGCGTCGCCGCATCGCCACGCGCGCAGCAGCACCGTGCCGCCGACGTACGCGAGCACGTAGGCGACGCCGGCGGCGACGCTGGTCCAGAGCCCCGGTGCGGCGAACACCATCGCCGCGGCGATCGCGCCGGCGGCGGCTGCGCTGGCGCAGAGCAGGCCGATCTCGCGCCAGGGCAGGCGCAGCCGCATGATGCGGACGATGCCGACCAGCGTGATCGCGAACACCAGCAGGCGCGACAGCGCGTGCGCGACCACGGCGCCCATCAGGCCGTAGGTCGGGATCAGGGCGGCCGCGGCGATCGTTCCCAGCGCGATCGACAGGAACGAGAAGCCGGCACGCAGGCGCTGGTTGTCGGTGGTCGACAGCAGCGCGCCGAAGGCGCCGTCGGACAGCGTGAGGCCGCCCACGACCATCATCACGCGCAGCACCGGCACGACCTCGTCGTAGCGGGGGCCGTACATCAGGTGCACGGCGACGTCGGCCCACAGCACGCCGACGCCGGCGAGCAGCAGACCGAGGAACAGGAAGTAGCGCACCGAGTGCGAGAGGATCGTGCTGACGCTCTCGTGCCCGGCGGCGCCGAACGCGTGCGCCATGGACGGCATCAGCACAGTCGTGAGGCCGGATGAGAGCAGGTCCACGCCGCCGCGCGTCAGCGCCGCGGCGATCGAGAAGTAGCCGACCTCGGCCGGGCCGACGAACTGGTTCAGCATCCAGGTCTCGACGGACTTGTTGCTGAAGGCCGCGGCGATCGTCAGCAGGACGCTCCACAGCAGGTGCTTGCGCATGCGCTCGAGCAGGTCGGGCGCGATCTCGCGATGGTGCGCGGCGATGTGCGAGCGGTGCAGCATCCACGCCGCCGAGCCGGCATAAGCGATGCAGGTGACCGCGAACAGCAGCAGGTATGCGTGCAGCGTCGCGTGCAGCAGGATCAGCACGACGACGGCGAGTGCGTTCAGCACGCTCACCGCGACCGAGGTGACCGCTTCGACGTCGAAGCGCCCGTAGCCCTTCGCGATCGAGATGCTGAAGAGGTACATCGCCTTCGCGAACGTGCTGACCAGGACGACCGCGGCGAACAGCGCCAGGTCGGGATGGGTCCAGCCCGACGGCGTGAAGAACGGCATCGACACGAGGTAGAGCGCGGCGACGAACGCGATGCAGCCGAGCTGCCGCCATTTCAGCCAGCCGTGCACGTCGCGCGCGGTATCGGGCAGCCCGCGCCCGAGGCTTTCCGAGACGAAGCGGATGCCGGACGTGGTGAGGCCGTTGTTGCCGACCATGATCAGCACGCCGACCAGCCACACGAGGTAGGAGTAGCGGCCGAAGTCGTCCGGGCCGACGCTGCGCGCGATCAATGCGCTGACCAGCAGGCCGGTCGCGTAGACCACGTAGGTCGAGCCGGTCATCTGCAAGGCCGCGCGCAGCGTCGCGCCCTTGCCGAAGGCCTGCCTGGCATGGGCCTCGTTCATCGGCCGTCTCCGTGCGCCGTGCCGGCCTGCGCTACCATCGCCGCGCTTCCGCCAGGACTCGCGCCATGTCGACACGCGACACCCCGCCCGCGGTCCTCCACGTCGTCGACACGCTCGACGTCGGCGGCCTCGAACGCGTCGTGACCGACCTCGCCATCGCGCAGCAGGCCGCGGGGCAGTCCGTCGCGGTGTTCGCGATCAACGAGTGCGGCGGTTTCCGCAGCGAGCTCGAGGCGGCCGGCGTGCCGGTCGTCGTCGGCGCCAAGTGCGGCACGCTGGACCGCCGTGTACTGCGCCTGCTGCGCGCGACGATGCGCGAGCGCCGCGTCGCCGTCGTCCACACGCACAACTTCGTGCCGAACTACTACGCCGCGCTGGCCACGCTGGCCTTGCGCGACGCGCCGGTGCTGGTCAACACCGTGCACAACATGGGCACGCGTCTCGCCCACCGGCGCCTGCGCTGGCTGTACCTCGCGTCGCTGCGTCGCACGCGTCGCGTCGCGATGGTCGGCCGGCAGGTGCACGAGCGTTTCGTCGGTCTCGGTCTCGTCGACGAAGCGCGCGCGGTGACCGTGATGAACGCGGTGCCGGCCGAGCGCTTCGGCGTCGATGCCGCGCGGCGGGCGGAGGCCCGTGCGCGCCTGGGCATCGCCGCGGACGCGCCGCTGCTCGG
>DBMH01000301.1 GCA_002297645.1 Rhodanobacteraceae bacterium UBA703 | reverse complement strand
GGCGGCCACTGCCGCGACCACGGCAGCGCCGAAACCGGCGGAAGCGGCTCCGCCTCCGGTCGCGGGCGCTCCCGGCGACGTCGCCTGGCGCTGGCCGGCCGACGGCAAGATCGTCGGCACCTTCGTCACCGGCGACCAGACGCGGCAGGGCATCGACATCGCCGGCAAGGCCGGCGACCCGGTGCGCGCCGCCGCGGACGGCTCGGTGGTCTACAGCGGCAACGGCCTGATCGGCTACGGCGAACTGATCATCGTCAAGCACAGCCCGGCGTTCCTGTCGGCCTACGGCTACAACCGCAAGCGCCTGGTGAAGGAAGGCGATCCGGTCAAGGCGGGGCAGGTGATCGCCGAAATGGGTTCGAGCAGCGCCAGCCGCGACTCCGTGCACTTCGAGATCCGCAGGAACGGCAAGCCGACCAATCCGCTCGATTACTTGCCGCGGCGCTGACGCGTTAAGCTCGGCGCGTGAGCAAGACGACCTCCAGCCACGAACGCGCGGGTTCCGACGACCCGTCGCTCGAGGGACTGCTCGATCTCATCGATGCGGTCGAGCCTCGGGACGAGGAGGTGCGCAGCTCGACCGGCGCGTACCTTTCCGAAATCGCGTTGATTCCGCTGCTCGATGCCGGCGAGGAATGGTCGCTGGCCGAGCGCGTGCGAGCGGGAGACGCCGAAGCGCGCCGGCGCATGATCGAATCGAACCTGCGCCTCGTCGTCACGTTGGCGCGCCCGTGGGTCGGTCGCGGCGTGCTGCTGATGGACCTGATCGCCGAAGGCAACCTCGGCCTGATCCGCGCGGTCGAGAAGTTCGATCCGGCGCGCCGGCTGCGCTTCTCGACGTACGCCGTGTGGTGGATCCGCGACGCGGTGCAGTCGGCGGTGATGAACCAGGGCCGCACGGTGCGCGTTCCGGTGCACGTGCTGCGCGAACTGGCGCAGGTGCTGCGCGTGGAACGCGAGCTCACGGCGCGCGTCGGTGCGCCGCCGAGCCTGGAGCAGATCGCCGCGGCCGTCGGCAAGAGCATGCAGGATCTCGCCGAACTGTTCCGCATCACCGAGCACGTCGGTTCGCTCGACGCCGCGCTCGAAGCCGGCGAGCGCACCCTGATCGGGCAGATTCCCGAGAACGAGGAGCCGGCGCAGTCGGCGATCAACGGCGAGCGTCTGGCCGCCGCGCTGGCGCAGCTCGGCGAGCGCCGGCGCGAAGTGCTGCAACGACGCTTCGGCCTCGATGGCACACCGGTGCAGTCGCTGGCGGACATCGGGCGCGACCTCGGCGTCACGCGCGAGCGTGCGCGTCAACTGCAGACTGAAGCGTTGCAGCAACTGGGCCGGCTGCTGCGCGCCCAAGGCCCGGCGGAAAGCTGATCGGGCCGGCGACCGGACTTGCGCCGGCGGCGAGAGCGCTGCTTTTCCGGCGAGTACGGTTCACGAAACGGGGTGAATGACATCCCGGGAACGCTTTCAATTGCCGCGGCGGCTTCCATTCCTCCGGCCGGATGCCTTGCGGAGAGAGGATGGCATCCGCGTTGCCGGTCCCCGGATTGCGTGAATCGTGGAGCAGCCATTCCGCGGTCTTTGTGATGCCGCCGGATTCGCCGTCAGGACCGACCGGAATGCACCCTCCGCGGAACGGAAGGGGCAACGTTCCCCCTTCCGCCCGGGAATCGCACCGCCCACGTTGCGATCACGGAGCCAGTCAATGCACTTGAAGCGTCGAGGGGATCAGGACGTCCGTGAGCACGTTGCCGGAGAAGCAGCCCTGCTCGATCAGCTGCGTCAGATCGTATTGGCGGCGGGCCAGCTCGTCGAAGTCGCGCGCGGTACCGGACACGGGGTCGACGAATGGCCCGCTTCCGGTCATGAACGCCGACAAGGACGATTCGACGCCGCTGTTGCGCGTCTCCACATGCAGGAAGCGCGTACCGGTTTCCCTGCCGTGACACCCGTTGCAGGTGTTCAGCGCGAACTTGTGGCGCGGCTCGGAAGCGGTCCCCGGGACGATCCAGGTTTTCGGCTGTTGGCTCTGGAACGGATTCATCGCGGAGCCCGTCAGGAAGGGCACTCCGTTGAAGGACGCCGGGATGGCATGCCGCTCGAGAAGAATGTCGTTCGCGTTCTGATTGATGAACTGGGCGAGCGACGAGGACTGGGGACCCGTGTTGGTGTAGGTATCGAAATGCGGGGTCAGGGCGGTGCTGACCGTGTCGAATCCGTGCGTGACGGCATTGATGTGGAACTCGCGCAGCTCCCAAAGGCTGGTGATGGGGAAGTCGTTGGAGCGCAGCTGGTTCAACGCACTTCCATTCGGCTTCGCGGGCACCGCATTGGCACTCGTGAACTGGTCGGTGATCGCCTGCAGGGCGGCGTTGTAGGACGGTGAGCCGAGGGAGTGTTCTTCCAGTTCCGCCCACTGGATCCCGTAGTTCCTGATCGCGGAACATTGCTGCAGCGGAACCCCGTATTCGAAGATCACCGTTCCCGCTTCGGTCGAGCACGTATCCATCGGATCATTCGGGTCGACCTTGATGATGCCGAAGATGAAGCGCCCTTCGCCCGCGCCGCCATTGCCGTAGGCCGTGGCGGTTCTCAGATCGATGCGGTTGACGATGGCGAGCAGCCGGAAGGGGGAATGCGACAGGTCGAGGCGCCCATCCACGTCTCTTGGCCAGTGATCGAGGAGTTTTCCCGCGCGCGTGGTGCCGTACACCGGAAATCCATTGATGGTCTGGTCGACGCCCAGCGAGCTGACCCAGTCCTCCACCATGTCGGCCGCGTTGATCCCGGTCACCGGCTGATTGGCGATATTCTCCATGAGCCGCTTGAACGTCCACGCGCCGTCGGGGTTGCCTGCGTTGGTGCATACATCGTACGTACGCTGCGGATCGTCCACGACGGCCGTGGCTTTCACGAGCAGGGAACTTTCCGGGTAGACCGTTCCACTGAATGCCCGCACGACGTCCGCGTCGACACGAATCGGCAGGCGCGCACGAATCTGCTGCTTGAGCACTTTCGGTTCCAGGAACGCGACAGGTCGGTAGCCGGTGATCTCGCGCCCCTCGAAGACCGGCACCTTGCCGAGGATCGGCGCCATCTTCTTGCGCTGTTCCTGTTCGGCGACGAACGCATCGAAATCGAAAGGAATGCGCACGGAATACTCGTTGCCACCCACGCGCTTGGCGGTGTAGGGCTTTCCTTCCACGTAGAGGGGGAACGATTCCGGAAGACGCTCGCGCTTGTCGTAGACGATGTTCATCTGCGCGGTGGCGCCCTTCGCATCGGGCCGATCGAGCGGCGTCAGGACGACGTGCTCGGCGACCGGTTCGAATGCGGCAGCCATCACGGGAATGGAGCCCGCAAGAACCAGGGCTCCGGTCACCAAGGCGCACACGCGTGCCTTGATCGTCTTTGGATCATTCTTGGGTTTCAACACCGATTCCTCCCCCTGGCAGTCATGCGATGGAGCGTCGCATGACCGAGACTTGGCGACGGATCAGCTCCCACTGCCGGCGCCCGATTGGAGGATCGAGTATACGTTCGCCCCGACCCGCGTCCAGCGCCTGCCAGCGCCATGCAACCGACCCGGAAGATGCAGGATCGGCCGTTTCCGGAGGGGAGTGGGCCCGGGCAAGACGGATCGACCGACGGAAGGATCGGATCGGGAATGGAGCATCGCCCTCCGACGCGAGAACGGTCAGGCGATCGCGCCGGCGGGAGTTCCGGCGGCGGCTTCCGCTCAGGGTTTCGCCGCGACCGTGCGGCTCAGCGCGGCGACGAATTCCGGATCGGCCTCGCCGAGCTTGTCGCTGCGCGCCACGATGCGGCCCTGCGCATCGAGCAGGATCAACGCGCTGGAATGGCTGAACTCGCCGTCGTCGAGCGGCTTGTACTGGACGCCGAGTACGGCCGCGATGCGGCGCACGTCATTCTTCTCCGCTCGCGCCAGGTGCCAGCGCGGGTCGATGACATGGTGCTTCGCGGCGACGCGGGCCAGCGCTTCCGGCGTGTCGCGGTCCGGGTCGATGCTGACCAGCAGCACCTCGAAACCGGCGCGCCCGGATCCGGGCAGCGCGCGTTCGGTCTTCTTCAGCGTGTCGATGATCAGCGGGCAGACGAACTGGCACGAGGAATAGAACATGCTCGCGACGACCGGCTTGCCGCGGCTACCAGGGAACCGCAGCGCCTTGCCGTTCTGGTCGGTCAGTGGCACGTCGAGGTGGTAGACCGAGTCGCCGGGCAGGGCCGCCTGCACGGAGGTATCGGCGGCCGTGGCAGGCACGAAGGCGGAGGCGGCGAGCGTCAGCGCGAGCGCGCAGGCGAGAACGTGGAAGGATTTCATCGGCGTGACTCCTTGGCATCGCGCGCGCAGCGGAAGCCGAGATTGCGGGTCGTATCGGCCGCTTTCAGCGACGACAGCATCGCGATGCGCATCAGCAGGGCGTAGTTGTCGCGGTCGCGCAGGCTCATCGCCGCGGCGCCGCAGAACTTCAGGCGATCGGGGTCGTTCTGGTCGCGGCTGTCCGCGCTGACCATCATCGCCGCGTAGTCGTCGACCCATTCCCAGATCAGGCCGTGCAGGTCGCGCACGCCGTACAGGTTGGCCTCGCCGCCGGTCTCGGCGAGCGCGCCGGTCGAGGGCCGCGCGTACCAGTCGAGCAGGTGCCGTCGCCACGCGGCGTCGCCACGGGCATCGGCGACCTTGTCGCTGGCGGCCGCAGCGCGCTCCCACTCGATCCAGCTCGGCAGGCGTGCGTTCTCCGATTCGCAGTAGGCCTGCGCCGCGAACCAGCTCACCTGCGTGACCGGTTGCCTCGGCAACGCCGCCGCGCCGAGCGCATCGGCGGCCTGCCAGTGCGACAGGTAGCCGGCGTCGGCGAACACGGCCGGCACGTTGCCGCGCCGCCACTGCGGGTGTGCCATCGCGAAGGCGAGGAATTCCGCGTTCGTGACCGGCTCGCTGCGCAGCGCAAAGGCCGCGACGGCCTGCGGCTTCGCGCCGGGTTCGGTCTCGATCACGCTGACGAACGAGGTGGCCGGGACGGTCGCGTAGACCGGCCCGCCCGCTTCCGTGGCAGCGACGGCGACAGGCAGGCCGAGGGCGAGTGCCGCGAGCCCGGCCCGCAGCGCGCGGAAAAACCCGGGGACGCTTCCGATTCCTTCGAGGTGACCCATCGTCGCCACCGCGCCCGTCAGTGCTCGGCCTGCGTCGCGGCCGGGTTTTCCGCACGCGAAGCCGAAGCCTGTTCCTTCGTCACCTGACCGCCCGGGTTGCCCCAGCTGTTCAGCACGAAGGTCGCGATGTTGGCGACTTCGTCGTCGGTGAGCTGGTTCATCGGCGGCATGACCGAGTGGTACTCGACGCCGTTCACCGTGACCTTGCCGCTCACGCCGTGCAGCATCGCATCGACGATCCGCTTCGGATCCCTGGCGAAGTAGTCGGACTTGGCCAGCGGCGGGAACACGCCCTCGAGGCCTTCGCCGTTCGCCTGGTGGCAGACCGAGCAGGTGCCGGTGAACAGCTGCTTGCCGGCGGCGATCTGCTCGTCCCGGGTCAGCGTGCCGGCGGCGTGCGCCTTCGCCGCCGTGCTGACGGCCTTGAGGTTCGGCTCGGCGCGATCGCCGAGGTAGACCGAATCGACTTCCTTGCCCGAGTAGATCTCCTTGTTCTCGGGGCCGTCGACCTTGAGGATCGCCAGCGCGCCCTTGTTGAACGCGCGGAAGATCGAGTGGTCGACCATCACGTAGCTGCCGGGCACTTCCAGGTGGAACTCGACGATCGCCGCGCCGCCGGCCGGGATCAGCGTGGTCTGCACGTTCTCCTGCGGATGCGTGCCGCCTTCCGGCTGCACGCGGTCGAAGATCTCGCCGATCACGTGGAAGCTCGACACGAGGTTCGGGCCGCCGTTGCCGACGAACAGGCGTACCGTCTCGCCCGTCTTCGCCGCCAGCGACTTGTCGCCGGTCAGCGCCCCCTCGGCGCCGTTGAACAGCACGTAGGTCGGGTGCTCGTCGATCGCCTTCTCCATGTCGAACGGCTGGTGGCCCTTCTCGCGATACTTGCCGGCGGTATAGAAGTCGCCCTGCATCACGTAGTACTCGTGGTCGACCTTCGGCAGGCCCTCCGGCGGCTCGACCAGGATCAGTCCGTACATGCCGTTGGCGACGTGCATGCCGACCGGCGCGGTCGCGCAGTGGTAGACGTAGATGCCCTGGTTCAGCGCCTTGAACGTGAACTGCGAGGCATGGCCCGGCGCGGTGAAGCTCGACGCCGCGCCGCCGCCGGGGCCGGTCACGCCGTGCAGGTCGATGTTGTGCGGCATCTTGCTGTCCGGCGCGTTCTTGAGATGGAACTCGACCGTGTCGCCCTGGCGCACGCGGATGAAGCTGCCCGGCACGGTGCCCCCGAAGGTCCAGAACGTGTAGGTCACGCCCTCGGAAATCGGCATTTCCTTTTCGATGACTTCGAGCTCGACCACGACCTTGGCCGGGTGGTTGCGGTTGACCGGAGGCGGCACCCGCGGCGGCGGGGTCAGCACGGCGTGGATCGGTTCGCCCTGCGGCGGTCCGAAGTCGCCCTTGGCCGAACCGCCGGTGGTGGCCGGTGCCGCGTTGGCGTCGGCGACGCCGCTGGTCCGTGACGTGCAGCCGGACAGGCCGGCGGCGGCGAGGAGGGCGAGAGTCAGCAGCAGGCGTTTCATTCGGTATCTCCGTTCCCGTGATGATGGACGTCGTGGGAAGGTCCGAACGAAGGCTTCGACGTCATGCCCGGGAAGGCGGGAATGACGACTTCTCCAGAGATTCCCTTGGTTGCGAAGACTCGTGCAACCGCGCCGGGACCGCCCTGATTTGGGTCAAGCGCGGCCGCAAGCCGCAGGAGAGCCTCCGTGGCAACTCGTCGCGCCTTCCGTCGCAGGCGGCCGCTCCTGACCGGCGTCAGGGGCCCCCGTTGTCGCGACGTGCAGATTGCTCCCGAGCCGGGGCCGCCGGCGACAGGGAGTCGCAGCATTGTCCACTCGTCCACTCGTCCACTCGTTTCGATCGGTCGCGCAATCGCCGGCGCCATGACGGGTATTCTCGCCGGCACGGCGATCGCCTCAGCCGAGCCGGCGCCAGAGCTTCGATCGGCGCTACCGCTACGAGCACATCGACGACGACCAGCGGCTGGGCCGACCGCTTCCTGGCGATGCCGAAGGACGGTCTCGACGATCGCTGGTTCGGCCTCGACGGCACGATCGGCAAGGCAGCCCGGACGCTCGCGTGGCACGACTTCCGCGCCGATCGCGGCGGTCGTGCCTGCGGCCCGCAGTCCGACGCCTTGCTGACCTGTCCGCTGCGGCCGGATCCCGGATGGCTGCCGAAGTACGCGAGCTATCGCGCCGACGGCTTCCCGACCGACGGATACAAGCTCGGGAGCCGCATCGAAGATCGCTATTGAGCGGAGACCACGGGCCGCGTCAGCGCCAGAGCGCCAGTGCCGCGATCAGCGCGGCATCGATCAGCAGCACGCCGAGCACGATCGAGCGCGCGTAGCCGAGGCCGCCACCGCCGAATGCGGCGGCGCACTTCATGCCGGAATTCGCGACGAACGCGACGGCCAATGCGAGGCCTGCTTCGGCGGGCGGGATCGTCCCGGTGGCGGCGAGCTGGCCGACGGACACCGTGGCGGCGTGCACGTCGGCGAGGCCGCTCGCGGCGGCGGCCGCCAGCACGCCGCCCTGTCCGACCCAGCGTTTCAGCACCGCGGCCAGGAC